>NZ_JBFRCS010000001.1:0-392053 GCF_052113185.1 Leifsonia sp. YAF41
GTGGGCGTTCAAGCGCTTCTACGCCAGCGAATCAGCCCGCCGCAACGCACTGCCGGCCTGGCTCCACGAATACAATCACCACAGGCCCCACACCGCAATCGGAGGCCAACCACCCATCAGCCGGTTAACTAACCTTGCTGGGCAGTACATCTAGCCAGCGGGCTCCCCCTGCGTCTCCTTCGCCGAGCTTGACACGTGCGGTCGAGTTGCCCTGGTCTACCGCTCAAACTCGACCGGAACGGGCAAGCTCGGCGCGAGTGCGCGAGTGACGCGCGCGTCACTTCCGCGCGTTGGCCGCCTTCGCCTCGGCGCGACGGCGGCGGCGTTCGGCCTCGGCCACGGCGGCTTGCTCAGGTGTCGGCGCGGTTCCGCCGAGGTGTGCCGGCTGCCACCAGGCGCCGGTCCCGTCTTCGGGGTAGTCCCGCTGGAGCCCGTCGACCAAGTTCTGCAGCGTCGCATGCAGTTCTGCGGTGAGCTGGTGAGCGTCGGCGTCTGGCGCAACGCTGATCGGCTTTCCCACCGAAAAAGCGACGGGAACGGTGAAACGCTCGCTGAAGGCCGGCTTGTGATTCTTCGTCATCAGGCGGTGACCACCCCAGACGGCGATCGGAATGACCGGCACACCGGACTCGGCCGCCATCCGGATCGCGCCGCTCTTCAGTTCGCGCACCGTGAATGAGGCGTTCACTCCCCCCTCGGGAAACACGCCGAGCAGTTCGCCGGCACGCAGGGCCGCAACGGCCTGTACATAGGCCTCGGCACCATGCTCCATGTTGACCGAGATGTGTCCCATGCCGCGCAACAGCTTCCCGACGATGGGCTGCTTGAACGCTCCTTCCTTGGCCATGAAACGGATGCGCCGACGGTTGCGATGCCACACCATCCATTCGGTGAGCGCGAAGTCGAGGTAGCCGAAATGAGTGATCGCAAGAACTGCGCCGCCGGTGTCCGGGAGGTTCTGCAGACCGCGGGGCAGGGGTTTCACCCGCAGGAGCCCGAACAACGCGCGACCGACCCCGATCGCAAGGGTATAGACCGGCTCGCTCCGTCGCTTCGTCATGCTGCAAGGGTAGCCCCGGTCGCTGAAATTCGGCGGCGAGCCTCCGCACCCAGTTCTCGAGTCATGGTTCCCGCTCGCACCCTTCGCAACGGCACGTCGCAGCAGTAGCCTGGCCGCATGTCTGATGCGCTCACCGCCGGGTGGCACGAGTTCTACGTGGCGCTGGCCGGAGCCGCTGCGGCACTAGCCGGTCTGGTCATGGTGGCGATTTCGGTCAACATCAAAGAAATCATCGCCGGTCCAACGTTGCCGGCGCGCGCAGGAGCTGCCGTCGGGTCACTCGTTCTCATCGTCGTGATTGCCGCCGTCGGACTGATCCCGGGACAGACCTCGACGGCACTCGGCATCGAGATCCTGCTGGGCACACTCGTCGCTTCCGCCCTGCATCTGATGTCGTTGCGGCATGTGGTCAGGGTCGGCGCGAGCTCGCGAGCAAATCGGATCGCACGCATTCCGCTGACGCTCGCGCAACTGCTGCCGTTGCTG
This sequence comes from Leifsonia sp. YAF41, assembly GCF_052113185.1. NCBI lineage: Bacteria > Bacillati > Actinomycetota > Actinomycetes > Micrococcales > Microbacteriaceae > Leifsonia > Leifsonia sp. YAF41. The sequence continues at coordinate 1,547 of NZ_JBFRCS010000001.1, forward strand.
ATTGGCTCCGCGCTGCTGATCGCCGGGGCTCCCGTCGGCCTCGGCTGGATCGCGGCCGGCATGCTGCTCACGATCATCGGATCGATGCTCGATGCCTGGGTGCTGATGGTCGAGATTCGGCGCTGACCACGTCGGTTCACCGCGTCGATAGCTCGCGTCGACAGCTCGGTTCGATCAGATCACGTCAGGCAGTACGGACCGAGCAAACTCTTCAGCTCACCGAACAGGTCAGGACTCACCTTCACCCGATACGGCAACTCGAACACACGAGCCACATCACCCTTCACCAGCTTCAACCGCAACTCAGCCGAGCCGGTGTGCCTCTGCAGCACCTCAGCCAATGCCCGCACCGTCACCTCGGTCGCCCGGTTTTCAAATAAGGTGATCGAGAGCTGCCCGGCCTCGTCGACCTGACCGAGTTCCGGCGCAAAAACGCTGTAAGCGTGCAGGTTCATTCCGTCATCGCGCATGCTCACCCGACCACGCACGACGACAATGGTGTCGCTGACCAGGTCAGGAGCGAACTCTTGATACGCCTTGCCCATGAACATCGCGGTGATCTCACCGCTGAAGTCTTCGACATCGATCATGCCGTACTGGTTGCCCGACTTCTTGGCCACCCGGTGCTGCACCCCGGTGATCAGTCCGGCAACGGTGACCGTGTCGCCGTCCTGCGTCGCCTCAGAAGCCATCAAATCGGCGATCGTCGTGCTGGCGTGCTTGGCGAGCGGAATCTCGAGTCCGGCCAGCGGATGGTCGGAGACATAGAGCCCGAGCATGTCACGTTCGAACGCGAGCTTTTCTTTCTTGCTCCACTCCGGACGGTCGGGCACCTTCTCGGTGGCCTGCGTCTCGTCGTCGAACAGGCTGTCAAAGTCGAACCCGACGTTGCCATGCGCTTCGTCACGTTTGATCTTGACGGCCGACTCGACGGCCGACTCGTGAATCTCGACCATCGCACGCCGCGTCGCCCCGAGCGAGTCGAACGCACCGGCCTTCACCAGCGATTCAATCGTTCGTTTGTTGGCAACCTGAATCGGAACCTTGGCCAGGAAGTCGTGGAACGACTCGAACCTGCCCTTTTCCTTACGCGCCTCGCGGATCGCATCCACCACGTTGAATCCGACGTTTCGCACGGCGCCGAGGCCGAAACGGATGTCGGTGCCGACGGCGGCGAAGTAGCCGATTGACTCGTTGACATCGGGCGCCATCACCTGGATGCCCATGCGACGACACTCATTGAGGTAGAGCGCGAGCTTGTCGCGGGAGTCGCCGACACTGGTCAGCAGCGCGGCCATGAACTCGGCCGGGTAGTGCGCCTTGAGGTACGCGGTCCAGTAGGAGAGCACCCCGTAGGCCGCCGAGTGCGCCTTGTTGAAGGCGTAGTCGGAGAAGGGCAGCAGGATGTCCCAAATGGTCTTGATCGCCTCGGGACCGTAGCCGTTGGAGACCATGCCGGCGGAGAAGCCCTCGAACTGCTTGTCCAGCTCTGACTTCTTCTTCTTGCCCATCGCGCGGCGCAACAGGTCGGCTTGACCGAGCGAGAAGCCGGCGAGCTTCTGCGCGATCGACATGACCTGCTCCTGATAGACGATCAGGCCGTAGGTACCGCCGATGATGTCTTTCAGCGGCTCTTCAAGCTCGGGATGGATCGGAATGATCTCCTGCAGCCCGGTCTTTCGCAGCGCATAGTTGGTGTGCGAGTTCGCGCCCATGGGGCCCGGACGATAGAGCGCAATGACGGCGGAGATGTCTTCGAAGTTGTCAGGCTTCATCGAGCGCAGCAATGCGCGCATCGGCCCGCCGTCGAGCTGGAAGACGCCGAGCGTGTCGCCGCGGGCGAGCAGCTCGTAGGCCAACGGGTCGTCGAGCAGGAGGTCTTCGAGAATCGGGCGGTGCCCGCGGTTCTCTTCGATGTTGTCGAGGGCGTCGTCGAGGATGGTGAGGTTGCGGAGCCCGAGGAAGTCCATCTTGATCAGCCCGAGCGACTCACAGGCCGGGTAGTCGAACTGGGTGACGATCTGGCCGTCGGCCTCGCGCTTCATGATCGGGATGATGTCGATCAACGGATCGCTCGACATGATCACGCCGGCGGCGTGCACACCCCATTGGCGCTTGAGGTTTTCGAGTCCGAGGGCCGTATCGAAGACGGTTCGGGCCTCGGGGTCCGATTCGATCACCCCGCGGAAGTCGACTGCCTCCTTGTAGCGCGGGTGGTCTTTGTCGAACATGCCGGTCAGCGGCACGTCTTTACCCATGATGGCGGGCGGCATCGCCTTGGTGAGCTTGTCACCCATTCCGAACGGGAAGCCGAGCACCCGCGAGGAGTCCTTGAGCGCCTGCTTGGCCTTGATCGTGCCGTAGGTGACGATCTGGGCCACTCGCTCATCGCCGTACTTCTCGGTGACGTAGCGGATGACCTCGCCGCGACGACGCTCGTCGAAGTCGATATCGAAGTCGGGCATGGAGACGCGGTCGGGGTTCAGGAACCGCTCGAAGATCAGTCCGTGAACCAGCGGATCGAGGCCGGTGATACCCATGGCGTATGCCGCCATGGAGCCGGCGCCAGAACCACGGCCGGGGCCGACCCGGATGCCCTGCTGATTCGACCAGGCAATGAAGTCGGCAACCACCAGGAAGTAGCCGGGGAAGCCCATCTGGGTGATGACCCCGACCTCATAGTCGGCTTGCTTTCGCACGTCGTCGGGAATGCCGTTCGGGTAGCGCTTCAGGAGGCCGACCTCGACCTCTTTGATGAACCAGCTCTCCTCGTTCTCCCCCTCAGGCGTCGGAAAGCGCGGCATGTAGTTGGCTTTGGTGTTGAACTCAACTTCACACCGCTCCGCGATGAGCAGGGTGTTGTCGCAGGCGTCCGGGTTGTCGCGGAAGATGTGCCGCATCTGCGCGGCGGTCTTCAGGTAGAACTCGTCGGAGTCGAACTTGAACCGGTTCGGGTCGTCGAGCGTCGACGCAGACTGCACGCAGAGCAGAGCGGCGTGGGCGGTGGCGTCGTGGGCGTGCGTGTAGTGCAGGTCGTTGGTGGCAACGAGCGGCAAGTTGAGCTCTTTGGCCAGACGCAGCAGATCGCTCATCGTGCGGCGTTCGACATCGATGCCGTGGTCCATGACTTCGCAGAAATAGTTCTCTGCACCGAAGATGTCGCGCAGCTCGCCGGCGGCCTTCTTCGCCTCGTCGTACTGCCCGAGACGCAGGCGGGTCTGCACCTCGCCACCGGCGCATCCGGTCGTGCCGATCAGACCCTTCGAGTACTGGCTGAGCAGCTCACGGTCCATGCGCGGTTTGAAGTAGTAGCCCTCGAGCGACGCCCGTGACGACAGCCGAAACAGGTTGTGCATGCCCTCTGTGGTTTCCGAGAGCAGGGTCATGTGCGTGTACGAGCCAGCGCCACCGACGTCGTCGCGGCCCTGAGCGTTCGAGCCCCACTTCACGCGGGTCTTGTCGCTGCGGTGCGTACCGGGCGTGATGTACGCCTCGGTACCGATGATCGGTTTGATGCCCGCCTCGGTGGCGGTACGCCAGAAGTCGAATGCTCCGAACATGTTGCCATGGTCAGTCACCGCGACAGCGGGCATCCCTTGCTCGACGGCCGCGCTGATCAGGGGCTTTACCCGGGCGGCACCGTCAAGCATCGAGTACTCGCTGTGCACGTGGAGGTGAACGAACGAATCACTCTGAGATGACAAGGACTGCTCCGAAATGCTGAGGATGGGTGATGAACTAGCTTAACCTTCATCGCGCAAGACGCGGAGGGCGTGGGCCAAATCCGAAGGGTAATCGGAGGTGAAGGTGACCCACTCCCCCGTCTCCGGGTGGTTGAACGCCAACTGCTTGGCGTGCAGCCACTGGCGGGTCAGGCCGAGTCTGGCCGAGATTGACGGGTCGGCGCCATACATGGCGTCACCGACACACGGATGCCGCTGAGCGGCCATGTGCACACGGATCTGGTGGGTGCGCCCGGTTTCCAGGTGCACTTCGAGAAGTGAAGCGAACGGAAATGCCTCGAGCGTCTCGTAGTGGGTGATGGCGTGCTTGCCGTCGGCGATGACTGCGAACTTCCAGTCGGACCGCGGATGACGGCCGACCGGTGCGTCGATGGTGCCCGAGAGAGGATCGGGGTGGCCTTGCACGACCGTGTGGTAGATCTTCTCCACCTCACGGTCGTGGAACGCACGCTTCAGCGCCGTGTAGGCCGCCTCCGATTTCGCCACGACCATCAGTCCGCTGGTTCCGGCGTCGAGTCGGTGCACGACACCGGCTCGCTCGGCGGCCCCCGAGGTGGAAATACGGTATCCAGCGGCGGCGAGGGCGCCGACCACAGTGGGTCCGGTCCAGCCGACGCTCGGGTGAGCCGCGACTCCGGCCGGCTTGTTCACCACGACCATGCTGTCGTCGTCGTAAACGATCGTGAGATCGGGAACCGCCATCGGAACGATGGAGATCTCTTCCTTCGGCTTCCAATTCACTTCGAGCCAACCGCCGGCACGCAGACGGTCAGACTTGCCGACGACGGTGCCGTCGAGCAGCACGCCGCCGGCTTCGGCGACATCTGCCGCGAAGTTTCGGGAGAACCCGAGGAGTTTCGCCATGCCGGCGTCAACCCGCACGCCTTCGAAACTGTCAGGAAGGAAGAGGGAACGAGATTCCATGCCGGCGATCAAGACTCAGTTCTGGGTTGGGGGTCTGCGGGGCTTTCGGTGCCGCCGTCCACAGACGCATCGGCATCCGCTTCACCGTCGGGAGCGGCGGAATCAGTCTCGACTGCAGCCGCCGAACCCGTGTCAGCGCCCGGCTTGGGCAGTCGTTCGCCGTCGAGCCCGATGCCACGAATCGTGAGGATCATGAAGATCGTCATGCTCGTGACGATGCACATGTCTGCCACGTTGTAGATGGCGGGAATCAGCCATGGGGTGGAGAGAAAATCGATCACATGGCCGACGCCGAAACCCGGGGGGCGCAGCAGCCGGTCGGTGAGATTGCCGAGCACACCGCCGAGCAGCAGGCCGAAGACCAGTGCCCAGGCGATCGAGCGGATGCGTCCCGCGAACCAGATGATGAAGACGACGACAGCGGCGGCGAGGATCGAGAAAATCCAGGTCATCCCACTGGCGAGAGAGAATGCCGCGCCGGGGTTCCGGACGAAGTGCAATTGAAGCACTCCGCCCAGAACCGGCACAACCGAACCCTCGGTCATGTTGGCGACAACAACGGCCTTGCTGATTTGATCCAGCGCATATGCGCCCAGCGCTACACCGACGAGAACGAAGAGAGCGCTGAAGCTGACCTTCGTGCGAGTGTTAGGCGCCAAAGCCCGAGAAGCTTGACTTCGGGGCGTTGGAGTCCGCGCCGGCGCCAACCGGTGATGCGGAGTCAAGCTCCTGGAGCTGACCCTCGATGTAGCTCTTCAGCTTCTGGCGGTACTCGCGCTCGAACGTGCGCAGTTCATCGATCTTGTTTTCGAGAACCGAACGCTCCTGGTCGAGAGCAGCAATCTGAGCACGCTGACGGGCTTCTGCCTCGGCTACGACGCGAGCCGCAGTGGCGTGACCCTCGGCGATCAAGGCGTCGCGCTTCTCAGCGCCTTCCTTGACGTGCTCTTCGTGCAGGCGACGTGCCAGCTGAAGCAGGTTGGTGGTACCGGCGGTCTCGTCGGCAGCTTCGGCGACGACAGGGGCCTTGACGGGCTCCGGAACAGCGACGGGCTCGGGGGCGGCAACGACCACGGGAGCGGCAACGGTGGCTGCGGCACGAACCGGCTCGGCTACCTGGCCGCCGCCTGCGGCGACCTGAGCCTTCAGCTCTTCGTTTTCCGCGGTCAGGCGGCGCAGTTCGACAACGACCTCGTCGAGGAAGTCATCAACCTCGTCCTGGTCGTATCCCTCACGGAACTTTGTGGACTGGAACCGCTTGTTGACTACATCTTCCGGAGTTAGCGCCATGGCTTTCCACCCTTAGAACTTGAGTTGCGAACAAAAGAGAACAATTACCGGTCAAGAATACATGGATAGACCATGTGACTTGGCTGAGCCGGCCCCGGTGAGTCGGCAGACCGTCAACTCCGTGTGATTCAGATCAGGCCAGTCGCGTGAGCAACGGCACGACGTACATGGCGACGATGCAGCAGAGCATGGTGAGACTCCAGCCGAAGTCGAACGAGATTTGACCGACCGACAACGCCGGCATGATCCGGCGAAAAAACTTGATCGGCGGGTCAGTGACGGCGTAGACCACTTCAATAACCACGAGTCCGAAGCCGTGCGGGCGCCAGGAGTGGTTGATTCCGCGCACCAGGTCGACGATGAATCGACCCCAGAGCACGAAGAAATAGATCAGGAGGAGGAAATAGAGAAGATTTCCTAGAAGAACGACGAAGAACACGAACTAATGCTACGACTGCGCGAAGAACGACGCCTCGGCGTCTGCGTCTTCATCGGAGTTTTCGCCCGAAACGACCACGTGCGACGGCGACAGCAGGAACACCTTCGAGGTCACGCGCTCGATCTTGCCGTAGAGGCCCTGCGAGAGGCCACTGGCGAAGTCGATGAGGCGACGAGCATCCGCATCGCTCATCTGCGAGAGGTTGATGATGACGGGGATGCCGTCGCGGAAGGACTCGGCGATGGCCTGGGCGTCGCGGTACTGGCGCGGGTGCACAGTCAGGATCTCGTTCATCTCTGACGCGGCAACGCTGCGCGGCGCTGCAGTCTTGTGCAACGGCGTGACGGGGGCGCGACCCGGAGTCGCTGCGGCGCTCGGCGCCTGCACGGCGACAGGGGCGTGACCGACAGGAGTGCCCGCTGCGGCGACCTGAGAGTTGGCCGGCGCCTCATACTCCAGCTCTTCGTCTGCAAGACCCAGGTAGACCATGGTTTTCTTGAGCGGGTTGGACATCAAAACCTCCGTGTTGGTAATGCTTGTGGTTCGAGATTAACGCTCGCTCGGGCGATTGCCCGTGATTGCCGATCCAATTCTCAGGTGTGTCGCACCTTCGGCGATGGCATCGGCGTAGTCCGCCGACATCCCCATCGACAACTTCGTGGCGTCGGGTGCCAGCTGCTGCACCCTCTCGCCGAGCTGCCGCACCTGAGCAAACGCTGCACGTGGCGCGGCGTCGAGCGGAGCAACGGCCATCAGGCCGAGCAAACGCAACCCGGGAGTCTCGAGAACCCGCTCGACCAGGGGCAGCAACGCGTCGGGCGACACGCCGCCACGGGCCGGGTCGTCGGTGAGGTTGACCTGCACGAAGGCATCGACGACCGATTCGGTGGAGGCCAAGGCCGTCACCAACGACTCCCGGTCGACCGCATGAATGACGTCGGCATAGGCGCGCACCTGGCGCGCCTTCTTGCCTTGCACCTGGCCGATGAAATGCCAGCGCAGATCGAGCGCCGCGAGCTCCTGGGCTTTCGCCTGTGCCTCTTGGTGCCGGTTCTCACCGATGTCGTGAATGCCGAGTTCGGCCAGCGCCCGAATGAGGCCGACCGGATGAAACTTGGTCACGACGATCGTGGTGACCTCGCCGGGCGAGCGCCCGGCCTGGCGAACGGCATCCGCCACGCTGTCCTGCACCACAGCGAGTCGCTCTGCCAGCCCGGGAAAGGATGACAGAGCCGATTCGCCCTGAGGTGTTGTCGTCACGTGATGTACCTGATGTCTTCGACGAAGAGAGCCGGCTCTACTTGAGGAAGTCGGGGATGTCGATGTCGTCTGACTCTTCTTCGAAGGCAGGGTCGGCAACGGGAGCGCCGGCCTGCGAGTCGGTGGACATCCAGGCGGGAGACACGGTGTCGAACTGGCTGGAGTCGGTGGCGCTGGCCGGGGCGGCCAGCGCATCAGCGACAGCGGCACCGGTTGCGGCCGACGACGAGACACCGGCGGCGACGAGGTCGGCGCGGCGCACCTCGACAGCCTTGGCGCCGGGCTCTCCGCCGTCGAATCCGGCGGCGATGACCGTGACGCGCACCTCGTCGCCGAGGGTGTCGTCAATGACCGCACCGAAGATGATGTTCGCCTCGGGGTGGACTGCTTCCTGCACGAGGCGAGCAGCGTCGTTGATCTCGAAGATTCCGAGGTTCGAGCCGCCCTGGATCGAGAGGAGCACGCCGTGCGCGCCGTCGATCGAGGCTTCAAGCAGCGGGGAGGCGACGGCGAGTTCCGCAGCCTTGATGGCGCGGTCGGCACCGCGCGAGGAACCGATGCCCATCAGGGCCGAACCGGCGCCCTGCATGACCGACTTGACGTCTGCGAAGTCGAGGTTGATCAGACCGGGGGTCGTGATCAGGTCGGTGATGCCCTGCACACCGGCGAGCAAAACCTGGTCGGCGGTGGAGAACGCCTCGAGCATGCTGATTCCGCGGTCGCTGATCTCGAGCAGGCGGTCGTTGGGCACGACGATGAGGGTGTCGACCTCGTTCTTGAGGGTGGCGACACCGGTCTCGGCCTGAGCCTGGCGACGCTTGCCCTCGAAGCCGAACGGCTTGGTGACGACACCGATGGTGAGCGCGCCGATCGATTTGGCGATGCGGGCGACAACCGGTGCTCCACCGGTTCCCGTTCCGCCACCTTCGCCGGCGGTCACGAAGACCATGTCGGCTCCGGCGAGAGCTTCTTCGATCTCTTCCGCGTGGTCTTCTGCAGCGCGGCGACCGACCTCGGGGTCAGCGCCGGCACCGAGACCGCGGGTGAGATCGCGACCGACGTCAAGCTTGACGTCGGCGTCGCTCATCAGCAGCGCCTGGGCATCCGTATTAATTGCAATGAACTCGACACCGCGAAGACCGAGCTCGATCATGCGGTTGACGGCGTTGACGCCGCCGCCGCCGATTCCGACAACCTTGATGACAGCGAGGTAGTTCTGGTTTGTTGACACGTGTCCGGTCCTCCGGTGAAACCTTAAACCTTTACTCGAAGTTTAAAGTTATGCTGAGTATGCAATTGCTGATTTCGAAGCTATTCGGGTGAGTGCCCACAATGGGGAGGCGCGCCCGCGTGTCGCGAAGTGTGGTCGAAACTCAACGCAGCACTGCGCTATCGGGTGAGGTGACGTCGTATTCTCCGACCGATCCGGGCGGATACGACACCATCAACGACGCGAGCACTGCCGCTTTGTCTTCAGAACGCTCCGCGCTCCCCCAGACGACGCGAGCACCACCGGCCAGGGTGAGCGTCACATCGTCGGTCGTCGCAGCGGTGACGGAATCGAGTTGGGTGCGGATGCCCTCCGGCAGCACGCGAATGACCGCGGCCGCGGCCGTGAAACCGGGGTGGCCGACACCGTTTGTCGCGGTGATCACCGGGTACCCCGGAACCCGCTCGGCGCCGGACTGCAGCACGACGCCCGCCGCATCGACCAGGTCAAATCCGGTCGGGGTGGCCAGGAGGCCGACGGGCACGCGTTCGACGACACGCACCACCAGGGTGTTCGGCGGCCGGCTCTCGGTGGAATAGCTCTGGATCAGGGTGAACGTCGACAGCTCGCGCTTGATCTGATCACCATCGACAATGGGCAGCGGCACCCCCACCTGGGAGGAAAGCGCGGCCTGGATGTCTGCGGCCGGAATGCGGTTGGTTCCGACGACCTCGATGGTCTTCAGCGCCATCAACGGGGAGTACGTGCCGACGACGACGAACGCCGCGAGGGCCAGAACGACTCCCCCGACGACCAGCCAAGTTCGGCGGCGTCGCCGGGACCGCCAGGTGAACCGGCGAACCTCGCCACGCTCGTAATGCTTGCGTGCCTTCGTCGCCGCCCGGAGCTGCTTGCGAGCGGCCGCCGGGGTGAGTGCAGCCGCATCGTCGGTCTGGGGCTCTGACCCGGTGTGTGTGACGTCGCCTGTCGTGCCCGCTGTGCCCGCTGTGGCGCGCGAACGCTTGGTCTTCGGCCAGGACAGCGTCGGCTTCTGCTTCGGCTTCTGATTTGGCTTCTCGTCGGGGAGCTGCACGGTGACGACCGGTGCCACAACCGGTGCCACGGTGACGACGGCCGGGGTTGCCGCCGACGGAAGCACCGGCAACGTGATGGGTTCGGTTGTCGCGGTGCTGAGGTCGCTCGCCGTCGGCGTCGGGGCCGCCGGGACTACAGACGCCGCAGCATCCGTCGTCTTCCGCGTTCGACGTGGCTTCGGCACCGATGTGGCGACGCGCGGGGCCTCCGGTTCCGGAGTTGCCGGCCGCTCCAGGCTCGGTGGCCGCTTCATACGGCTCGGCGCATCATCCGCGCGTCCGGGTCAGGGATTCGAGAAGCTGGGGAACGATGCGGTTGACGTCGCCGCAGCCGAGGGTCACGACGAAGTCGCCATCCTGGGCGATGCTGGCGAGGTAATCGGCGGCATCCTGCCAGTCAGAGACGAAGGCGACCTTGGAGGGGTCGGCGAACTTCTCCGAGACGAGGGCTCCGGTCACGCCGGGTTCCGGGTCCTCGCGGGCGCCGTAGACGTCAAGCACGATGGTGTGGTCGGCGTTCTGCTCGAGCACGTCGGCGAACTCTTTCGCAAACAGGCGGGTGCGGCTGTAGAGGTGCGGCTGGTGCACGGCGATGATGCGGCCGGTGCCGACGACGGTGCGGGCCGCGGACAGAGCGGCGGCCACCTCGGTCGGGTGGTGCGCGTAGTCGTCGTAGACGCTGACGCCGCCGACGGTACCGTGCAGTTCGAACCGACGGCCGGTGCCTCCGAAGGCGGAGATCGCTGCCAATGAGGCGGCGGGCTCGAAGCCGAGTCCGACGAGCACAGCGAAGGCTCCTGCCGCATTGATGGCATTGTGGCGACCCGGAACACGCAGGGTGGCCGAATAGTCGGCGCCGTTCCAGGCGACGCTGAACTGCACCGGGCCCTCGGTCACGATGCTGTGCACGCGCACATCGGCTGCGGCATCCTCGCCGAAGGTGATCACGCGCTTGTCGACGAGCTTCTTCGTGACGGCCACGGCGCCGGAGTCGTCAGACGACACGACGACGAACTCGGAGGCCGACTGAGCGAACGAGACGAACGCGGCTTCGAACGCTTCCACCGAGCCGTAGTGATCGAGGTGGTCGGGGTCGACGTTGGTGATCAGTGCGACAGCCGTGTTGTAGAGCAAGAAGGAACCGTCTGATTCGTCGGCCTCGACGACGAAGAGGTCGTCGCTGCCGCTCGCCGAACTGACGCCGAGAGTCTCGATCACGCCACCGTTGACGAAGCTCGGGTCTTGGCCGAGGCCGAGCAGGCCCGTCACGATCATCCCCGTCGACGTCGTCTTGCCGTGCGCTCCGGCCACGGACACGAGGCGCTGCTGCTTGACCAGCCAGGCCAGCGCCTGCGCGCGGTGCAGCACCGGAATGCCACGCTCCAGCGCGAGAACATACTCGGGGTTGTCCTGCCAGAGGGCACCGGTCACCACGAGGGTGTCGGCGTCACCGACGTTCTTCGCGTCATGTCCGATGGCGATCGAGGCACCGAGAGCGCGAAGCGCCTCCACGTTCTCTGAGTCCTTCTGGTCGGAGCCGGTGACGGTGTGACCGGCGGCGAGGAACAAGCGGGCGATGCCACTCATGCCGGCTCCGCCAATGCCGACGAAGTGCACAGCGCCCAGGTTCTCGGGAATCGTGAGGGTGAGGTCTGGCTTAATCACGGGTGCGGTGCTCTTCTCTGCTTTTCGAAAACTGGCAATTCACAGTCGGGTGGATCTGAAAACGTGCAGCTCAATCCTGCCGCAATCCACGTTACGCGCCGACGGCTGGGAAGTCGGGATTGGTTACAGCGCGCGGTGAATCAGGGCGAGCATACGTTCCGCCCCATCACGCACTCCCACGGATGCCGCCGCAGCGGCCATCGCGCTGATCTTCTGACGATCGGCCAGCAGCGGCACGAGTTCTGCGCGAACCCAGTCCGGCACGAAGGCTGCGTCGTCGACCAGAATTCCACCGCCGGCTTCGACGACGTCTGCCGCGTTGAACCGCTGCTCGCCGTTGCCGACCGGGTACGGAATGTACACGGCGGGAATGCCGAGCGCGGCAAGCTCGCAGACCGTCCCGGCGCCGGCGCGCGACACGGCCGCATCCGCGGCCGAGAGCGCGAGGTCCATCCGATCGCAATACGCGATCATCCGGTAGTGCGCCAGCTCGGGGTCGGACACCTCTGACTTCTCACCGGTGATGTGCAGCACCTGCCAGCCGGCGGCGATGATCGCTTCGGCCGACGACACGAGTGTCTGATTCAGCCGACGGGCGCCGAGCGAACCGCCGGTCACCACGAGGGTCGGTCGATCGGCGGCAAGTCCGAAGAACGCGAGCGCCTCCGGGCGAGCTGCGGCCCGGTCGAGATTCTCGATCTCGGGCCGCAACGGCATGCCGACGAACTCCGCGTGCCGCAGGGGGGTGCCATGAAATGCAACGCCCACGTGGGTGCTGTACCGCGCGCCCAACTTGTTGGCCATTCCTGGTTTGGCGTTCGCCTCGTGAATCACGATCGGCACACCGGCCCGGCGCGCCCCGAGATAGGCAGGCGTCGAAACGTACCCGCCGAAGCCGACGACGACATCCACCGATCTGGTGCGGATCACGTCGGCGACCTGCTTGATGGCGCTGTTGAACCGTGCGGGAAACCGAAGCGCCGCGCGATTCGGCCGGCGCGGAAACGGCACTTTCGGGATGACGATCAGTTCATAGCCGCGAGCAGGCACCAGTCGGGCCTCGAGGCCTTCGGCTGTGCCCAGCACGAGCACCGTCGAGGTGGGTTCTGCGGCGAGGATGGCGTCGGCCACGGCGAGCAAGGGATTCACGTGACCCGCAGTCCCCCCGCCGGCGAGAAGATACGTGGTCATGGGTGGAGCTCCTTCAGCGAAGTGTCGGTGCGGGCGAACGACAGCGCGATGCCGATCGCGAGCAGAGTCGTGAGCAGGGCTGTGCCGCCCGAGGAGATCAGCGGCAACGGAACGCCGAGAACTGGGAGGAGGCCGAGCACGACCGCAATGTTCACCATTGCCTGGCCGATGATCCAGACCAGGACGGTGGCAACGGTGATCCGCCCCTGAGCCGAGGTGCTTGCACGCATGATCCGAATCAGCGAGATCGCCAGGAGCACGAACATGAGTAGTACGACGATCGCACCGATCAGCCCGAGCTCTTCGCCGATGATGGCGAAAATGTAGTCGTTGTCTGCGGCCGGCAGCCACGACCATTTCGCCTTTGAATTGCCGAGGCCGACACCGGTCACTCCCCCGTTGGCCAACGCCCAGGTGCCGTGGAGCGGCTGCCAGCAGGCATCGGAGATCGAGCCGTTCACTTCGTCGCAGCCCTTGCCGATGAAGCTCATAATGCGGGTGAACCGGTTGGAACTGGAGAACGCGACGATCAACGCGAGGATGATCCCGGCGACGAGCGGGATAGCCAGCAATTTCAGTCTGACGCCGGCAAAGAAGAGTGCGCCGAACAGCAGGCCGGCCATGATGATGACGGTTCCGAGGTCTCCACCGATCAGCACGAGACCGACGGCGGCGCCACCGACTCCGAAGACCGGGATGAAGACATGGCGCCAGTCGTCGAGTTTGTCCTGTTTCTGCGCGAGGATCATGCCCAGCCAGATGACCAGGGCCACCTTGATGCCTTCAGAGGGCTGGAACTGCACGCTGCCGATGGTCAGCCAGTTGGTGTTGCCGGCGACGGTGTGACCGAGCGGGGTGAACACCACCAGTGCTTGGAGGAAACAGGCGACCAGAAGGGTCGGCCAGGCGATGCGCGCCCAGAACTTCGCCGGCATCCGACTGGCGATGAGCATGATCGGAATACCGAGAAGGGCGAAACCTCCCTGACGCAAGAGCCCGCCGAAAAACCCGGTGTCATCGAGGTAGGACAGCACCGAGGACGACGACCACACCATGATCAGCCCGAAGGCGACGAGGAACAGCGTGGTGCCGAGAAGCAGAAAATAGTTGGCCGACTCAGCCCGAAAAACGCGGCCGAGTGAGATCCGGGCCGACGAGGCGGATGCCCGCACGGCGGCCTCGGCGTTCTCCAGCCCGGCGTCCCCTGCGTCCCCCGGCCTAGTCGCGCGCGTCCGAGGCGGATTCTTCACCCGCCTCACCTCCGAGATACTCGTGAACGGCCTCGGCGAAACGGGTGCCACGTTCGCTGTAGGAGGCGAACTGGTCCATCGAGGCGGCGGCGGGTGCCAGCAGCACGACGTCGCCGGCGCGGGCGAGAGATCCGGCGGCGTCGACGGCGGCCGGCATGACCTCGTCGAACACCTCGGTGTCGATTTCGATGACGGGCAGCAGCGGAGCATGCCGGGCGAATGCCTCACGCAGGGCAACCCGGTCGACGCCGATGATGATCGCTGCGCGCAACCGGGAGACATGGCTGGCGACGAGGTCGTCGATGTCAACGCCCTTGAGCAGCCCGCCGACCAGCCAGACCACCGAGTCGAAGGCACGAAGCGAGGCATCCGCCGCGTGCGGGTTGGTCGCCTTCGAATCGTCGACCCAGCGGATGTCGCGAACGACGCTCACCACCTCGATGCGATGCGCATCGAGCCGGAAGGTTTCAAGAGCAAGGCGAATCTGTGCCGGGGTGACACCGAACGATCGGGCCAGCGCACTTGCGGCGAGGATGTTCGACACGATGTGGGCGGCCGACAGCCCGGCCGCGGCCAGGTCGTCGACCGTCGTCAACTCGAGTGCCTCGTTGAATCGTTCGGGGAGGAATGCACGGTCGCAGAGGATGCCGTCGACGATTCCGAAATCGCTGGGGCCGGGAGCGCCGAGGCCGAACCCGATCGCCCGGGCGCCTTCTTGCACGTCAGCTTCTTCGACCATCTCGCGGGTCGCCTCATCGGCCTTGTTGTAGACGCAGGCGGTGATCGTGTTCGCGTAGACGGTCGCCTTCGCCGCCCGGTAGGCGGCGGCGGAGCCATGCCAGTCGATGTGGTCGTCGGCGATGTTGAGGCACACGCTCGCCCACGGCACGAGGGCACCGGGACCGCTCGTCGGCAGATAGTGAAGCTGGTAGCTCGAGAGCTCGACGACGAGCACATCCCAACCCTGGGGGTCGCGAATCGCGTCGAGCACGGGAATGCCGATGTTGCCGCAGGGTGCGACACGGTGCCCGGCGGCGGCCAGCATGGTGGCCGCCATCTGCACGGTCGTCGTCTTGCCGTTGGTTCCAGTGACCAGAATCCATTCGGCTGGCGTCCCGACCTTGTCGCGCAGACGCCAGGCGAGTTCGATGTCGCCCCAGACCGGAACCGCGTTCGCCTGTGCCCATTCGAGCAGGGTGTGATCGGGGTGGTAGCCGGGCGAGACGACGATGACATCCGGACGGAGATCAATCAGCTCGGTCGGGATCTCATCGGAGTCGGCTTGCACCAGGCGCGCACCGATCACCGGGATCAGCTGTGCGCGTTCGGTGCTGGTGTCGGAGGCCACGACGAGAACATCGGCGCCGAGTTCGGCCAGGGTGTCGGCCGCGGCGAAGCCCGTCACACCGAGCCCGAGCACTGCGACCTTCAGATCGGTCCAGTCTGAGTGCCAGCTGGTCAGAGTATCGAGACGGGTCATGGGGTGCGCGACAGCCATTCGAGATAGAAGGTTCCGACTCCGGCGGCGACGAGCAGACCACCGATGATCCAGAATCTCACGACGACGGTGACTTCCGCCCAGCCCTTGAGCTCGAAGTGATGGTGGATCGGGCTCATCAAGAAGATCCGCTTGCCATGGGTGACCTTGAAGTATGCACGTTGCACGATGACCGAGCCGGTCTCGATGACGAAGAGACCACCGATCAGGATGAGCAACAGCTCGGTGCGGCTGAGAATCGCGAGAGCGGCCAAGGCGCCACCGATGGCGAGCGAACCGGTGTCACCGAGAAAGATCTTTGCGGGCGAGGTGTTCCACCAGAGAAACCCGATCAGACCGCCGACGATGGCCGCCGAGACAATGGCCAGGTCGAGCGGGTCGCGCACGTCGTAGGCACGGTAGAGGTCGCTGATGTCCGCTCCCCCGAACCGTGCCTGATTCGACTGCCAGAATCCGATGATGATGAACGAGCCGATCGAGAGGATCGACGCGCCGGTTGCGAGACCGTCGAGACCGTCGGTCACATTAACGGCGTTCGAGGTGCCGGCGGTGATCAGGCAGACCCAGATGACGAACAGGATGGTGCCGGCGATCGCGCCGAGCGCCATGAAGTCGATCGGCAGGTCGCGCAGAAACGAGATATGTGTGGAGGCCGGAGTTACCCCGTGCTTGTTCGGGAATTGCAACGACAACCAGGCGAAGGTTCCGGCGACAATGACCTGGCCGATGATCTTCTGCCAGCCGCCCAGCCCGAGGCTGCGCTGCTTTCTGGTCTTCAAGAAATCGTCGACGAACCCGACGAGGCCGAGGCCGACCATCATGAACAGCACGAGGAGGGGGGAGGCGGGGATGTGCGATCCGGTCACCCACATCGCCGTGAAATAGCTGATGACGGCGCCCAGGATGATGATGATTCCACCCATGGTCGCGGTTCCCCGCTTGGCGTGATGGCTCTGCGGGCCATCGTCGCGAATGAACTGTCCCCAGCCGATCTTGTGGAACAGCCGGATGAACAGCGGGGTCAGGAAGAGCGTGAAGGCGAGCGACAGGGCTCCGGCAATCAGTAGGGCTCTCACGAGAACAATTCTCCCAGTCGGTCGCCCAGGAAGCGTAAGCCTGCGGAGTTCGATGATTTAACCAACACCAGATCCCCCGGCTTTACTGTGTTGCGCAGTAATTCGAAGGCACTCTCCGGCGTGTCGGCGAAGAGTGATTCGCCATCCCAGGAGCCTTGGTTGATGGTGCTGATGTGCATGCGGCGGGCTGCGGAGCCCACGACGATGATCTGCGAAATGTTCAACCGCACGGCGAGCAGACCGATCAGGTCGTGCTCCTCCCCGGCCAATTCGCCCAGTTCACTCATCTCGCCGAGAACAGCGATCGTGCGCTGCCCGGGAGCCTTGATCTGCGCCAGGGTCTTCAGCGCTGCGGCCATCGAGTCGGGGCTGGCGTTGTAGGCGTCGTTGATGATCGTCACGCCGTCTTTACCGCCCATGACCTCCATGCGCCAGCGCTCTGCGGTCTGCACCGACTCGAGCGCCGACACGATGTCATCGATCGGCACACCGAGCAGCTCGGTCGCCGCGGCGGCGGCCAACGCGTTCATCACGTGGTGTTCACCGAGAACCTTGAAGGCGACCTGGCGCGATTCGCCGTTGGACAGATGCAGCGTGAAGCGGGTGCCCTGCGCCGACGCGTGAACGTCGGTTGCGCGCACGGCCGGGGCCGCATTCTCGTCTGATGCGGTGAGCAGCGGGCTGTCGAGACCGAACCAGGTGATCCGGGCGGCGGTGTGCTCAGCCATCGGTGCCACGCGGGGGTCGTCGGCGTTCAGCACCGCGACATCCGTCGGAAGCAGGTCGGTGACCATCTCCGTCTTGGCGCGCACGGTCGCTTCGATACCGCCGAATTCTCCGGCGTGCGCCAGTCCCACCTTCAGCACGATGCCGATGTCAGGCCGGGCCATGCGCACCAGGCGTGCGATTTCGCCGACGCCGCTGGCGCCCATCTCGGCGACGAGAAACTGGGTCTCTTCGGTCAGCTCGAGCATGGTCAGCGGTGCGCCGACCTCGTTGTTGAAGGATGCCCGCGCCGCGATGGTCGGGCCGACACGTTCGAGCACGGCCCGAATCAAGTTCTTGGTGGTGGTTTTACCGTTGGAACCGGTGACTCCCACGATCTTCAGGCGGCCGAGTGCGCGCACGCGGGTGACGACCTCGGTGGCCAGGTCGCCGAGAGCCGTGACGGCGTCGGGAACCACGAGCTGCGCAACGGGAAGGTCGAGCACGCGCTCGACGATGAGGAGCACGGCTCCCTTCTCGACCGCGATCGGGGCGAAGAGGTGTCCGTCGGTGACTTCGCCGGGCTTGGCCACAAAGATTGCCCCTGCAACGATTTCACGGGAGTCGGTGTGCACGGAGCCGTCGACGACGGTCTCAGATGTGGCGTCGCATCCATCGAGGTGCAGTGCGCCGTTCGTGGCCGCAGCAATCTCAGCAAGTGTCAGGGCGATCATTTACAACCACCCGGCTTCACGGAGTGCGGTTCGAGCGTCTTCACGGGCAGAATAAGGGATTTTCACTCCGGCAACTTCGTGGTAGTCCTCATGGCCGGGGCCGGCGTAGAGGATGGAATCTCCGTCTTTGGCCAGCGACAGCGCGGTGCGGAATGCCGCACGCGGGTCGGGCACTTCGTAGAATTCTCCGTCAGGCACAGCGGACCGGGCGCCTTCGAGAAGCGCGGCCCTGATCGCCGCGGGGTCTTCGAACCGGGGATGAAAGTCGGTGATGACCACCGCGTCGGCGCCGCGAGCGGCGATCGCACCCATCTCGGCGCGCTTGGTGGTGTCGCGGTCGCCGTCGGCGCCGAAGACCATGATCACGCGGCCGGGCGTGAACTTGCGAATGGCGTCAAGCGTGTTGAGGAAGGCGTCGGGGCTGTGGCCGTAGTCGATGTAGACGAGGGGGCCCTGCTCCCCCGACACGCGCTCGGCGCGGCCCGGGATATAGGCGTCGATGCCGCCGTCACGACCGAGCGTGTGCTCGATCGCCTCGAGGTCGAACCCTGATTCGACGAGCATGACGATGGCCAGGGCGGCATTGGCCGCCATGTACCAGCCGAGCAGCGGCACGCGGGTGGTGAGCGTGCGACCCTCTGGCCCTTCGAGCACGAACTCGGTGAACAAGGCGCTCTCGGCCGTGACCCGCATGCGCCAGTCGGCGTCGATGTCGGGGCGCGTCGTGAGAGTCGTCACGGGAATGCGGCATTCGTCGACCAGGCGACGGCCCCACTCGGAGTCGACGGTGACGACGCCGCGGCGTGAGCGGTCGGGCTGGAACAGCTCGAGCTTGGCCTGAAAATAGTCTTCCATCGCGTCGTAGTCGTCGAGGTGGTCGTGGCTGAGGTTGGTGAAGCCGGCGACGTCGAAGACGAGACCGTCGACGCGGTGGCGCGTGAGCGCCTGGGCGCTGACCTCGATGCCAACGGCGCGCACTTCGGCCTCGCGCATCCGGGCGAGCAGAGCGTGAAGTTCGCTCGCTTCCGGGGTGGTCAGTGAGCTGGTCACCGCGATGTCACCGATGCGGCGCTCGGCCGTCGAGGTGAGCCCCGAGACGATCCCGAGCTGGTTCAAGATGGCGGAGAGCAGGTAGACGACGCTGGTCTTGCCGTTCGTGCCGGTCACCGCGAAAAGCGTTGCCGGGTTCTCGTCGGTGCGGTAGATCCACGCGGCGACGGCGCCGAGTGCCGCACGGGCATCCGGGGTCACCAGAACCGGCAGGCCGCTGCCTGCAGCGAACCCGGCACCGACCTCGTCGGTCAGGATTGCGACAGCGCCGGCCTCGGCCGCTTGAGCGGCGTACTGGGCGCCGTGGCTGTTGCGGCCCGGAACACCGACGTAGAGGTCTCCGGGTTGGACGGTGTGTGAGCCGAGGCTCACACCGGTCACTTCGAGTCCATCGATGTCATCGCGGAGATCGAGGTTGAATTCTTCGACAAGTCCTGACAACGACCGGGGTACGGGATGCTGTGGACGAAGAGCCGAGGGCGCCGAGTTGGTCACAGGCTCGCTTTCTTACCAGGTGGCAGGGAGTGCAGGTGCAGGGGTACCTGAGGGAACTGCCCGATACTTCTTCAGCACCTGGCTCATGACCTCCTGAAAGATCGGAGCCGGTGCGGCAGACGTATTCATGTTAACAGGATCTGCCAGAGTCACCGAAACGACAAACTGCGGATCGTCGGCCGGGGCGAAGCCCTCCACCGACACGATGTACCCCTTGGAGTACCCGCCATTGCCGTCCGCCGCCTGGGCAGTTCCGGTCTTCGACGCGACTCGGTAGCCCGGAATGTTCCAGACATCTTTGAGCCACGCCTGCTGGTAAACCATCTCGAGCATCTCCGAGGTTTCCTTGGCCGCGGCTGCTGACACGACCTGTCGCCCCTCGGCCGCCGGCACCTCGGTGACGGTTCCGTCGGCCTGACGGCATCCTGCAACCAGTTGCACGGGCATCCGCACCCCGCCGTTGGCGAGGGTCTGGTAGATGCTGGCGTTCTGCACGGCCGTGGTGGTGAGCCCCTGCCCGAACATGGTGGCGTAGTCGGTCTGGTTGTCCCAGTCTTCCCACGGGTGCAAAATGCCCGAGTCCTCGGCGAGGAAGCCGGCCTCGGTCTCGGTGCCGACACCGAACTTCGTCATGTAGTCGTAGCGCTGCTCTGAGCTCATGCGTTCGCCGAACTTCGACATTCCGGTGTTCGATGATTCGATCAGAACGCCGGTCAAGGTCAAGTTCAGGTCGCCATGGATCGAACTGTCGTTGATGTCCGCGCCGTTGGCCGGGATGTACCGGTAGGGGGCGACGACCTTGTCGCCCGGCGTTGCAACGCCCGCGTCGATCGCTGAGGCTGCGGTGAGGGCCTTGAAGGTCGAGCCGGGCTCGAACGAGGCAGTGAAGGCGCGGGAACCGCGGTCATCGGGGTTGGGCGTGCCGTTGACGTTGTTCGGGTCGACGGACGGGTAATCGGCGACGGCGAGCAACTTGCCGGTCTTCGCTTCCTGCACGACGACATTGCCCCAGGCCGCTCCGGTCTTCTGCGCTTGTGCGGCCAGCGCCTGGGCGACGAACCACTGCAGATCAGAGTCGATGGTCGTGACGACGCTTCCGCCGTTCTTCGCTTTGCTCACCTCAACGGTGCTGCCAGGCAGCGGAACGCCTTTGCCGCTTTTCTCGTAGGTCTCAATGCCGTCCTGGCTGGCCAGGCAGGAGTCCTGGGCGAGCTCGAGACCGGCCTGTGCCTCGCCCTCCGACGAGACGAACCCGACGAGGTTTCCGGCGACGGCGCCGTTCGGGTAAACCCGTCCTGGGTGCTTCTTGAAGGTCAACCACGGGATGTCCAGCTTGTCCAACGCCTGAAAGGCATCCACGTCGACCTGCTTCGCCACCAGTGCGTAGTCGGACTTCGGGTTGTCCGCCAGGGCCGCAGAGATCATGGTGAGGATGGTGTCACCGCTTTGCCCGGTGAGCGCTCCGATCTCGGCCGCCGTCTGCGCGAGCGGGATCGTCGTGTCCTTGCCGTCGACCTCCCGATCGACCGGACCGGCATTCTTCGGCGACAGTGCGACGTCATAGCGCATGACGGTTCCGGCGAGCACGACCCCGTCGGCCGAGAGGATGTCTCCCCGCGAGCCGTAGACGACGTCTTCGACCGAGCGGTTGCCGAGCGAGTCGGAATTGAGCGTGTCGGCCCTCACGACTTGGATGTCGACGAGCTTGACGACGAAGACGGCAACGATCACGAACAGCAGGATGATCGTGCAGACGATGCGCCGTTTCGTCGATCGACTGGTGACGGTTCCGGTGTTCGTCGGTCCTGTACTGGTCGACACTGTTAATTCCTTACTGCCGTTGTGGTGCTACCGGTCTGCTGCGGTTAGTGCGTCATCGGGGTCGGGATCCCACCGTCGGCGGGAATGGTCACGGGTGCGCCGACCGGCGGGGCAATCTCTGCGCCGGCGACGGGGAGCTGAGTGACCAGGGGAATCCCCGTCAGCAGTGCATTCGGCACCAGCGCCGCCGCATTGACCGTGGTTCCGGCCGCGGGGCTGGGCACACCGCTCACCGCGTTGTTGGAAAGTCGCAGGAAAACCGGGTTCGAATTGCTCACCATGCCCAGGGCCTCGGCGTTCGCGGCGAGAGCCTGCGGTGCCGACACCCGCACGAGGTTCTCGCGCACGCTGTCGGCGGTGCGGCCGAGCTCAACCTGGCTTTTCTGCAGCGTCGAGATCTCGAATGCTCCTTGGGAGATACCGACGCTCACCAAGAGCTGGGCGAAGATGATGACCACGATGCCGGTCACTGCGGTGAACGCATAGATGATGCGCGGGCGGGCCTTGCGCTGGGTGCGCGTGGTGACGATCTGGAGCGGCCGGCGCGCCGGAGTCTGCTCGCGTTCGGGTTCCGGAAGCTGGCTCGGGCGCAGAACCCGTGCGAGGTTGTCGCTCATTCGGCTCTCCTGATGCGTTCGGCTGCACGCAGACGAACCGGCGTTGCACGCGGGTTCTCTGCTTTTTCTTCATCGGTGGCGAGTTCTGCGCCCCGCACGAGCAGGGTGAACAGGGGCTTGTGCTCCGGCAGTTCCACCGGCAGGCCGGCGGGAGCGCTGGAACTTGTCGCCTTGGCCAGAGCCCGCTTCACGATGCGGTCTTCCAGCGATTGGTACGACATGACGACGATGCGACCGCCCACGGCGACAGCTTCGAGAGCGGCAGGTATCGTGCGTTCGAGAACGGCAAGTTCCTGGTTGACCTCGATGCGCAGGGCCTGGAAGACCCGCTTGGCCGGGTGCCCTTGACGCTGCACCACGACGGGGGTCACCGCGGTGATCACCGAAACAAGTTGCGCTGAACGCACGAACGGCGTGTGTTCCCTGGCTTCGACGATGGCCTTGGCATACCGTGCAGCAAGCTTCTCCTCGCCGTACTCCTGGAAGATACGGCGCAGGTCCTGTTCGCTGTAGTCGGCGAGGATGCGTTCGGCGGTCAGCTCCGAGGTGTTGTCCATGCGCATGTCGAGCGGCGCATCCTTGGAATAGGAGAAACCACGGTCGACCTGGTCGAGCTGCAACGACGACACACCGAGGTCGAAGAGGATGCCGTCGACCTCGGGAATGCCGAGTGAGTCGAGGGCATCGCCGATGCCGTCGTACACGGTGTGAACCAGGTGAATGCGGTCGTGAAACGGCTTCAATCGTTCTTCGGCGATCGCAAGTGCCTCGAGGTCGCGATCGAGCCCGACCAGGGTCAGCTCGGGAAACCGGGTGAGGAAGGCCTCGGCGTGGCCGGCCATTCCGAGAGTGCCGTCAACGAGAACGGCTCCTGGCTTCTGAAGCGCGGGCGCGAGAAGCTCAATGCAGCGTTCGAGCAGTACCGGGGTGTGGATGTCGTTGATGGCCATAGATAGTGCCGGGAACGACCCTGATTCCGGATCCCCATCCATTCGACCTGGCACCGGGGAAGTGTGTCAGGGGTGAACGGCTGGGAGTCAGGCACCAGGGGCTAGAAGAGTCCCGGAATCACCTCCTCCGTAGTGTTGGCGAACGCGGTTTCTTGTTCGGTGAGGTAGCTGTCCCAAGCCGCGCTGTCCCAGATCTCGACGCGGCTGCCCGCGCCGATCACCGTGAGTTCACGGTCAAGGCCGGCGTAGCTGCGCAGATTGGCCGGGATCATGACCCGGTTCTGCTTGTCCGGGGTGTCGGCTGCGGCTCCAGAAAGAAAAACCCGCAAGTAATCGCGGGCTTGTTTGCTGGTGACGGGGGCTTGTTTGATCTTCTCGTGCAGCTGCTCGAACTCGTCGGTGCTGAACACGTAGATGCAGTTTTCCTGGCCCCGCGTCATGACCACGCCGGTGGCCAGCTCATCGCGGAACTTGGCCGGGAGAATGATGCGCCCTTTCTCATCGAGCTTCGGGGCATAGGTCCCAAGGAACATTCATCACCTCTTCTCTTCCGGCCAGGATCAGGAGTTGCTCCACTTTACTCCACAACCCACCACTTTCGAGGGAAATTGAGCGATATTCGACCAGAAGTCGCCCGCGGATGCCCGAAATCTCAGGGGACACCGTGGTGGAGGGAAAGGGAGAGGCCGATCAAGCACCGCGATTCCTGGCGCGTGTGAGCGCACAAAAAAGGGCCGATCAGAAGATCGGCCCGTGAATTGCGACTCTGCCTATTACTACTCAGCCTGGTGACGCGACCTCTCGGCGCGCGACGGCGAACGTCGTCAGTGCGACTGCGTCAGAGCAACTGCGTCAGTGCGACTGCGTCAGTGATTGCCGTCTTGGCGGCGATCCCAACGGTCGTTCATCTTGTCCATGAAGCCCTGGTCGGACTTCCGTGAGGGGGCGTGGCTTCGACCGTGCCCGGTGGACCCGCCGGGCGAGAAGCCGCGACTGGCGCGCCCGGGCGTGATGGCCAGAAGCACCCCGCCGAACATGACAATGAACCCGATGATCCCGAGCCACAGCAGATGCAGGGCGACGCCCGCAATCAGCAGTGCGATTCCGGCAACGACGAGGAGCACCCCCAGAGCTATCGAACGATAGCTAGGTCGAAGTCGCGTTGCTCCAACCGTCGCCACAAAATCAGCGTCGTTGTGATAGAGGCTGCGCTCCATCTCTTCGAGGAGTCGCTGCTCCTGTTCTGATAGCGGCATCTCATTCCCTCCAATTACGGGATCGAGCGGGTTTAGCTCTTAATTCTAGCGCCGCAGGGTTGGCTAGGCTAGACACGTGGTTGAAAGCACTCGTCTAGTCGGTTTAGTTCACTCTCGCATCGAGAATTTCGTGGCGAGCCGTGAGTCCATTGTGACCTCGATCAGCCCTGACCTTACCGCGCTCGTTGATTTCTCACGGCAATTTCTCAGCGGTGGCAAGCGATTCAGGGCCCTTTTCTGTTACTGGGGGTGGAGGAGCGTCTCTGCGCCAGATTCTCCGCTCTCCCCCATCGTCGGGGCGGCATCCGCACTTGAGATCTTTCACGCCGCCGCGCTGGTGCACGATGACATCATCGACAACTCAGATACCCGCCGCGGCGCCGCGTCTGCGCACAAGTTGTTCGATGGTCTGCACCGCGCGTCGGGGTGGGCCGGAGACGATGCCGAGTTCGGCCGGGCATCCGCGATTCTGCTCGGCGATCTCATACTCGGCTGGAGCGACGAACTTCTCGATGACGCCCTGCTTGAGGTGACCGACGCGGCCAGCGCCCGTCGGGCACGGATCGAGTTCAACCGGATGCGCACCGAGGTCACCGCCGGCCAGTACCTCGACATCCTCGAAGAGCGCGCTTGGGTCACCCAGCCCGATGCCGAGTTGCTTGACCGTGCTCACCGGGTGATCGTCTACAAGTCGGCCAAGTACAGCGTGCAGGCGCCGCTCGTGATCGGTGCGGCCCTCGCCGGCGCCAGCACGGAGCAACTGGGCGCGCTGCGGGAGTTCGGACTGCCGCTCGGAATCGCTTTTCAGCTGCGCGACGACCTGCTCGGCGTGTTCGGCGATTCCGCGGTCACCGGCAAACCGAGCGGTGACGACCTCCGGGAGGGCAAGCGCACCGTGCTGATCGCCCTCGCCCGCGACCACGGCACCCGCGAAACGCGCAGCCTGATCGACGAATTGCTCGGCAATCCGGAGCTTGACGAGTCACAGATCGTGGCATTGCAGAACGCGATTCATGACAGCGGAGCCGTCGACCGCGTCGAAGCGCTCATCGCCGAGAACGTCGCCGCGGCGCGCGAGGTGCTTGCCTCCGCTCCGTTGCGCGCCGACGCGATCCTCGAACTCGGCGCGCTCACCGACACGGTGACGCGCCGCACGTTCTAAGAGTTCGGCTCGAAACCACTTCGGTGATTAGAGGAGGAGCGAGCGCTAGCGACGGCCTCGACAGGGTCGAACACCGTCGACAAGGCGCGCGCGTTGAAAACCGCGGCGCTGGTTGAACTCAGCACGCGCAGCGGTTTTCAACCCGCGCAGCGACCTGTCGAGGATCGCCGGGCGCGGTCAAGCAACTCAGGCAGGAGCCTCAGCGAGAAGTGTGAGTTACGCGAGCGCCTGAGCGACGCGACGCACCTCGGCCTTGCGGCCGGCACGGAGCGCCTCGATTGGCGGAACGCCCAAGCTGTCGTCGACATTGAGCAGCCAGTCCATGGCCTGCTCGTCGGTGAAGCCGTCGTCGCCGAGCACGTAGATGGTGCCGCGCAATTCGCCGAGCGGCGCTCCTTCTTTCAAGAAGGCGGCGGGAACCTGAAGTTTGCCGTCACGGCGCACAGCAAGAAGGTATTTGTCTTCGATGAGCTGCCGCACGCGGCTCTGGCTCAATCCAAGCATTTCAACGAGGTCAGGAATGGTCAGCCACTGCTGATCAGAGTACGTGTCTGTCACAGTCCAACCTTCCCACGATTCAGGGCAGTTGGGAAACATCTCGCACCCCAGCATCCGAAATTGCGCCGAAATCGTCGATTCGACGCTATTCCTTCAACGAACTCTCGTCACACCGGCACGGCTGATTGACTCGCCTATGCATCTATGTCAGCGTGGAGAACGCACCACGAACCAAGGGGACACCATGCCGGCGCAGGAAGCTCATCACAATCCGGCGGATTCTGCACCGCAGAATCACGGCACAGCGAAACCCCGCGGCGCTCGGCGCTCGCGCAGAATTCTCGCCAGCATCCCCGTTGTCATGGTCAGCGCCATCGCGATGACATTGCACATGGTCTCTCCCGCGGATGCTGCGACTCACGCGAAGAAGCCACTCAAGTTCAAGACGACGCCGCCTACTCTCACGGCCGCGACTGTCGCCGCTTCGTCGGCTCCGGCGACGGTCACCGCAGCCCCGCAGGACTACGTGGTGCAGGCGGGCGATACCGTCAGTGGGATCGCCGGCAAGTTCGGTCTGTCCACGGCGTCAGTGCTCGCCCTGAACGGCCTGGGTTGGCAAGCCGTCATCTTCCCGGGTCAGAAACTGACCTTGAGCGTGCAGAACACCGGTACCCAGAGCATCCAGCAACCGGCGAGTCCGGCCAGTGAAATCTCCCGCTACACGATCAAGAGCGGCGACACCATCAGTGGCGTGGCTTCGGCTCACGGACTGACCACGACCGCTGTGCTTCGCGCCAATGGGCTCTCGACCAGCAGCGTGATCTTTCCCGGCCAGGTCATCGTGCTCCCCGAGAGCGGTGCCGGAGCCAGCTCCACGGTCGAGGCCGTCAGCTCGGTGCAGCCGGCAGCGTCAGGATCGGGATCGACCTACACGATCGTCAGCGGCGACACCATCAGTGGCGTGGCGTCAACCCTGGGCGTCTCGGTGCAGGCGATCCTCGATGCCAACGGCCTGAGCTGGGAGAGCATGATCTACCCGGGCCAGAACCTGGCGGTCCCGAGCGGACACGCCGTGGAATCGGCGGTGTGGGTGACTCCTCAGGAAACTCCCGCTGCGCCGTCCGCTCACGCCGACCCGAGCGTCGTCGCGCTGACTGATGAGATGCGCCGCAACGCCGACACGATCATCTCGATCGGCCGTTCGATGGGCGTCAGCGACTTCGGAATCGTGGTCGCTCTCGCCGCCGCCGCCCAGGAATCGGGACTGCGCAACATTGAGTTCGGCGATCGCGATTCGCTGGGGCTGTTCCAGCAGCGCCCGAGCGCCGGTTGGGGCACTCCGGAGCAGGTCACGGATCCTGAACGCGCCACCCGCGCTTTCTTCGGCGGTCCCGGCAACCCGAACGACGAAGTCCGTGGCCTTCTCGACATTTCAGGCTGGGAATCGATGTCGGTCACCGACGCTGCACAGGCCGTTCAAATTTCGGGTCACCCCGACCTTTACGCCAAGTGGGAGAGTTCAGCCCGAGCGTGGCTAGCCGAACTCGGTTGATCTGACACCCATTCGGTAACGACTTCGCGACCAAACGGATCGTTCACGGTGTTTTATCGGGGCTAACCCCGCGCCGTTCTCTAGAATCGACGAGTGAGCGATACCCCGAGTGACCCGATGCTCGGCCGTCTGATTGACGGCCGCTATCAGGTGCGCTCCCGAATCGCACGTGGCGGCATGGCCACCGTCTACCTCGCCACTGACCTGCGCCTCGAGCGCCGTGTGGCCATCAAGATCATGCACGGTCATCTGGCCGACGACAACACGTTCAAGAGCCGCTTCGTGCAGGAGGCTCGCTCTGCGGCCCGCCTGGCGCATCCGAATGTCGTGAACGTCTTCGACCAGGGTCAAGACGCCGACATGGCCTACCTGGTGATGGAGTATCTGCCGGGAATCACCCTGCGCGACCTGATCAAGGACTACGGTCGGCTCACCCCTGAGCAGACGATGGACATCCTGGTCGCTGTGCTCAGCGGCCTCGCTGCGGCGCACAAGGCCGGCATCGTTCACCGCGATGTCAAACCCGAAAACGTTCTGCTGGCCGACGACGGCCGCATCAAGCTCGGCGACTTCGGTCTTGCCCGGGCAGCAAGCAACAACACAGCGACCGGTCAGGCTCTACTCGGCACGATCGCCTACCTCTCCCCCGAGCTCGTCACCCGTGGTGTGGCGGATGCCCGCAGCGACATTTACGCGCTCGGCATTCTGACCTACGAGATGCTCACCGGTGAGCAGCCGTACCAGGGCGAAGCGCCGATGCGGATCGCCTACCAGCACGCCAACGACACCGTGCCGGTGCCGAGCAGCAAGGTTCCCGGCATTCCGGCGACCTTCGACGAAGTCGTCGCGTGGACGACGGCCCGCGACCCGGAAGACCGCCCGCGTGACGCGCGCGTTCTGCTCGACTATCTGCAGGCCGGTGGCGCAGTCGTCGGCCCGCCGGAAGCCGGCGCTCCGCTCGCCGCCGACCCCTCGATGGCGGCCACCACGGTATTGACCGGGACCGCGCTTGCCGCTGGAGCCGGCACCGTGGCGGCCCATGCCGCCTCGACCATGGTGATGCCCGGCCGTTTCGATGAGATCGCCGACGCCGACACTCAGATCTTCGGCTCGACCCCGCTGGTCGCCGAGGATGACACACCGGATGAGCCCGGTGCCGAGCTAGCCGAGAAGGCACACAAGCGCAAACGCCGCGGCTACTGGCTGTTCGCTGCGATCATTCTGCTTGCTGCGATCGCCGGGGGCACCGGGTGGTACTTCGGTGCGGGCCCCGGTTCACAGGTCGCCGTTCCGAAACTCATCTCATTGTCGCCCGACGACGCGACTGCCCAGTTGAAAGAGCTCGGGCTGACCGTCAAGCTCGGCACTGAGTACAGCGGAACCATCCCCGCAGGACTCGTCGCGAGCACCCTGCCGGGCACGGGCATCCGTGTGGACAAGGGCAGCGCTGTGACGCTCAACGTGTCGCAGGGCCCGCAGCCGATCACGATTCCCGTTCTTGCAGGGTTGAGCGAAGACGCGGCGAGGAAGGCCATCACGGATCTCAAAGC
Organism: Leifsonia sp. YAF41; assembly: GCF_052113185.1. Taxonomy (NCBI): domain Bacteria; kingdom Bacillati; phylum Actinomycetota; class Actinomycetes; order Micrococcales; family Microbacteriaceae; genus Leifsonia; species Leifsonia sp. YAF41. The sequence continues at coordinate 30,577 of NZ_JBFRCS010000001.1, forward strand.
GAATGTCGGGTCGATCGACCCGCAGTTCAACGACTCCATTCCGGCCGGAATCGTGCTCGCCGCGGGCAGCGAGGGTGACGGCGCCGACCTCTCGCAGGGCGGGCCGTCGTTCGAAGGCAAGACCATCAACCTGGCCGTCTCTCTCGGTGCTGTGCCGGATGTCTCCGGCCAGTCGGTTGAGGATGCGACGGCGACTCTCGGCGACAAGAATTTGAAGGCCGAAGCCGGCGAGGAACAATACAGCGAATCGGTACAGAAGGGCCTCGTGATTTCGGCTGCCCCGACCACCGATGGCCCCGTTCGCGAGGGAACCACGTTCTCGCTGACCGTGTCGCGCGGCCCCGAGCCCGTCGAGGTGCCGGATGTCATCGGCAAGACCTGGGCCGACGCCAAGTCGATTCTCGAGAACGCCGGCCTGAAACTTGATTACAACGCGTTTGCCGACACGTTCCCCGCGCTGGTCACCGTGACCACTGTCACGCCCGGCGTCGGCGAATCAGTTCCGCGCGGTTCAACCGTCAAGGTGACATTCTCCCTCTAGCGCGGTCGGCCAGCGCATGCATCTGTCGCCTGCACGGGTCGCGTTGTCCTTTCGCCGAGCTTGACACTTTCGGTCGAGCTTGACCGGCGGAGCGGGGCAACTCGACCGGAACAGTCAAACTCGGCGCGGCACGGCGTCAAGCCCCGGTACCCCAGACACATGCCCCACTTGGCATACAAACAGCTCTGGCCCGCCGACGTGAGTCAACGGGCCAGAGTACGCACGTGCGGTTAGCGCTGAGCAAGTTCCTCAGCGACAAGGAACGCCAGTTCCAGCGACTGCATGTGGTTCAGACGCGGGTCGCAGAGCGACTCGTAGCGGGTGGCCAGCGCAGCCTCGTCGAGGTGCTCCGAACCGCCGAGGCACTCGGTGACGTCGTCGCCGGTGAGTTCGACATGGATGCCACCCGGGTGGGTTCCGACGGCGCGGTGCGCCTCGAAGAAGCCCTTGACCTCGTCGACGACGTCGTCGAACCGACGGGTCTTGTAGCCGAGCGGGGTCGTCATGCCGTTGCCGTGCATCGGGTCGGTGACCCAGAGCGGCTGGGCGTCGCTCGCCTTGATCGCTTCGAGAAGCGGGGGCAGGGCATCCCGGATCTTGCCGGCACCCATGCGCGTGATGAACGTGAGGCGTCCGGGTTCACGGTTCGGGTCGAGCAGGTCGACGAGGCGCATCATGTCATCGGCGGTCGTGGTCGGGCCGAGCTTCACACCGATCGGGTTGCGCACGCGCGACAGGAAGTCGACGTGTGCGCCGTCGAGTTCACGGGTGCGCTCTCCGATCCAGATGAAGTGCGCCGAGGTGTTGTACGGAGTGCCGGTGCGCGAATCGATCCGCGTCATCGGGCGCTCGTAGTCCATCAGCAGACCCTCGTGGCTGGTGTAGAACTCGGTGCGCTTGAGCGCCTCGAAGTCGGCACCGCACGCGATCATGAACTTGATGGCGCGGTCGATCTCCTTCGCCATCTTTTCGTAGCGCTGGTTGGCCGGGTTCTTGGCGAAACCCTGGTTCCAGCTGTGCACCTGGCGCAGGTCGGCGAAGCCACCCTGTGTGAACGCACGGATCAGGTTCAAGGTTGAGGCGGCCGTGTGGTAGCCCTTGATCAGGCGGGCCGGGTCGGCTTCACGCGATTCGGGGGTGAAGTCGTAGCCATTCACGATGTCGCCACGGTAGGCCGGCAGGGTCACGTCGCCGCGAGTTTCGAAGTCACTCGAGCGCGGCTTGGCGAACTGCCCGGCCATGCGGCCCATTTTGACGACCGGCATCGACGCGCCGTAGGTGAGCACGACGGCCATCTGAAGCACGGTCTTCACCCGGTTGCGGATCTGGTCGGCGTTCGCGCCGCTGAAGGTCTCGGCGCAGTCGCCGCCCTGCAAGAGGAAGGCTTCTCCGCGAGCAGCCTCGGCCAGGCGGTCGCGCAGAATGTCGACCTCACCGGCAAACACCAGCGGCGGCTGGGTGGCGAGTTCGGCGGATGCCGCAGCGACAGCGTCGGCGTTCGGCCACGACGGCTGCTGCTTGATCGGAAGGGTGCGCCAATAGTCGAGGCCCGCGATCACAGATTCGTCTGCCAATACGACTGGTTCGGTGGGGTCTACCACTGACTATCCCTATTTTCTCTTCGGTGGCACGCGTAAACACGCGGGCCGGGGTGATGGAAGGTACGCGTCGCCAGGCGAGCGCGCTGGTCGAAGCTTATCGCGAAAGGCTGGCACGCTTCTCTTTGACGCTGCTCGCATACACGTCGTCATACTCCTGCTTGCTGAGGTGCTGCAGCTCGTACATGAGCTCGTCGGTCACAGAGCGCAACACGAATCGGTCACCCTCCATTCCCTCGAACCGGCTGAAGTCGAGCGGCTTGCCGATGACGATGCCGATGCGGCGAATCTTCGGGATGCGGGTTCCGGTCGGCATCGCCTTCTCGGTGTCGATCATTGCCACGGGCACGATGGGAACGCCGGACTCGAGCACCATCCGGGCCACCCCGGTGCGCCCCCGGTACAGCTTCGCATCGGGGCTGCGGGTGCCTTCGGGATAGATGCCGAGCACGTCGCCGGAGCCGAGCACGCGGAGGCCGGTGTTGAGGGAATCCTCAGAGGCCTTGCCCCCGGACCGGTCGATCGGCAGCTGCCCGGACGCGGTCATGAACAGGCGGGTCGCCCAGCCCTTCAGACCCTTCCCGGTGAAGTATTCGCTCTTGGCGAGAAACGCGACACGACGCGGCACCACCAGCGGCAGAAACACCGAGTCGATGAACGAGAGATGGTTGCTGGCCAGGATGACGCCACCCTGTTTCGGGATGTTTTCCAGGCCGATCACCCACGGCCGAAACAGGCCGAGAAGGATCGGTCCGACGACAATGTTCTTCATGATCCAGTAGAACATCGTTGACTCTCCTCCGCCGCTCTTCAGCCTACTGCGACAGGGCGTGCAGGCGGGCGAGATCCGCCGCACCGACAACGCCGGCGTCGTTGACGAGTTCTGCCGTCTTGAACTCGGGTTCGGGGTGGTAGCCCCTGGCCGGCAGGTGGTCGAGGTACGAGGTGCGGATCGGCTCGAGCAGCAACTCGCCGGCTGCGGCGACTCCCCCGCCGAAGACGAAGACCTGCGGGTCAAGCACGGCCCCGAGGCTCGCGCAGGCTTGCCCGAGTGCGGCGCCGAGCTGGCGCAGGGCGGCCAGGGCGCCGCCATCGCCGTCGATGATCAGCCGGCCCACATCGTCACCGGTGAGCCCGCCGTTCTGCTCCCGCACCGAGGCGAGACCGAGGCCGACGCCGCCGGCATCCGCAAATTCGTTGGCGATGCGCAGCAGCGCCCGACCCGAGCCGTACTGTTCGATGCAGCCGTGGGCGCCGCAGCCGCAGGGAAGTCCATCGGGAATCAGGCGCAGGTGGCCGAGCTCGGCGCCGGCTCCGAAGCCACCGCGGAACAAGCGATCGTTGGCGACGATGGCGCCGCCGACGCCGGTGCCGATGGTGAGCGTGACCATGTCGCTGTACAGCCGGCCGGCACCGTAGCGAAACTCGGCCCATCCTGCGGCGTTGGCGTCGTTCTCGATGATGACCGGCAGGTCGAGTCGCGCTTCGAGCTTGTCGCGGAACGGTTCGTTGCGCCAGTTGATGTTGGGGGCGTAGTACACGGTTGACTGCGCGGCGTCGATGAATCCGGCAGCGGCGACACCGGCGCCGATGATCTTCTCCCCCTCCGACAGGCTCTCGATCATGGCAACGACGGCGTCTTCGATCTCGCGCGGGTCGCCGGCCGGGCTCGGCACCCGTCGGCTGCGAAGAATTGCGCCGTCCTCGTCGACGAGGGCGCCGGCAATCTTGGTTCCGCCGATATCAATGCCGATCGCGTGCACGTATTGCACCTTTCCTCGTGGGAGTCGTGGGGAGTCTGCTCACAGAGCAAGTGGGTGAACTGCGGTGTCGTGCGGGTGGGAGACAGGTGTTCTGGCGGGAGAACGCGCCAGCGAACTGTCAGAGCACCGGGAGCAGCACCCCCTAGAGTGTAGTAAACCAGCTAGCCGCAGGGCGAAAGAGACATCGACGCCGTGTGGCCACCCGGTATTCACCGCCCGCCCGGTACCAAAGGAGTTGCCGTGAAACAGATTGACATGCCAGCAGTGGTCCCCGCCGACCCCGATGCCAACTGCACTGATCTGCTGATCGGCCGGTTGGCTGCCACCCCAGACTCCGTGTTGTTCTCATTGCCGAGCAACAATGGCTGGCTGCCGGTGACGACCAGGGAGTTCCACGCCCAGGTCATCGCCCTGGCCAAGGGCTTCGTCGCCGCAGGTATTGAGCCCGGCGACAAGATCGGCCTGATCTGCAAGACCCGCTACGAGTGGACCTTGATCGACTTCGCCGTCTGGTTCGCCGGCGCCGTGCTCGTCCCGATCTACGAGACCAGCTCCCCCAGCCAAATCCAGTGGAGCATGAGCGATTCGGGCGCCACCTCGATCCTGATCGAGACCCCCGACCACTTCGCCAAGTTCGATGAGGTGCACGCCGACCTGCCGTTGATCGGCGCGGTCTGGCAGATCGACCTCGGCGACCTCGACAAGCTCGTCGCCGGCGGCGTGAACGTGACGGATGCCGAGATCGAGCGCCGTCGCAACCTCGCGGTGAGCTCAGATATCGCCACCCTCATTTACACTTCCGGCTCGACCGGCAAGCCCAAGGGCTGCGTGCTCACCCACGCAAACTTTGTCGAGACCAGCCGCAACGCGGGCGTCGCCCTGCACGAGGTGCTCTCAGACGAGAACGGTGCATCGACGCTGCTGTTCATCACCACCGCCCACGTCTTCGCCCGCTTCATCGCGGTGCTCTGCGTCGACAACGGCGTGCGGGTCGGACACCAAGCGGACACCAAGCAGCTTCTTTCGTCGCTCGGGAGCTTCAAGCCGACCTTCCTCCTTGCTGTCCCCCGGGTCTTCGAGAAGGTCTACAACTCGGCTGAGCAGAAGGCTGAAGCCGGCGGCAAGGGCAAGATCTTCCGCGCTGCGGCCGCGGTTGCCGTCGAGCACTCTGAGGCGTTGGAAGCCGGCCAGAGCATCCCGATGATGACCAAGATCAAGTTCGCCTTGTTCGACAAGCTGGTCTACAGCAAGTTGCGCGCGGCGATGGGTGGCAACGTCAAGTACGCCGTGTCGGGATCGGCACCGCTCGGTGCTCACCTCGGCCACTTCTTCCACAGCCTCGGCATTGTGATCCTCGAGGGCTACGGCCTGACCGAGAGCACCGCTCCGGCCACGGTGAACCTCGCCACGAAGTCGAAGATTGGCACGGTCGGCCCTCCGCTGCCCGGAGTGTCAGTGCGCCTCGACGACGACGGTGAAATCTCGCTCAAGGGCATCAACATCTTCAAGGAGTACTGGAACAACCCAGAGGCGACCGCCGAGGTGTTCAACGACGGATGGTTCAAGACCGGCGACATCGGCGCGATCGACGATGACGGTTTCCTCACGATCACCGGACGCAAGAAGGAGATCATTGTGACGGCCGGTGGCAAGAATGTCGCCCCCGCCGCGCTCGAAGACCCGATTCGCGCCAACCTGCTGGTCGGCCAGGTCGTTGTCGTCGGCGACAAGAAGCCCTTCATCAGCGCGTTGATCACCCTCGACCCGGAAATGCTCCCCGTCTGGCTCAACAACAACGGGGAAGACGCTGGGATGACCATCGCCGAGGCCTCCACCAACGCGATCGTGCTGGCCGAAGTGCAGCGCGCGGTCGACCATGCCAACGACCGAGTGTCGCGGGCTGAGTCGATTCGCAAGTTCGTGGTTCTGCCCGGCGAACTGACTGAAGCCGACGGCTACCTGACGCCGAAACTCAGCATCAAGCGCAACATCATCCTGCGCGACTTCGCCGAGACGATTGAGAGCCTGTACGCGGACTCAGTCGTGACCGAGAGTCAGCCGGTCATTCGCGAGTAGCTCGCATCAGACGCTGAGGCGGGTTCGATCACTTCGGTGGTCGGGCCCGCCTCTTCTCGTTGACCCGACCTCCACGTTGGGCGTCGACATCCGCTCGACGACGCGGCGCGGGTTGAACACCGCCACGCGCGCTGAATTCAACGCGCGCGGCGGCATTCGACCCGCGTCATGCCAAACGACGGCTAGAACCAGGTCGACTCGCGCACTTCCTTCATCGCGGCCTTGCGGCTCGGGCGATCGAGGCGGTCGAGGTAGAGCATCCCGTCGAGGTGATCGGTCTCGTGCTGCAGCGCCTGCGCCATCAGCCCGGTTCCGGAGAGTTCGATCGGCTTCGATTCGAGGTCGATGCCGGTGACCCGCGCGAACGGGTAGCGCATCGTCGGGTACCAGAGTCCCGGAACCGACAGGCAGCCCTCGTCGACGAGTTCCGGCTCCCCCGTCAACTCGACGATGACCGGGTTCAGGATGTACCCGATCTCACCATCGACGTTGTAGCTGAAGGCCCGCAGGTTCACGCCGATCTGCGCGGCGGCGACGCCGGCCCGGCCCGGAAGGCGCACACTGTCGATCAGATCGGCGACGAGACCGCGAACGCGCTCATCAATGACGGTGATCGGGTCGGAAACGGTCTTCAGTACCGGGTCTCCGAAGAGACGGATCGGGCGCTCGGCCACGGGTGGACTCCCTGTCGTGATGGGGGCGCGCACCGCGGGTGTCCGAGCCGCGCCGAAAGTGAAGTGGGCTGAGTTAGACGGCGCGCGTGGCCGGAAGTCCCTCGACCACGAGTGCGGCCAGCGTGCGTGACGCGAGCTTCGTGATCGGCTGCAGGTCTTTGTAGGACACCACACTTCCCGCAGCCAGCTGCGGGTCATAGGGAATGCGCACGATCTCGCGCACGCGCGAGCGGAAGTGGGACTCGATCTCCTCGAGCTTCACCAGGTTGGTGCCCTGGGTCGCCGTATTGAGCGCAACGATGGAGTTGCGCACCAACTCGCCGTAGCCGTTGGCTTCCAGCCAGGTCAACGTTTCAGAAGCCAGTCGGGCCTCGTCGACGCTGCCGCCGGAGACGATGACGATGGAATCGGCACGCTGCAGCGTGGCTCGCATCACCGAGTGAACGATGCCGGTGCCGCAGTCGGTGAGCACGATTGAGTAGAACCGTGCGGCGAGGTCGGCGACGACGTTGTAGTCGTTCTCATCGAAAGCCTCGGAGAGCAGCGGGTCGGTGTCTGACGCCAGAATGTCGAGACGGGTCTCGTCGCGGGAGACCAGAGCCGAGAAGTCGGTGAAGCCGCCGATCGAGGCGGCTTTCGTGACGACATCGCGCACCGTCGACCGGGTCTGCTTGCTGACCCGCTCCGACAGCGTGCCCCGGTCGGGGTTGGCGTCGATCGCAATGATGCGGTCTTCGCGGGCGTCGGCCAGGGCCATCCCGAGCAATGCGGTGACCGTGGTCTTACCGACACCGCCCTTGCGGGTGAGGATCGGCACGAAGCGTGCGCCACCCTCGAAGTGCTTGCGGATGCGGGCGTCGAGTTCATCGGCAGCGCGCACCTTGGCCGAGTCACCCAGGTTCACCAGGTGCAGCGTCACGTTGTAAACGAATCGGTTCCAGCCACCGCGCGGGGCCTTACGGGTGCGACGGTTGACCGTGAGCAGACGGTCGGAGGTGAGCATCGACGCAGATTCCGGGGCATCAATCGCGCCTGTGCCCGTACGTCGCGCCGGAGAAATCGCGGTTTCGGTGTGGGCACCGCTGTAGCCGTCGGAATATCCGGCGCCAAGCGACACCGAGCGGTCAGAGCGGTCGGCACGGGCGACCGCCGGGGTACTGATCTCAATCGTGTGAGTCGACGGCTGCGCGGATGCCGTGGCAGTGCTGCGGCTGGTCACCGACGAGCGCGGGCTGCTGTCGAACGCGCGGGACCGCGAACGCGAGTCGTCGAGCGCACGCGCCCTGGCAGACACCGGCTCGGTGGGCAGCGCGACGCTGAGGCTGTCGGGCAGGGCAGCCGCCATGTTCTTGATCGTGTGCGGGGGCAGCTCACTGTGATACTCGTCGCCAGGCTCAGTGATCAGGGTGACGTCGGGTTCCGTCGAAGCAAGTTCAACGGAACCCTCATCGTCGATGCGTTTTTCAGACAAAAGTCAATCTTTCCCTCGGTGGACCGAGGCCAAGCCTACCGTGGTCGAACGACGACCAGCAGATCTCCCGCATCGACCTGCTGTGTCTTCGGGATTGCCACCCGTTCGATGGTGCCGGCGATCGGCGAGGTGATCGCCGCTTCCATCTTCATTGCTTCGATGGATGCGACGGTCTGACCGGCCTCCACGCTGGCTCCGTCTTCGATCTGCAGGGTGACGACGCCCGAGAACGGGGCAGCCACCTGACCCGGCTGGTTGGCGTCGGCCTTCTCCGCAACCTTGGTCTCGACGGTGATGCTGCGGTCCCGCACGAAGACGGGGCGCATCTGGCCGTTGAGGATCGTCATGACGGTGCGCATGCCCTTATCGTCGGCTTCACCGATCGCTTCAAGGCCCGCGTAGAGACGCACGCCCTTCTCGATCTCGATGATGCTTTCGCGACCCTGGTTGAGGCCGTAGAGGTAGTCGACGGTGTCGACGGCCGACAGATCGCCGAACAGCTCACGGATCTGCTCGAACTGACGCGTCGGTGCCGGGAACAGCAACTGGTTGAGCATCTGACGGCGTGACGTGCTGTCGGCGTTCAACGCCGTGCGCTCGGACTCCGTGATCTCCGTGACGCCGATCTTGATGTTGCGTCCGGCGAGCACCTTCGTGCGGAAGGGCTCCGGCCAGCCGCCCGGCAGGTCGCCGAGCTCTCCGGCCATGAATCCGACAACCGAGTCAGGCACGTCGTAGTTGCCGGGGTTCTCGGCGAAGTCGGCCGGGTCGGCTTTGACGGCTGCGAGGTAGAGGGCGAGGTCGCCGACGACCTTCGACGAGGGGGTGACCTTGGGCACCCGGCCGAGGATCGCATCCGCGGCCGCGTACATGTCTTCGATCAGCTCGAAGTGGTCGGCCAGACCCAGCGCGACTGCCTGCGTGCGCAGGTTTGACAGCTGACCGCCCGGGATCTCGTGCTTGTAGACACGGCCGGTCGGGCCGGCGAGGCCGGATTCGAACGGTCGGTAGACCATGCGCACGGCTTCCCAGTACGGCTCCAGGTCGAGCACGTTCTGCAGCGGGATGCCGGTGTCGCGCTCGGTGTGAGCCAGGGCGGCGACGAGCGAGGAGGCCGACGGCTGGCTGGTGGTGCCGGCCATCGAAGCGGATGCGACGTCGACGGCGTCGGCACCGGCCGCGCTGGCGGCCAGTAGGGTCGCCAGCTGCCCACCCGGGGTGTCGTGCGTGTGCACGTGCACCGGCAGGTCGAAACGCTCACGGAAGGCCGTGACGAGCTTGGCCGCCGCGGCGGGACGCAGGAGCCCGGCCATGTCCTTGATGGCGAGGATGTGCGCGCCGGAGTCGACGATCTGCTCGGCCAGACGCAGGTAGTAGTCGAGCGTGTAGAGCTTCTCGTCTGGGTTCATCAGGTCGCCGGTGTAGCAGACGGCCACCTCGGCCACGCTGGTGCCGGTTGCCAGAACGGCGTCGATGGCCGGACGCATCTGCGAGACATCGTTCAGCGCATCGAAGATACGGAAGATGTCGACACCGGTGGCCGCGGCCTCCTTGACGAAGGCATCGGTCACCTCGGTTGGGTACGGCGTGTAACCAACGGTGTTGCGGCCGCGGAGCAGCATCTGGATGTTGATGTTCGGCAGCGCCTCGCGGAGCGCGGCGAGACGTTCCCACGGGTCTTCGCCGAGGAAGCGCAGCGCCACGTCATAGGTGGCACCGCCCCAGGCCTCGACAGAGAGCAGCTGCGGGGTGAGGCGAGCCACGTACGGTGCGGCGGCGACGAGGTCGCGGGTACGCACCCGGGTGGCCAGCAGCGACTGGTGAGCGTCACGGAACGTCGTGTCCGTCACCGCCAGTGCGGTCTGCGCCCGCAGCGCCTGAGCGAAGCCGCGCGGGCCGAGCTCCTGCAGCCGCTGACGCGAGCCGGCCGGGGCCGGAACCGAGAGGTCGAGCGTCGGAAGCTTCTCGGCCGGGTGCAGGGTGGTCGCCGGCACGCCGTTCGGGTGGTTGACCGTGACGTCGGCCAGCCAGTTCAGGATCTTGGTGCCGCGGTCCTTCGACGCACGTCCCTTCAGCAACTCGGGACGCTCGTCGATGAAGGAGGTGCTCAGGTTGCCAGCTGCGAAGTCGGCGTCGTCGAGCACAGCCTGCAGGAACGGGATGTTGGTGGAGACGCCACGGATGCGGAACTCGGCCAGCGCACGCTTCGAGCGCGTGACCGCGGCCGCGTAGTCGCGCCCACGGCAGGTGAGCTTGGCCAGCATCGAGTCGAAGTACGGGCTGATCTGAGCACCCGGGTTGATGGTTCCACCGTCGAGTCGGATGCCGGCGCCACCGGGCGAACGGTACGTAGTGATCTTGCCGGTATCGGGTCGGAACCCGGCCGTGGGGTCTTCCGTGGTGATGCGGCACTGCAGGGCGGCGCCGCGCAGCTTGATGTCCTTCTGCAGCAGGCCGAGATCGGCGAGCGACTCCCCTGCGGCGATGCGGATCTGCGAGACGACGAGGTCGACATCCGTGACTTCCTCGGTCACCGTGTGCTCAACCTGGATGCGCGGGTTCATCTCGATGAACACGTGCTGTCCGGCACGCTCCCCCTCGGTGTCGAGCAGGAACTCGACGGTGCCGGCGTTGACGTAGCCGATCGAGCGGGCAAACGCGATGGCGTCTTTGTACATGCTCTGGCGCACGTCTTCGTCAAGATTCGGGGCCGGAGCGATCTCGATGACCTTCTGGTGGCGGCGCTGAACCGAGCAGTCACGCTCGAACAGGTGGACCGTCTCGCCCGTGGCGTCGGCGAGGATCTGAACCTCGATGTGACGGGGGCGGAGCACGGCCTGCTCAAGGAACATCGTCGAGTCGCCGAATGCGCTCTTCGCCTCGCGCATCGCCTCTTCGAGGGAGCCACGCAGTTCGGCCTTCGTGTTCACGCGGCGCATGCCACGGCCACCGCCGCCGGCGACGGCCTTGGCGAAGATCGGGAAGCCGATCTCGTCGGCCTGGCTGATCAGGAGGTCGACGTCTTCAGACGGCGGGGTCGACTTGAGCACCGGAACGCCGGCGGCAATCGCGTGCTCCTTCGCGGTGACCTTGTTGCCGGCCATTTCGAGCACACTCTTGCCCGGGCCGATGAAGGTGATGCCCGCTGCGGCGGCAGCCTCGGCCAGTTCGGGGTTCTCAGAGAGAAAGCCGTAGCCGGGGTAAATGGCGTCGGCGCCGGACTCCTGAGCGACACGGATGATTTCACTCACCGTGAGGTAGGCGCGCACCGGGTGGCCCGGTTCACCGATCTCATACGCCTCATCGGCCTTCAGCCGGTGCAGCGAGTTTCGGTCTTCGTGTGGGAACACCGCAACGGTCTTCGCGCCGAGTTCATAGGCCGCTCGAAACGCTCGAATCGCGATTTCACCACGGTTGGCAACAAGAATCTTGGTAAACATTCAGACCTTTCGAGCGTGGTGCGGCACACAGCTAACGGTTAGGTTCTGTAAGCCTACTGAAGGTAACGTAGCTACTTGTGCACGTACTTAGCGTCAGCTCCCTCAAAGGAGGCGTAGGAAAGACCACGGTGACCCTTGGTCTTGCTTCTGCTGCCTTCGCCCGCGGTGTGCGCACCTTGGTCGTTGATCTCGACCCCCAATCGGATGTGTCCACCGGTATGGACATTCAGGTGGCCGGCCATCTGAACGTGGCCGATGTGCTCGCTTCTCCCAAGGAGAAGACAGTGCGCGCCGCTATCGCCCCGAGTGGCTGGACCAAGGGGCGTTCCGGAACGATCGATGTGCTGATCGGAAGCCCGTCGGCCATCAATTTCGACGGACCGCACCCCAGCATCCGCGACATTTGGAAACTTGAAGAAGCATTGTCGACGGTTGAGCACGAGTACGATCTCGTGCTCATCGACTGTGCGCCGTCGCTCAACGCGCTCACTCGCACCGCCTGGGCCGCCAGCGACCGCGTGGCCGTTGTCACCGAGCCCGGCCTGTTCTCGGTGGCCGCGGCCGACCGTGCGTTGCGCGCCATCGAAGAGATTCGCCGTGGGCTCAGCCCGCGTCTGCAGCCGCTCGGCATCATCGTCAACCGTGCCCGCACGGCGTCGCTGGAGCACCAGTTCCGCATCAAGGAACTGCGGGACATGTTCGGCCCGCTCGTGCTCAGCCCGCAGCTGCCCGAACGTACCTCGCTGCAGCAGGCGCAGGGTGCCGCAAAGCCGTTGCACATCTGGCCAGGCGACAGCGCGCAGGAAATGGCGCGCTACTTCGACCAGCTGCTCGACCGGGTTCTGCGCACCGCGCGAATCGGCGACTATGCGGAGAAGCCGCGCGACGCGTAGTCCGCTAGCAACCTCGGTGGTCGAGGGCGAGCGAGCGAAGCGAGCCCGTGTCTCGAGACCGCGTGAGCCGACCCTCAAACGCAACCAACGTCCAAGGATCCGCTCGCGAGATCTCGAGATGCGGCCGACTCCGTCGGCTGCTCCTCGATCAACGATCGGAAGAGCCGCTGACTAAGAGATTTTGCGCGACGTCCGACGCTGAGCGAGTTCGTCAGCCTGGTCGACAGCCTGCACGTCGAGCTCGACGAGGCTTGATTCCACCTCACGCAGCACCTTGCCGACGGCGATGCCGAAGACACCTTGGCCGCGGCTGACGAGGTCAATGACTTCGTCGTTCGACGTGCACAGGTAAACGCTGGCGCCATCGCTCATCAGGGTTGTCTGAGCGAGATCGCTCACGCCGGACTCACGCAGCTGATTGACGGCGGTTCGAATCTGCTGAAGCGAGATTCCGGTGTCGAGAAGACGCTTAACGAGCTTCAGAACGAGGATGTCGCGGAATCCGTAGAGGCGCTGCGAGCCGGATCCGGCTGCACCGCGAACGGTCGGCTGCACGAGTTCGGTGCGTGCCCAATAGTCGAGCTGGCGGTAGCTGATTCCCGCAGCGCGGGCTGCGACGGCTCCCCGGTAACCAGTGTGCTCGTCGAGCTCCGGAAGTCCGTCGGTGAACAGCAGGTCCAAACCGTAGCGGGAAGCTTCGCTCTGGGAATTGAGTTCACTCATACGCTTGCCTCTCGGGGTTTGTCTGCGACGCTGACGGCTCGCAGTAACCACGCTATCGAGGCAAAGGACGTTCGGCCTTCACATCCGTTAGACGGATTCGGCGTGTCGAGCCAACTATTTGTGGCCAAGCCGATCGGTGGCGCTTTTCCAGTGTACGTCTTTAGGTGACAAGTCGCCCGAGAGCAGACCGAATCAGGCTGCCGCGCACGACTTCGAGCTGCCCGGCGATCTCCACCGCCATCTCGCTGGCCTTCGCCCGACTCGACGCATCTTTGCGCCGGGACAGCGGCACAAGGGCGCTTTCGATCAATCCCAGCTCGCGTTCTGCCGCTCCGCGGAAGCCGCGCAAATGTCGTGGCTCGATGCCACTGCGCTGCAACTCGACCAGGGCTTTGAGCACGCTCAAGGCCTCTTCGCCGTAGTGATCGGCCGGCAAGATGATCGATGCGGAGATCGCGTCGTGAAGCAGCGTCGTTGACGCAGCGGCCTCGCGCAGCAATTCCTCACGGCTGAACCGCCGCGTGGTGGTCAACATTGTCGGTCCGAGAGTTGCCCCGCCCGGAAGCGTCGGCGACAGTCCCGCATCCAACTCTTCGAGGTAGGTGCGAATGACCTTGAGCGGAAGGTAGTGGTCGCGCTGCGTCGACAGAATCAACCGGAGGCGCTCGACGTCGCTCGCGCCGAACTTGCGGTAACCCGATTCGGTGCGCGCGGGGAAGACCAGCCGCTGCTCCTCGAGAAATCGCAGCTTCGACGGTGTCAGGTCAGGAAACTCGGGGGTCAACCGAGCGAGAACCTGCCCAATACTCAGCAATGGCGCGGCGTGTGAAGACTTTGCCGCGGCGGAGACAGGGCTCACTAGTCGCTCTTCGCACGCGCGCGGTCGTGCCTCGATGCGTAGAAGGTGAGTCGGAACTTTCCGACCTGCACCTCTGCGCCGTCAGTGAGCACGGCCGATTCGATGCGTTCGCCGTCGAAATAGGTGCCGTTCAAGGAACCCAGGTCCTTGACCTCAAACTTGGTTCCGTGTCGCAGGAACTCGGCGTGACGGCGAGACACCGTGACGTCGTCAAGAAAAATGTCAGCCTCGGGATGACGACCAACGGTCGTCACATCGGCGTCGAGGAGGAAACGCGCACCCGTGTTCGGGCCACGCCGCACGACAAGCAGCGCAGACCCCGAAGGGAGCGCAGCGATCGCTTCCTGCTCTTCGGCACTGACATCCGCGTCGATGCCGGCCATCGCGGCAGCGAACTCTTGGCTGAAGTTCAGAGTCGTATCAGTGCTCCCCGACGAGCTGTCGGGCGCCACCTGGCGCTCTGTGTCGTGCTTCTCGTCGGAATTTCCCACCGTAGACCTCCTAGTGTTCCAGCGTATCGGATTGAACGGGCGCCGTGCCGCGCGGCAGGCGAATCACCCGTACGGTTTCAATGGCGTAAATGATGCCGGCCCACCAATAGAGGAAGGCACCCCAGAGGCCGAAAGCCCAGCCGACGGGTTGTGACCACCACGCAACAGAGGGGAACGCCTCACCGAGCATGATCATCGGCAGGGCATAAAACAGGCAGAACGTGGCGACTTTGCCCAATTGATGTACCGGCAGTGGGCCAAAGCCATAGTTGGCCAAGACGACACCGAGACCGAGCAGAAAAACGTCGCGCCCGACGACGACGAGAACGATCCACCACGGCACGAGGTCTCGCCAGGCCAGACCGATCAGCGCGGCGAAAATGTACAACCGGTCGGCGGCCGGGTCGAGAAGCTGGCCGAGTCGGGTGATCTGGTTCATCCGGCGGGCCAGGTAGCCGTCGAGAAAGTCTGTCGCACTGGACACGATGAGCACCAGCAGCGCGGCGACGTCCTCGCCTTCGACGATCAGCCAGAGGAAGACCGGAACCAAGGCCAGCCGAACGAACGACAGAATGTTTGGAAGTGTCCACACTCGTGAGCCGGCGTCCTTGTCCCCTACAGCTCTCACACCACCTGATTCTAGCGAGAGAGGCCGACGCTGCCCGGGAGGCCACGGCACCAATCAGCAGACAAGGGACCATTCGATCTCGACGCGGCCGGTTTCGGTCGAGCTCAGCCGAGCCGAGTGCGGAGCGCCGACCAACTTGCCTCAAACCCAGGATGCAGCGGGAGCAGCTCGACCTCGCGCGGCAGAACCCAGCGCAGTTCGATGCTCTCCGGGTCACTGATCACCGGTTCGAAGCGGTCGGTGGCCACGGCCACAACCGTCGTGTACGACCAGTAGCCGAGGTCGAACACGGAGGTGAAACTCACCCGCACGAGTTCGGCGGGAACGCCGGCTTCCTCGTTGGCTTCACGGAGGGCGGCCTCGACCGCCGTCTCATGCTCGTGACGGGCTCCGCCCGGAAGCCCCCAGGTGTCACCGTGGTGGCTCCAGAGCGCGCGGTGCTGCAACAGCACACCGAGCTCCCGGTGATACACGAGCAATCCTGCCGCTCCGAAGCGACCCCAGTACTTGTGGCCGTCCGGTCCGTAGACCCATGCCTCATCGCTGCCGCTCATAGATCAAGCATGCCGCATCCGTTGCGTGGGAATGACTCAGACCGAAACGATGGTGTGAACGTCGGCAGCGCCGAGTCGGCTGCGCCCGTTGAGATCGGCCAGCTCGAGAACGACGCCGACGCCGGTCAGCGAGTAACCGGCGCGTTCGACCAGGCGGGCGGTGGCCGCGATGGTTCCACCGGTGGCGAGCACGTCGTCGACGATCAGCACGCGAGAGCCGGCCGGAAGCTGACCGACCTCAAGCTCCAAACGGGCCGAACCGTATTCGAGGTCGTACTCCTCGGTCAGCACTGTGCCCGGAAGCTTGCCGCCCTTGCGCACGGCCAGAACCGCGGCATCCGCCGCATAGCCGATCGCCGCTGCCAGCAGAAAGCCGCGTGCTTCGATACCGGCAACGGCATCGAACTGACCCTGGAATCGCGAGACGAGCGCATCGATGATCGACCGGAAAGCGGCAGCGTTGGCGAAGACCGGGTTGAGATCCTGGAACAGGATGCCGTCTTTGGGGAAGTCGGGGTAGCTGGCGAGGTGCGCGTTGACTTCGTCGGCGGCGGTGCGGGCGACAATGGAGGGAACAGTGGAGGTCTCGGGTGAATTCACTACTTAACTGTAGGCGCTCACAGATGAGAAGACCCGTAGAGTCGAAGCATGGACCCACTCTCGACCGTGCGCGTCGACAGCTGGACCTGGGCGGTCCGGCTGTTCAAGACGCGTTCACTGGCCACGGCCGCATGCCGGGCCGGACACGTGCGTGTCAACGGCGACCGGGCGAAGGCTGCACAGTCGGTGAAGGTCGGCGATGAAGTGCGGGTGCGCTCGGCGGGATTCGACACCATCGTGATTGTCACGCGCGTGGTGGCCAAACGGGTCGGCGCCGCGGTGGCGGTCGAGTGCTACACCGATCTGACCCCGCCGCCTCCCCCGCGCGAGGAAGTCGCGCTGCTGCCCATTCGCGATCGCGGAACCGGGCGTCCGACGAAGCGTGAGCGCCGGGAACTCGAGGAGTTGCGCGGGCACTGAGCGGATGCGCGGTCAGCCGGCCCGGCGTGCGATGTTCTCCAGAGAGACCGGCTCGACGAGTTCCCCGAACTCCACCCGACTCCACCAGATTCCCTCTGCCCGCCGCTCGGCACGGGTCGAGAATCGGTAGAGATACACGCGTGCCCGAATCCAGCGGGGCGGTTCGTCGGGGAACGGGTTGACCCGCAGCATCCGCAGCAGGGTGCGGTCCCCCGCCAGAAGCTGCATCACCAACATCTCGAACCAGCGAGTGTCGGGAGTGCCGAGGGCTAAGAACCACATCAGCCAGTCCAGACGCAGGTGATAGGGCGCGAACTGTCTGGGCATCCGTTTCGGGTCACCCGGCTTGCCCCGAAACTCGTACTCCCGCCATCCGTCGGGGCTCGGCCGTGCGTCGGCATTTCCCTCCACGACAACTTCGAACCGGTGCCGGGTCACCGTGCCGAACGCGCCGTAGGCGTTGACCAGGTGATAGCGATTGAAGCTTGCGTTCATCAGCTGACGGTGCGCGAACAGATTGCGCAGGGGGCGATAGCTGAGCACGACGAGCCACACCGTCACGGCGGAGACGAGAAGCACGAACCAGAGCGGCGAGACGGATGCCGCCGGCCCGGTGGACAGACCGGGAAGGATCGTCTGAAACGTGCGGTCATCGACGGCCGAGCACGCGAGCACGATGGTGATCCAGTTCAGCCAGGCGAAGTTGCCGGTGAACACGAGCCAGAGCTGGGTGAGGATCATGACGCCGGCCGCGACCGAGGCGACCGGTTGCGGCGCGAACAGAAAGAACGGCACGACCAGCTGGGCAAAGTGGTTGCCGAGCACCTCGCCGCGATGCATCCATTTCGGAAGATGATGCACGTACCAGCTGACCGGGTTGGGCATCGGCTGGGTCTCATGGTGAAAGTACAGCGCCGTCAGGTCGCGCCATTCCGGCCCGCCGCGCATCTTGATCATGCCCGCGCCGAACTCGAGCCGGAAGACCAGCCATCTGAGGAACAGGATCACGACCAGCGGCGGCGCCACCTCGTTCGAGCCGAGGAAGGCGACTACGAAGCCGGCCTCCAGCAGCAGACTTTCCCAACCAAAGGAGTAGAAGGTCTGGCCGACGTTGACGATCGACAGGTCGATCGCCCAGAGCAGCAGGAAGATCAGCAGCGGCAGCCACGGCGGCCCGAGCTGCGGAAGCCCGACGATGAGTGTCGCCGCACCGACTGCCCCCGCAACGGCCAATGTTCGCAGCATCCGGTCGGAATAGCGCCAGTGGAACAGACTCGGGAAATCGCGAAATCTGATGCGGCTGACAAACCGGGCGACGGGCAACAGACCGTGATCGCCGAGCAGCGCCGGAAACTGGTTGAAGGCGGAGATGAAGGCGATCAGAAAGCAGGCTGCTACGCCGCGCTGCAGAATCTCCCGCGCGATGAGGTAGTCCCCGGCATTCCACCAGGGGGTGTTCCACCAGTCCATGGTGTTGCCCAGGTTAGGCTCCGCGGGGTGCGGTCTCTACCGGGTCCGAACCTCTCGACACCGAAATACCGGTGGTCGAGCCTGTCGAGCGATGCACTGAGCTTGTCGAAGTGACCCCCGCCGGCCGACCTCTGCACGCGACCCGCGTTCAGAGGTCGACTCGCCGGATCTCGACAAGCTCGATCACCGAGCGTATTACTCGGTCAGCACCGGTTCTGCGGCATGCTCCGGCAGTTCGTGGCCGGGCAGCGCCTGACCGGCGCGCATCTCGCCCTGCATCGCTGCGGCCGCTGCAGAACCTGCCGCGTGACCGGACAGCGATCCGCCGACGAGCCCGCTGAGCAGATCCTTGATGCCCATGCCCATGGTCGAGGTGAGAACCGAGTCAACCTCGGTGAAGCCCGACGCGACGTTCTTGGTCAACTGGCTGGCGCCATCCGTGGAGATCACGGTCAGCTGATCGATGTTGCCCATCGGCGCGGCAAGTTCGTGCGCGATCTGCGGAAGCATCTCGACCATGCGCAACTGCAAGAACGCCTCTGACTGCTGCGCCAGTGCCTCGGCGCTCAACCGAGTGGCTTCGGCTTCAGCGGTTCCCTTGGCCAGAATGGCGTCTGCCTCTGCCTGACCTTCGGCACGGATGGCCTCCGCGGTGGCGACACGGCTGTCACGGTCGGCGTTGGCCGCGGTCACGGCTGCCTCTGCCGCGGCGGCAGCGGCAACCCTCACCCGGTAGGCATCGGCGTCGGCGACCGCGTTGACCTCGGAATCGAGCTCGGCCTTGCGCAGATTGGCCCGGCGCTGGGCGGTCAGTTCCTGCTCCTGCACGATGGCCTGCTGAGCCTTCGCCTCGGCGAGCGGCTTGGCCGCCGCAGCCTCGGCTGCTGCCTTGTCGGTGTCGAGCTGCAGGGCGGCCTTGCGAAGCGCCAGCGTGTTCTGCGCCTCGGCGACGGCCTGCTCCGCGCTGATCGCTGCTTCCTGGGCTTCACGGTTCGCCTGGTGCTCGGCGACCTCTGCCTGACGACGTACCTTGGCCTGTTCGGCACGACCGATGTCGCGGATGTAGTCGTTCTCGTCGGTGATGCCCTTGATCTCGAAGGAGTCGACATCGAGGCCCTGGTTGGCCAGAGACTCGCGAGCGGTCGCGAGTACCGAGGAACCCAACTCGTCACGCTTCTGGATGATCGTCATCACGTCGGTGGCGCCGATCGACGAACGGAGCGACCCCGACAACACTTCCTGGGCGAAGTTGTCGATGTTCTTGTCCTGCCCCAAGAAGCGCTGCGCCGCTGCCCGGATCGCCAACGGATCGTCGCCCACCTTGACGATCGCAACGGCTTCAACGGTCAGAGTGATTCCGTTCTTGTCCTGCGCAACGGCAGTGATCTCAATTGCCCGGCTTCGGAGGCTGATCTTGAAGGCCTTCTGGAAGAACGGGGTGATGAACACGCCCTGCCCGTGCACGACGCGCTGACCCGAGTGCTCGGTGGTCGTGCCGTCGACGACGGTCTTGCGGGACTTCTTGCCGGTGATGACCAGCGCCTCGTCGGGTCCGGCGTTCTTGTAAACGCTCTTCGCGTAGATCAGCGCAATCAGAAAGACAAAGAGGGACGCCCCGATAATGCCGGCGACTGGGCCAAACAGAAAGTCGAACATGTGTGGTCCTTTCGGTCCGCAGAGACACGGACTGTGGTGACACGCTGGGTCGATTCCGACCGCGTCGCACGATGAAAGCACCCCTGCCCCCACCCCGCTCCCCCAAACTACAGGGCCGGGCACGTGTCGTGACGGATGCTGCGGCATCCGCGTCAGGGTTGGACGCCCCGCCGTCGACCTGTCAGGCTGAGAAGATGACCGTGACGAGTGCGCATCCTGATGTGCGCGAAGACGGTTGGACGCCCCGCCGTCGACCTGTCAGGCTGAGAAGATGACGGTGACGAGTGCGCATCCTGATGTGCGCGAAGATCTGGGCGTCGACCTGCGTGAAGCGGTCGGCTTGCAGAGTCCCTGGGTGACGATCGTCTGGAATGATCCGGTCAACCTGATGTCGTACGTTTCGTATGTCTTTCGCAGCTACTTCGGCTTCACTCCTGCGGAATCCGAACGTCTCATGCTGCAGGTGCACAACGATGGCCGGGCCGTCGTCGCCACGGGCAACCGTGAGGAAATGGAACGCCATGTCGAGGCCCTGCACGGCTTCGGGCTGTGGGCAACACTGGCCAGGGCGGAACAGTAATGTCACAGAGCAGTGCCAGAGCGGAGCGATCATGAATGTCGAGCGGAGCACCGACGGTGGCCTCACCGCCTGGTTCGCGCCGGTCGAGGTGGAGCTGCTGCGCCTGGCAACAAGCCAGCTGGTCGAGCTTCTTTCGGGGGCCGACGACGACGGCGCACTGGACTCCGACCCGGCAATCCAGCGGATGCTGCCCGATGCGTACAGCGACGACCCTGAAGCGGCCGAGGAGTTTCGCCGCTTCACGGCAAGCGGGTTGCTCGATCAGAAAATCGAGAACGCCACCCTGGTGCGTGACACGCTCGCGAACGTGCAGGGGGTCGACGATCTGCTGCCCGACCACACCGAGTCGACCCGCACCGAGAACATCGAGTCACACGAGTTGGTCGTCATCGAGGGGCCGGCCGTGTTGAGCTGGCTGCGTGCCTTGACGGATCTGCGTCTCACGCTGGCCGAACGGCTGAAGATGTCACCCGATGGTGAGATCCACCTCGATGGTGAGGAGGCCGAGTTCTTGAACGATCTCTACGACTGGCTCGGCATGGTGCAGGAGTCGTTCATCTACGCGATCGACGTCTGAGCGTTCGACGTCTGAGCAGGCGGCACTTACGCGGTCGGCGCCTGAGCCACTGCCAACGACGGCACGGATGCCGAGGGACGAGGTCGCGGACGAACCGCGACCGGAACAGCGACCTCGACGGTCGCGTCATCCGCAGTCGCTTCGGTTGCGCTCGTCGGCGCGGAACCGGCCGGCGTTGCAGTGCCCAGAATGCCCCCCAGGCTTGCCTTAATGCGTTCTTCGGCGGAGTCGTCGGTGTGGCTCGCGGCAACGTTCGCCTCGGCGACGGCGCGCACAACCTCATCGCGCTGAATTCGCACTCCACGCGGAGCGTCGACCCCCAGCCGGATGCTGTCGCCGCGCACGTCGAGCACGGTGACGACGATGTCGTCACCGATGAGGATTTTCTCCCCCAGTTTGCGTGTCAAAACCAGCATGAGTTCAGCCTAACGCTCCGTCTCGAGCTCAATTGGAGCGGGCACCTCAGGACACGGCCTGACCGGGAGCGCTGAGGCTCGCCTGGGCGATGCGGTTGATTCCGTAGAGCGCGTGGTCGGCCAAGCGAGCGAGGTAGGCGCTGCGATTGGCTGGAGCGATCCGTGACTGCAGCACGTAGCTGTTCTCTTCCGCTTCAGAGTCTGCGTAGTGAGTGGCGAGGCCGTCACGAAGCAGTCGGATGGCCTCGGCGCGTTGCTGGGACACCGCCGAGTGCGTCGTGCCCAATTCGGCAGCGACATCCTTGACCGAGCGGTCACCGAAGTAGACCTGCTCGACAATGAAACGCATCTTTTCGGGAAGGGAATCGACCGCGGCACGGAGGTAGGCGAGGCGCTCGGCAGCAAGAAGTGTGTCTTCGGGCATCGCGGAATCAGCGACGAGAAACTCAGCGGTGACATCGTCAAGAGCCGACAGCGTGCGTGAGGCATCGGCCAAGCCGACGGCCGCGACGCTGCGGTCTACACCCAGTGCCGAAGCGATCTCGTCGACGTTCGGGGTGCGTCCGAGGTGGGCAGCGAGTGTTTCCTGAACGGCAAGGGTCTCTTTAATGCGGCGCCGTGCCGATCGCGTTGCCCAGTCTGCCGAGCGCATCTCGTCGGCGAACGCCCCAATGATTCGGCGCCGGGCGAATGCGCCGAACGGAATTCCGAGTTCGGGGTTGAATGCATCGGCCGAGGTGATCAGAGCGAGCGCGCCTGCCGAGGCGAGGTCATCCCTCGAGAGATGACGGGCTTTCGCCCAGACCTCAGAAACGAGGTAACCGACGAGCGGAAGGTTGTCCACGACCATCTTGTTGCGACGTTCCTGATTCAATTCCTTGACCCCTGTTTGCTCGCGGGCACGACCGTATGAACCGAGCCGATACGCTCGGTTTCTCCCTCATCGTGCACCTGAAAAAAAGCTGTGTACTGCCTTCCTCAAACCTACAAGCCAGGGTTTTTAAAACTTGAGATTTTGACCCCCATTACGGGGCAGACAGCGTCCTATCTTAGGGGGACACGATTATCCTGAATTTGCCGCTTACATCGACCATTCACCGGCCGATAGTGCCTGTTACGGGAAGCAAGTGACGTGGTACTGCCCCACCACCGAGGCCCCGATCAACCCCCGAGGAGGTGCCCTTGAGCATTCACGAACTCTCCGCAGTGCTGTGGAAAGAACGCGAGCTGTTGGAGCTCCTGGTCTTCAAGCTTGAGGTCGAACGACTTCTGCTCACCAGCGGAAAGACCCGCTGGATTCAACGTGCATCTGACGAAATCGAACAGGTCACCGGCCGCCTTCGCACCCTGGGTCTTGCCCGATCGGTCGAGGTCGCCGCCGTTGCTGTGGAGTGGGGCACCGCTGAAGATGCCACCCTGCGTGAACTGATTGCCGTTGCCCCCGACGGTGTCTGGTCCGAGATTCTCGAGTCACACCTTGACGGCCTGCTCGATCTCACCAACCAGATCCGTGATGTGCGCGACGCCAACGAACAGCTTCTGCGCGCGGCTTCACGCTCCACACAGGAGACACTCGCGGGCACCGTCATCTCGGCCAACACGTACGACGCCCGGGGGAACGCATCTTCTCGCCCCGAATCTTCCCGCCTCGTGGATAAGGACATCTAGTGAGCACTTTCAGCGGCCTCAACACGGCCTATTCCGGCCTTGTCGCATCCCGGACCGGAATCGAAGTCACCGGACAGAACATCGCCAACGCGAAGACAGCCGGCTACACCCGCCAGCGCGTCACCCAGGATGCGATGAATCCCCTCGCGGCGACCGGCCGCATCTCCACCCGGCTGGCCGCGGCCGGCCAGGGCGTCACCGTCACGGGTATCGATCGAATCGGGGATGTCTTCCTCGATGCGCGCGTGCGCACGACGTTTGGCTCCTCCGGCTACGCGAACGTTCGCGCCAACTCGCTGAGCAACCTCGAGAAGTCGCTCAATGAACCGGGCACGAACGGCATTTCCGCCCAGCTCGGTGACTTTTGGTCGTCCTGGCAGGACCTCGCAAACAATGCGAGCAAAGCGGCGGCCGGTGCCGTTGTGATCGAAGAAGCCAACGTGCTCGTCTCGCAGATCGCCGCCGGCTACAACGCGGTGGCCACCGAATGGAACGCGGTCCGCGGCAGTGCCGACGCCCAGACCAAAGAGCTCAACTTCGCTGCAAACCAGGTCGCAGAACTGAATGTGATCATTCGTGACACGCTCAGCCGCGGTGGTTCCGTGAATGAACTTCTCGATCAGCGCAGCCAGTACACCACCGCGATCGCTTCCCTGGCGGGCGGAACGGTCAACGAACGCCCGGACGGCACCGTCGACGTGGTGATCGGTGGCAACGTGCTCGTGTCAGGCGACACCGCCAACGCGGTCGTGTTCGGCGGCTCGTCGTCGATCGAGGGCACCGGAGTGACGCTTGAATGGGCGGATCACCCCGGGCGCCCGGTAGCGCTCAGCAGCGGCGAACTCGCCGGTTCGCTCTCGGTTCTCGCGCCCGCCGTTGCCGGCGGCAAGGGTGGACCGCTGGCCGAGGCGGCTGCGGAGTACAACAACCTGGCGACGAAACTGGCTGCACAGGTCAACAGCGTTCACAGCACCGGGTATAACGCCGCCGGCGTGACGGGGTTGAACTTCTTCACCTTCACGCCGGGAACGTCGGCTGCGCTCGGCCTGAAGGTTGTTCCCACACAAGGCGATGAGATCGCGCTGTCGGGTGTCAACGGGCCGTCAGTCGACGGGTCAAACGCCGACAAGATCGCTCAGCTCCGACTGGGTTCCGGCTCCCCCGACGCCATCTGGTCGACATTCGTCACCACCGTCGCCGTCTCAACGAAGAACTCTTTGCAGCAATCGAAGCTGGCAGACCTGGCAGCAAGCGCCGCGTCGTCTGCACAGCTCTCGAACGCGTCGGTGGATATTGACGAAGAGAACGTCAATCTGGTGATGAACCAGACCGCGTACCAGGCTTCGGCCCGAGTCTTCACAGCCGTCGATGAAATGCTCGATACCTTGATCAACCGCACTGGACTGGTAGGACGCTAACCGATGATCACTCGAGTCACGACGCAGACGATGATGAATTCGTCGCTGCGCAACCTGCAAACTTCGTCATCGGAACTTGCTCGTCTGCAAGATCAGGCCGGCAGCCGCAAAGCGATCACGCGCCCGTCTGACGATCCGTCGGCAACCGCAAACGCACTGGCCGTGCGGGCGGCAATCAATTCGAACAAGCAGTACGAGCGCAACATCAACGATGGCAACGGATGGCTGACCACGGCGGACTCTACGCTCGCGTCGGTCACCGAACTGATGAAGAAGGCGAAAGACTTGACCCTGCAAGGAGCCAACGACGGCGCCCTCTCACCGCTCGCCAAGGAAGCAATTGCCGTGCAGCTCGAATCGATCAGGGATGAACTGCTCGCCAAGGCGAATTCCACCTACCTCGGTCGGAGTGTTTTCGCCGGTACGTCGGATGCTGCCCAGGCCTTCGGGCCCGGGCCTGGCTACGCCTATACCGGCGGACAAGGCACCGTCGAGCGACGAATTTCCGACGGATCGACCGTTCGGGTCGATGTCGACGGAGCCCAGGTCTTCGGACCCGGAGCCGGAGCCGGAGCGGCTTCAATGTTCGGCGAAATTGATGCGATCGTCAGCGATCTGCGGAGTGGTGTCAACGTCGGCGCCCGCATCGCGACACTCGACACTCGTCTCGACACGGTTTTGACCGCTACGTCCACTGTCGGATCCCGCCAAGCAACGATTCTCGATGCGAAGTCCTCGAACCTGGACGGCAAAGTCGACCTCGAAGCGACACGCGCCGGCCTGGAGGATGTCGACATCAACAAGATCATCCTGGAGCTGAAAATGCAGGAAGTCAGCTACCAGTCGGCTTTGGCCGTGACCGCCCGCACCCTGCAGCCGACGTTGATGGACTTCCTCCGATGAGCACGGCTGAACTGAGCGCAGCTGATGCCGGTGCGACCACCGTTCTGAAGTTCGTCGCTCCGCCGTTCGGGCTTGAACCGCTTCGCGATTTCACCCTGGATGCGGTCGAAGGCAGCATCGGTCTCTACTCACTGCGTCCTGACGGCTTTCCGGACACACGACTCTTTCTGCTCGATGCAGCGGTTCATCTCACTGATTACCAGCCCCTGCTGTCTGATGAGCAATGCGCGTCAATCGACCTCACCGCCGTCGAAGACGTGGCTGTCTTTGTGGTGGTGAACCCGAGCGACGAAGAGTCAACGGTGAATCTGATGGCGCCGATCGTGGTGAACCAGAACACCGGTGTCGCCGCGCAGCTGATTCTTGACGATCCGACTTGGCCGCTCAAGGCTCCTCTGGCGTCGCTCGTCACCCGCTAGCGCACCGTCGCCGTCTCGGCGGTCGTGTCTGTCGAGCCCGCACGAAAGCAACTGGGCGTGCGCAATCCCGCTGGGCGTGCGCAAACTCCCACGCCAGGCGGGATTCCCCACGCCAGCTTCGTCCACCGACCGATCTCGCGGCCCGGGACTCGGTCGACTAACCGCCGAGCAGAAGCCCGTCTGCCCATCCCACCGGGACTCCCAGATCCTTCACCGACTCCGGCGTCAGAGTGGTTGCCAGTCCGAAGGCCGCGACGGCATGGATATGCACCATCGACGCGAGGTTCTGCACCCACAGACGGGTGTCCTCATGCTTTCGCCCTGCATCGACAACCACCCAGATCTGGTCGGCCCCAATACTGCGAACTGCGGCTGCCACGTCTGTGCCCGGTTCGACCCCGTAGGCGACGAAGACGCTGCATCCGTTCTGCACTCCGTCGGCACGCGCGTGTGCTGCCGACCTCGGGTCAGACACCGTCAAGGCGCTCTTCAGAGTGATCGTCCCGCCGACGCAGACGGCGGAGAGACCGAAACGGCCTGAGAGTGAGTGGGCGACGCGCAGCGCGTCGGTGCGCAGGCCGACGAGCAGCACGAGATCGCCTGCCGCCCGCGACGGGAGCGGAGGGGTCTGGGCCTGATCCGGTGCCGGAATCGGTGTGAATTGAAGGGCCGGCGGCGGAAACTGAACTGACGCCGGCGACGACGAAGTCTCGGGATGCAGAGCGGGCGACGGGAGCGCGGTCAGACTGAGCTGTTGCCCCGGCAGGTCCGGCTCATCGCCGGGGGCGACCCTCGCCGACAGCTCGTCGAAGAGTTGGTCGAATCGTGCGGAACTCGTCGAGAGCGTCATCGGCTCCGCCAGACGGTCTTCCGCCTCATCGGCGTCCGCCAAGAGAGCGGCGATCCCCGACCGACTCGGCAGCACCATTCCGTGAACAGTGTTGGGCGTCGCCGCACCCGAAGCGGCTTGGGCCGACTCCCCCGGTACTCGGATGACCTGTGGCGTCGGAACTTCGACGGTCACTTCGAAGTAGCGCTTGGCCAGAAACCCACCGATTCCGCCTTGGACCACGCTCTCGGCTTTGATGATGCGGGCCGCAGATCCGTGCTCGGCGATCACCTGGGCCCTCAAGGCCTCCAGGCTCTCGCCTTTAAGCAGTAAGTGCGTCGTCACGGCGCACCACCCCCACAGTTTCGATCTGGATATTGGACACTGTCGCCTCCTGATAGGAGAGAACCGGGATCCCGTTCACCTGGGCGGAGACGAGCCGGCGCAAGGCCGGGCGCAGCGTCGGGGCGCAGACCAGAACAGCCGAGAATCCTTGCGGCTCGATTGCGGCCAGTGCCGCCTTGAGTGAGCCGACCACCGTCTCGATCCGGTCCGCGTCGATCAGAATCTGGCTGCCGAACTCCGTGGGCCGAAGCCCTTCGACGAGCGACTGTTCAAGCACCGGGTCGATCATGATGACACGCAGCACACCGTCGTCGAGGTACTGCGCCGAAAGTGCCGGGCCGAGTGCCTGACGTGCGGCTTCGATCAGCCCCTCCGGGTCCACCGACACCTTGGCCCGCAACGACAGCGCTTCGTAGATGCGTGCCAGGTCGTTGATCGGCACCTTTTCGGTGAGCAAGCCCTGCAGCACCCGCTGCAGTTCGGACAGGCTGAGGGGCGACGGTGTCAGTTCGTCGACGGCCGACGGGTTCACCGCCTTGACGCTGTCGGTGAGCACCCGCACATCCTCACGCGAAAGCAACCGCGCAGCGTTGTCAGTGATGACCGCAGACAGGTGGGTGACGACGACCGACACCCGGTCAATGACGATCGCTCCGGTCATTTCGGCAGCGTGACGCATCTCACTCGGCACCCATTTGCCGGCCAGCCCGAAGACCGGCTCAACGGTCACCTCACCCGGGAGACCGTCGAGAAAGTCGCCGAGGGCGAGAATTTTGCCGGGCGGGGCGATTCCGCGACCGACCTCCACCCCCGCGATGCGCAGAGAGTAGGTCGAGAGCGGAAGCTCCAGATTGTCGCGGGTGCGCACCGGGGGCACCACGAAACCCATATCCATCGCGATCTTCTTGCGCAGCGCCTTCACCCGGGCCAGCAGGTCGTCACTCGCCCCCGACACAAGATCGACCAGGTCGGGCGCGAGAAGAATTTCGAGCGCGTGCACCCGCATCCCGTCGATGATGTCCTCGGTCGTCTCGGGCCGTGGCGCGCTCTCCAACCGGGCGGTGGCGTCGGCATCCCGGCCGGCCTTGGCTTCAGCAGACCTGATTCGCTGAGCCATGATGATCAGAAAGGTGCCGACCAGGATGAACGGGATGATCGGCATGCCAGGGATGAAGCCCATCACGATGGCCGCGCCGCCCGCGATCAGCAGCGCTGTGCGCGACTGGCCGAGCTGTTTCGACGCCGTCGAACCCATGTCTTCCTCGGCGTTCGACCGGGTGACGATCATGCCGGTCGAGACGGCCATCAGCAACGCGGGGATCTGGGTGACCAGGCCGTCGCCGATGGTCAGCAACGTGTAGGTGTTCACCGCATCGCCGATCTCCATGCCACGCTGCAGCATGCCGATGGCGATACCGCCGATCACGTTGATGATGATGATGATGATTCCGGCAATCGCGTCACCCTTGACGAACTTCGAGGCGCCGTCCATGGCACCGTAGAAGTCGGCCTCGGCCGAGACGTCGGCGCGACGCTTGCGCGCCTCGACGTCGGTGATCAGACCGGCGTTGAGGTCGGCGTCGATCGCCATCTGCTTGCCGGGCATCGCGTCGAGGGTGAAGCGCGCGCCGACCTCGGCCACTCGCTCGGCACCCTTGGTAACGACGACGAACTGGATCACAACGAGGATCAGGAAGACGACGGACCCGATGATGATCGAGCCGCCGACGGCGACATGACCGAATGCTTGAATCACCTGGCCGGCATAGCCGTCACCGAGCACGAGCCGGGTCGAGGCGACGTTCAGGCCCAGCCGGAAGAGTGTCGCGACGAGCAGCAGCGAAGGAAAGACCGAGAAGTCGAGCGGCTTCTTCACGAACATCGTCGTCAGCAGGATCACCAGCGCGAGCACGATGTTCACGATGATCAGCACGTCGAGAATCGGCGCCGGTGTCGGAACAATGAGCAGCATCAGAATGCCGACCACACCGATCGGAACGGCGATCTTTGACAGGTTGCGGTTGTTCACTATTTTCCTCCGGAACTGAGGGTGGGGACAGTCATGCTGTGCACGCCGGAAGCGGCGCCACGACGTTTCAGTGCTGCGACGAAAGTGAGAACTCGAGCGACAGCGTTGTAGAACTCGACGGGTATCTCGTGCCCGACCTCGCAGGCGGCGTGGAGCGCCCGGGCGAGCGGGATGTCGGAAACCATGGGCACGTTCTCGGCCGCCGCTTCTTCACGGATGCGGGTGGCATTGTGCCCTGAACCTTTGGCCACCAGGCGCGGCGCCGACTTGCCGGGCTCGTATTTGAGAGCCACGGCGACGTGGGTGGGGTTCACGATCACCACATCGGCGGTGGCGACGGATGCGATCATCCGGTTGCGGCTCATCTCGAGCTGACGCGAACGCCGCTGCGACTTCACCAAGGGGTCGCCGTCGGAGTTCTTGTTCTCGTCTTTGACCTCCTTCTTCGTCATCCGGGTCTGCTTGCGGTTGCGCTTCATCACGACGAAGACGTCGGCTGCGGCAAGCAGGAGCCCGGCGGCCACAGCCGAGATCATCAGGGAGGAGGCGCCCGCGGACGCTGCGGCGACGATGGCTTGAACGCTCAACCCACCCGACGTCATCAAGACGGGCATCAGCCCCTGGATGACGGCGTACAGAACGAGGCCGACCACGGCGGTCTTCAGCAGGGTTTTCAGTCCCTGCCACAGTGCCTGGGTGCCAAAAACCCGGGCGATGCCCTTCACCACATCGAACTGTTCGTACTTGCCCGTGAACTTCTTCACGTGCACGCCGCCCTGGGCGACGGATCCCACGAGAACCGCCACCACGACCGCGGCGAGCATCAGGGCAATGGTGGGCATGATCGACGACAGCCCGTCGTTCAAAGCGGTGAGCACACCGGCGATCTCCGGCTCCTTGGCCACGGCGCCGACGGTGAACATTTGGTGGGTGGCTGCTGTCGCTCCCGCGGCAATGGTGGCGGGCAGCATGATCACCGCGGCACCGACACCGAGCCATGCCGTCACGTCCTGAGACTTCTGAAGTTTGCCCTTCTCGCGGACTTCCTTCATCCGCTTCTCAGTGGCGTCCTCTGTTCTTTCCGAAGCGTCAGACACTATTTCACCCCCGACATCATGCGTAGGGCATCGTCGGTGAGCGAACCGACGACGTCGGGGAGGGCGGCAATAACGAGGCCGCCCAGGGAAAGGGTCAACAGCACCTTGAGCGGGAAGCCCATGGCGAAGGCGTTCAGGGCCGGAGCAACCCGGGTCAGCAATCCGAGACCCGCGTCGGCGAGAAACAGAACAACAATGAGCGGGCCGGCAATCTGCACCGCTGAGAGGAACATTTGAGAGAGGCCGGTCACCATCAGTTGAGCCGGGTCGGCGAGGTTCATGCCCCCACCGAGCGGAAGCGCGTCGTAGCTGCGCACAAGTCCACCGATGATGAGCTGGTAGCCGCCCGAGGTGAACAACAGGGCGAGGGCGATCATGTGAAAGAGACGGCTGAATTGAGCGCCGTTGATCTGGCTGCCCGGATCGAAACCCTGCGCCATTTGAAAGCCGCCGAACATGTCGATCAGGTTTCCGGCGGACTGCACGGCGCTGAAGACGAGAAAGACCAAGAAACCGAGTGTCGCCCCGACCAGAAGTTCGAGCACAAGCGCGCCGAAGAATCCGGCGGTGTCGAGCGACTGGTAGCCGGGGACCACCCGCGGCGCCACGGCAACGCCGAGGCCGAGGCCGAGCATCGCTTTGATGCGCGCGGGGATCGCCCGGTACGAGAACGGTGGCGCAATCACGATGAATGCGGTCATGCGCACACTAGCGAGCATGACGGCTTCGATCCACGACAGGTCGAGGGGGATGTTCATGCATCAGCCACCAAGCAAGGCGGGGATCTTGTCGAACATGGCGTGGGTGAACGACACGATTTCGGCGATCATCCAGTGCCCGGTGATGACCAGGGCAATGGAAACGGCGATCGCCTTCGGCACGAAGGAGAGCGTCACCTCCTGAATCTGGGTGATCGACTGGAAGAGCGAGATTGCGAAGCCCACCACGAGTGCGGTGATGAGCATCGGAGCGGCCAGCTTGCCGGCAACGATGAGTGCCTGCAAGCCGATGTCGAGAACGGCGCTGCTGTCCATTATTGATAGCTCTCAATCAACGACGTGAGGATGAGCGCCCAGCCGTCGACCAGGATGAACAGCAAGATCTTGAACGGCAATGAGATCATCACGGGCGGGAGCATCATCATGCCCATCGACATCAGCGCCGCGGAGACGACGAGGTCGATGACGAGGAACGGGATGAAGATCACGAACCCGATGATGAACGCGGCGCGGAGCTCCGAGATCATGAAGGCGGGCACCAAGGTGATCAGGTCGACATTCGCGACGCTGTCCGGGTTCTCCGCACCGGCTGCGCGCAACATCAGCGCCAGGTCTTCCTCACGGGTGAAGTGCAGCATCCACTCGCGGAGCGGTGCTGAACCGGCGGCGATGGCGTCGGCGAAATCCAAGGTGCCGGCGAGATACGGCTGAACCCCCAGGGTGTTCACCTCGGTCAGGACCGGCCACATGATGAACAGCGTGAGAAACATCGCCAGTCCGGCGAGAACCTGGTTCGGGGGGATCGACGGCAGGGCCAGGGCGTTTCGTGCCATCGCCAAGACCACGAAGACCTTGGTGAAGGATGTCATCATCAGCAGCAATGCCGGCGCGACGGAGAGCAGCGTGATCCCGATCAAGGTCACGATCGCCGACGATGGAGTGCCGTCCGGCCCGTTGATCTCGAGCGAAACGCCTCCGGCACCGCCGGGCGTGGTCGGACCGATCGGCTCGCCCGGATCGCCAGGGGCAGCAAAGCTCGGCCCCGCATTCAGCATGACGATCGCTGAGACGGCAATCAGCACAATCGCCGCATACATTGCCCAGCGCAGCACGCGGTCACTCCGCAGCGCACGGTCGGCAGGCAGCATGGTGTCTGTCCGAAGCACAGTGTTCGACCTGGGCGCCAGCGCCCTGGTGAATGGCACTATTTCAGTCCTTGCCTCAGGGCGGCGAAGGAGAGCTTCCATGTCTCTGCCGAAAGAATTGACCCGCGGAGCATTCCTTGCGTTGCGGGTGTACGAATAAGGTCGCGGCGACGGCCGGGTTGCCCGTCAGCACCGAGCAGGTCAGCGCCCGATGGAGGGGAATCCAGTGGTGCGGCGTCGAGCGGTGCTGCGCCCAGTGGTGCTGCGCCCAGTGGTTCTTTGTCGCTGGCCGAAGCCAGAGCCAGCGCGAAGTTCTCGGCAGGCTGCAGGGTGACCATCGGGTCGCTGTCACGTTCGTAGAGCACGTTGACGCTTTGCTCGGTGACGCCGAGCACGAACCGCTTGCCCTCAGCCTCGATGATCACGACTGAGCTTTTCGGCGACAGACCTTGCCGGGAGACGACTCTGATCGGGTTGGCCACCTGTGCGGCGCGCGACGATTTCGTCA
Organism: Leifsonia sp. YAF41; assembly: GCF_052113185.1. NCBI lineage: Bacteria > Bacillati > Actinomycetota > Actinomycetes > Micrococcales > Microbacteriaceae > Leifsonia > Leifsonia sp. YAF41. Next base: position 63,087 of record NZ_JBFRCS010000001.1, read on the forward strand.
ACCGTTTGTGCGCGTACCAGATGACGCCGAGAACAGCGGCGAGCGAGACGATGACCCGCAGCGCCAGGAAGACGGTGTCCACTAACTGAGGCTGTCCGGTACGTCCATGATCTTCGTCACGCGCACGGCGTAGTCCTGGTCGACGACGACAACCTCGCCGTGGGCGATCAGTCGGCCGTTCAGCAGGATGTCTGCCGGTGCTCCCGCAGACCGGTCGAGTTCGACGACGGCACCGGGCTCGAGAGCGAGCACATCGCGTACCGACATCCGGGTGCGCCCGATTTCGACCGTCAAGGTCATCTCAACGTTGTTGATGCGTCCGAGCTTTCCCGAGATGGGCTCGGTCGACACGACCCGGCTGGCCGTCAGGTTCTCGCGCACGCGGATTGCGAACCAACCGACGGTTTCGTCGCCGTCCTGCAGGGTGAAGACGGTCGTGTCGGTGTCATTGAACAGGTCTGCGGCGTCGTCGACGCGGGCGGCACCGAGCACGCCGTGCCCGAGTGTCGCTGCAGCCGCCTCGAGTGACGGGCGCAGGATGTCGCTGATGGCGACACTTGTCGCCCCCTCGCTTGTCGCCAGGCCAAGCGGCTCAATGTCGACCAATGCCACGGCCAGGTCTGCCGACAGCGAGCCGACAACGGTCGCCTGCACGGCCCCGGAGACCTCGGAACCGAAGCGAATGTTCGTCTTCCGCGGCGCTGCACGCAACTCGGCGCCGTTCGGGATGAGTGCGGCCAGCGCGGCGGCGGCGTCGGCATGCAGGGTGGTGCTCGGCATAATTAGTTCTTCTCCTGGATATCAGTGATGACGCATGCGAGTCGGGTGCCCGTGGCTCCGACAGCGGCCCGCGCGAGTGAGTGTCCGTCGACGGCGATGTCGAGCGGCTTGTGGCTGGCATGACCGAGACTGATCAGATCGCCGACCGCGAGGGCCAGGATGTCTGCCGGGCGAATGCTCTTTTCCGGAAACTGCAGCGATACCTCGACGGGAACGTGAGAGACCTGGGCGAGCAGCAGTTCCGACGCATCGACGAGGGCAACGACCGGGTTCGCCGCGCCCAGCTGCCCCAGCAGAATATCGGCGGGAATGGCGAGCGTCGTCTTCGCCGCGCGTTCCCCGACCTGCACGGTAAAGCTGGCAACGATCATCAGTTCGGATGTCGCCGCAGCCTGAGCGAACTGGGAGTTGTGGTGGATGCTGTCAACGACGATGTCATTGGCGAGCAGCGGGCCGAATGAGTAGCGCAGATCGTCGATGGCGTCGGCCATGAGCTTCCGCAGCAGCGACTGCTCGATCTGGGTGAACTTACGTTCTGACTCGTCGTGCGCGCCGGTGCCGCCCAACATGTGACTGAACCAGGACAGCGCCGCCGTGGTGGGAAGCTGAAGCACTGCTTTCGACTCGTGGCCGTCAACGGCCAGCAGCACCATCGCGGTGGTCGCCGGAAGCGACGCGGCGTACTCGTCATAGGTGTGCATGAGCACGTACTCGAACGTGACCTGCGATCGCACGCGCACCTTGGCAGTGAGCTGGGTTCCCCACTGACGGGCAAAAGTCTCCAGCGCGAGTTCGAGAACCCGGGAGTGCTCTCTGGCGAGCGTGGTCGGACGCCGGAAGTCATAGACCTCCGCGGCCTTAGCCGTCGACGGCATTGGTGTCTTCACTTCGCTCCGGGTGGTCATCAGCGTTCACAATCGGCACGGATCGGAATTCGGTTAGAAAATCGCTGACCGATTGCCCAATCGTTTTTGGCTCGCTTCGCCGACGCTATTTCGTGGGCGCAGCAGCAGCAACTCCGGCGCCCGCCGCCGCTCCGATCGCCGCAGAGTCTTCCGCAGCGAGCAGACCAGGAATCAGTGCGCGCACGGCGTCGGGTTGTTTGGATAGCACGACCACATCGACGCGGCGATTGTGTGAGCTTTCTCCCTCGGCGCTCGGGCGAGCCGAGCCGAACCCGACGGCTGCTGCCCGACCCTGGGCGACCCCGCCCCGCTCGACGAAGTAGCGCACCACCTGAGTGGCACGTCCGCTGGAGAGTTCCCAGTCGGTGGGGTACACGCCGGAACTGCCGACCGGGTCGGCGTGGCCTTCGACCGAGACTTCGTTCGGGATTCCCGCCAGAACCGGGGCGATGGTGCCGAGAATCGCGAGCGCCTTGTCGGTCATCTCCACGCTGTTACCCGAGAAGAAGGTCTCAGCACCGATGAGTCCGACCGTCAATCCGCGCTCGGTGATCTGGAATTGCACGGCATCGGCCAGACCCTGGGCCTGCAAGCCGTTGTACATGCTGTCGCGAATCGCTTTGAGATCGGTGATCTCTTTCTTGGCCAGGTCGACATTGTTGTTTTGAATCGCCGCTTTGTACAGGTCGCCCTGTTTCCCGATGTCCTCGGGTTTCACGACAACGCCGGAAGCGGTGTCGACTGTCTCGCCGGCCTCCGTGCCGAATCCTGTTGCCAGCGAGGCCTGAAGCTTGTCGAACTTCTCAGAATCCACGGTGGAGATCGCATACAAGACGATGAACATGCACAGAAGTACGGTCACCATGTCCATGTAAGACGCCATCCAGCGCTCATCATTGTGAACTTCTTCGTGCCCGGTATCGCGGCGACGGCGACGGGAGGAACTCACGCTGCCTCGCTACGGGGCATGTCAACTTTCGCGGCCTTCTGCTTCGATTTGGAGGCCGGCTTCGGCACCATCGCGGCCAGACGTTCGCCGAGCAGTCGGGGCTGGCTGCCCGATTGAATTGCGAGCACGCCTTCCATGATCAATGTCATGCGTTCGGTCTCGAGCTCGGCGAGCCGTCCGAGCCGGTCCCCGATCGGGAGCCAGATGAAGTTGGCCGAGAGCAGACCCCACAGCGTCGCGACGAATGCCGCTGCGATCGACGGGCCGAGGGTGGCCGGCTTGTCGAGGTTTTCCAGAACGTGGGTCAGTGACACAACGGTACCGATGATGCCGACGGTGGGAGCGTATCCGCCGAGAGCCTTGAAGAACTTGGCCGACTGGCGATTCGACTTAGAAGTGGTGATCACTTCGTCTTCGAGCAGGAGCCGCAGCTCTTCGCCGTCGGTTCCGTCCGCGATGTTCTGAAGGGCATTCCGGAGGAACGGATCTTTGACGCCTGCCGCCTCTTGTTCCAGGGCAAGCAGACCGTTTTTGCGCGCGGTGTCGGCAAGGCCGACCATCTGGTCGATGACCTGCTTGGGCTTCTCCACTTTGCCTCGAAAGGCGTGCGGCAGCGCCTTCAACGCTGCCATGGTGTCCGCAAAGGTTGAACCGGCCAGACCGACGGCGATTGTGGCGCCGAAGACGAGCACCATCGGTGCGGGAAGAAGCAGCGACGAGACGTGCGCTCCCTCAATGGTGATCATGGCGTAGAGAGAGCCGAAGGCCACAAGGAGGCCGATAATTGTTGCGGGATCCATTAGCTTCTCCTCGGTTCCCTGGGCTCGTCGGCGGGAACCGCCTCGAGATGACGGATGCCCGTGTTCGACGGTTCAGGGGCCTGGCTGGCGAGGGCGATCACTCTGGCCCGGTAGCGGGCAATCTTGTCGATGACCTCTGACATAGATTCAGTCACGATGTAGGTCGACCCGTCGACGAGCACGAGCGTCGTATCGGGATTCTCGTGAATCCGCTCGATGAGGTCAGGATTGACCGCGAAGTGACTGTTGTTCAGCCGGGTGACTACGATCATTCTGTCCTCGAGTTAGCTAGCGATGTGATGACTTCGGATTCACTGTCGGCTGCTCGGCCCGATTCGTCAGGTGTGAGCGGCGAGAATGCCGACATCCGCTGGGTCGCCCCTCGTGAAGCCCCCATCGGCCCGTCGCTCGGCCGGTGATACTCTCACCGCAAGTCCGAGTGCGCGGGCGCACTGACCGTAGGGAGGTTGCAATGTCGACCGCGGTTCCGAAGCGGATGACTGTGCTTCAGTCAACGTTCATCGGCGTGGGCTCGATGGTCGGGGCGGGAATCTTTGCCTTGCTCGGAGCGGCCGGTGCCGTCGCCGGCTCGGCCGTCTGGCTGTCGTTCCTCATCGCCGGCGCCATCGCCGCCTTGCAGGGCTACTCATTCGCAAAGCTCGGTGCCACGTATCCCTCCGGCGGCGGCATGCTCGCGTATCTCGCCCGCGGGTTCGGTGAGGGGCACATCACGGGAATCGTCTCCTGGCTGTTCTACGTGACAGGGGCAATCGTTGCGGCGATGGTGGCATCGTCATTCGGCGGTTACGCCAGCGCCGTCGTCGCCGACGACAACCCGACTGTGGCCACTCTGTTCGCGGTCGCGCTCGTCGTCGTCATGACCGTGCTCAACGTGGTTGGTTCGACGGCGGTCGCCCGGGTACAGTCGGCGATTGTGAAGGTGGTTCTCGCCATCCTCGGCGTCTTCGCGATCGTCACCATCGCGAATTGGGACCCCACTCTCCTTGACCCGGCCGGCTACCCCGGCATCCGCGAGATCATCGCGAGCGTGGCGTTGACGTTCTTCGCCTTTCTCGGCTTCGGTGTCATCACTTTCACGGCGAAGGATCTCCCTGATCCGGCACGACAGTTGCCGCGCGCCATGTACCTGGCATTGTTGATCGCGACAACGGTGTACGTCGCGGTGTCGTTGGGCGTGTTCGGAACACTCACCGCCGACCAGGTCGTCGCCTATGGCGCCACGGCACTGGCCGAGGCGGCCAAGCCAACGCTGGGCCAGCTCGGCTATGTGCTGATGGTGATCACCGCATTGTTCTCCACGGCTGGCGCCGTCAACGCCAGCCTCTACCCGTCAACGGGGATGACCCAGCACCTCGCCCAGGTCGGTCAGTTCCCGCCGGTGTTCGGCACATCCGTCGGCCGGTGGAAGGCGCCGGTCGGCCTGCTGGTGATGGCCGGACTCACGGTGGTGATGGTGCTCGCGCTCGACCTGAACAGTATTGCGTCGCTCGGAAGCGCGGTCGCTCTGCTCATTTTCTCCGCCGTGACGACCGCGCATTTCAGAGTGCATCGAGAGACGGGGGCGAACCTTTTTGTGCTCATCATCGCCCTCGGGGCGACGCTCGGCACGTTCGTCGTGTTCTGCACCACCACGCTCGTGAACGAGCCCAAAACCACCGTCACCTTGCTCGTAATCCTTCTGCTGGCGCTGGGTGCCGACCTTTTCTGGAAGCGCACCCGAACCCATCGCGAGCGCGAGAGCCCGGCCTCCCGATGAGGTATCCGCGGCGACTGCTTCGATGCATAATCCTTGTATCAAGTGCAGTGATGCGGTTGGAGGCGGTCAACGTGATACACATCGTCGAGTCTCAGGCCAGGCAGTATCGCGTTCGAGATGCGATGATGTCGGCGCTCAACACACACTGCAAGGTGTGGCTGCCGTGAGCGGCATCGATCGGGCTCTGGCCAAGCCGAAAGCTCCCCCCGCCGTTCTGATCTCCTGGGTGGCCCTGGCCCTGATGACCACCAGCTCGGTGGCGAGCCTGCGGCCCGCCCCGACGATGGCTGTCTATGGACTGGCCGCGATCTTCCTCTATCTCGTTCCGGCGATCATCTTCCTCCTCCCGACCTCACTTGTCGCGGCAGAGTTGGCCTCCGGCTGGGAGGGTGGGGTGTACAAGTGGGTGGCGGCCGGCATCTCCAAGCCGATGGGCTTTCTGGCGGTGTGGTGCCAGTTCGCGATGACGATCTTCTACTACCCCACACTTCTGGGGTTCGTGGCGAGCACCCTGGCCTATGTCTTCAACCCGGCGCTGGCCAGCAGCGGCGTCTGGACCGCTCTCGTGATCGTGGTGTTCTACTGGTCCGGCGTCTACGTCTCGTCGCGGGGCACGAAGGGCGTGGCCGGCCTGGCCAGCGGCGGCCTCATCATCGGGACGCTGATCCCGGGCGCCTTGCTCGTCTTCCTCGGATCGGTGTTCCTGGCACAGGGAAACCCGTCGGCCGCGCCGATGACCGCCTCGAACCTGATCCCCCAGTGGGCGGGACTGGCGAGCCTCGTGCTGATCGTGAACAACTTCCTGTCCTACAGCGGCATGGAAATGAACGCGGTGCACGTGTCCTCGCTGAAGAACCCGGCAAAGGAATACCCCAAGTCGATGTTCCTGGCGATGGGGCTCGTGCTGCTCATCTTCATCCTTCCGGCACTGGCCATCTCGTGGATCGTCCCCGCCGAGGAGCTGTCCTTGACCGCCGGGGTCATGCAGGCGTTCGATGAGGTGCTCGCGCAATTCAACCTGCAGGCTCTGACGCCGATCATCGGGATCATGCTCGTCGCTGCCTCACTCGGCGGCATGCTGACCTGGCTGGCCGGCCCCTCTAAGGGTCTGCTCCTCATCTCGCGTGAGGAAGGCTACCTGCCCCCGTTCCTGCAGAAGCTCAACAAGAACGGGGTGCAACAGAACCTTCTCGTGATCCAGGGCCTTGTCACGACGGTGATTGCACTCGGATACGCCTTGATCCCGGATGTCTCGAGCGCGTATTGGATTTTCTCCGTGATCACCACACAGGTCTACCTGATCATGTACCTGCTGATGTTCGTGGCTGCGATCCGGTTGCGCCGAAACGACCCTGACCACCCGCGCGGCTACCGGGCACCGATGCTCATCGGTCTGGCCGGTGTGGGTTTCGCCGCTTCCCTGGCCGCCATCCTCGTCGGATTCATTCCGCCGTCGCAGTTCGGTGGCCAAAATCCCATCGTCTACTTCATCATCGTGGCGGGCGGGGCTCTCGGGCTCGGCCTCCTCGTGCCATTTATCTTCTACCGGCTTCGCAAGCCCTCCTGGAAGCAGCCAGAGCAACCCGAGCAGCCAGATCAGCCCGACCAGCCGGAGCAGCCCACCCAGCCGGAGGTGACCCAGCCATGAGCACCGTGCAGGAGTCGTCAACCAAACGGGGGCGATCGATCACCTACATCATCTCCGCGGTCCTGCTCATCGTTCTCGCGACGATCGGACTGTTCACCTTCCGTGCGGCGAATGAGACGGCACGGGCCGCAGAGAAGGCCGACCAGTTAATCGCAAACATCGAGGCGACCGGTGCAACGGCTCCGTCGCGAGACCAGATCATCCGGGTTTTCGGCGACGATGGCGGCGCGATGTGTGCCGACCCGAACAGCTCGTTGAGCCAGGCGTTGGCCCTCGGCCAGCTCACCAACGGGTCAGGGGGGCCAGGAACCCGCCCTGTGATCGCCGAGAGCCTCGCGGTGCAGGGGCAGCTGATGGTCATCGAGGTGTACTGCCCGGAGGAGCTCGCTGGTTTCCAGGAATTCGTCGATAGCCTGACGACCACCGATACCGGGGATCAGTAGCTCGTGGACTTGCGCTCCCGAATCGCCGAGTTGCTTCCGGCCGCGAAGGATGAACTCGCCGAGTTCGTTGCCATCAGGTCGGTTGCCGACCCGCGCCAGTTTCCGCCGGAAGAGTGCACACGAGCGGCGCAGTGGGTCATTGACAAGTTCACCGCTCTCGGTTTCGCCGACGCTCACCTCGAGCCGACACCGGACGGAAGCAGTGCCGTGGTCGCATCTCGGCCCGGCCCCGACCCGAAGGCCCCCACCGTTCTGCTCTATGCGCATTACGACGTGCAGCCGCCCCTCGACGACTCGGCGTGGCGCACGCCGCCCTTCACGCTGACCGAGGTGGACGGTCGCTGGTACGGACGGGGCGCAGCGGACTGCAAGGGAAACATCCTCGCGCACCTGCTCGCGCTGCGGGTGCTCGGTGACGAGGCTCTGCCGGTGAACCTCAAGCTCGTCGTCGAAGGGTCGGAGGAACAGGGCACCGGGGGGCTGGAGGCGTTCGTGGAGCAGCACTCCGAGCTGTTGCGGGCCGACACCATCCTGGTCTGCGACACCGGAAACGCCGCGGTCGGACATCCTGCCGCGACCGTCACGCTGCGCGGCCTGGTTAACGTGGTGGTGACCGTCGAAACGATGGCGTCCGAACTGCATTCCGGCATGTTCGGTGGCGCCGCACCAGATGCCCTCGCCGCGTTGGTTACCATGCTCGCGACCCTGCGCGACAGCCGGGGAAACACAACGATCGCAGGTTTGGACAACACCGAGACATGGACCGGCGAACCGTATCCGGCCGAGCAATTCCGGGCGGACGCGGGGGTCTTCGACGGGGTCGAGTTGCTCGGCGACGGCGCGGTTGCCGACATGCTCTGGGCCAGGCCGGCCATTACCATCCTCGGTATCGATTGCCCGTCGGTGGTGGGTTCGACGGCCGCGATCGTGCACCGTGCCGCCGCACGCCTGAACTTGAGGATCCCGCCCGGTATCGCCATCGCCGACGCCGAATCGGCGTTGACCGATCATCTGCATGCGGCGGCGCCGTGGGGCGCGCGCGTCACGGTCGAGACTGAGGGCACCGGCTCACCGTTCGAGGCGCCGACCGGAGGGCCGGCCTATCACGCACTGGCCGACGCGATGCGCGAGGCCTACGGACGACCGATGACGACTCTGGGTCAGGGCGGATCGATCCCGCTCTGCACGGTGTTCGCCGACACCTACCCCGACGCGGAGATCGTGCTGCTCGGGGTCGAGGAACCCCTCGCACTTATTCATGCGCCCAACGAGAGCGTTCATCCGAGCGAGATTCAGGCGCTGGCGCTCAGCCTCGCTTTGTTCCTCCAGCGTTACCCCGCCTCGGGCACCGACTCGGATTCGCCTGCCGCCTGAGAAACGTCGGGAACAGCTGTGGCCCCGGCGAATCGCCGGGGCCACAGCTGTTCGGAAGGACTCCCCCGCTTAGCGCTTGAGGTTCGTCAGCTCCTGCAGCACCTCGTCGGACGTGGTGATGATGCGGGCATTGGCCTGGAACCCACGCTGGGCGACGATCAGGTTCGTGAACTCCTGCGAGAGGTCGACGTTCGACATCTCGAGGTAGCCGCTGGCCAGCTTGCCGAAGCCGGGGCCGCCGGCGGCGCCGAGCACCGCATCGCCCGAGTTCGCGCTGGTGCGGTACGTCGAGCCGCCGGCTTTCTCCAGTCCGCCGGGGTTCGCGAAGGTGGCCATCGCGATCTGTGCGATGGAACGGGTTTCGCCGTTGCTGAACGTACCGAGCACGGTTCCGTCGCCGGAGATCGTGTATGCGGTCAGCGTGCCGGGCTTCTTGCCGTCTTGGCTATTGACCGCGATCGTGGTCAGTTTCGCAAAACCGGTGACCTTCGTGAGGTCCAATTGGACTCCGCCGAGGGTGATGAGACCGCCGACCGGCGCACTGAGGTTACCGGCGGCATCGAACGTGATCGGTGTCTTAGCGCCGGCGGCCGTGCCATCGCTGACATCCCAGCCAGCGGCGGTCTTGGTGAACGTCACATCCAGCTTCGTTTCGTTTCCGACGGCGTCGTAAACCGTGATCTCACGGCTCAAGACGGTTCCGGCGGCAACCTCGGCCGGAAGGTTTCCACCCAGTTCTGCCGTGGTCGTCGCCTTGCCGGGGATCGTGGTCTGCAACGGAAGGCTGATGTTACCGACGGCACCACCGACCGGGATCTTGCCATTGGCATCCGCCGTGCGACCCTGCACGAACGACCCATCGGCGGTGACGAGACGGCCCAGCTTGTCGAAATCGAAGGCGCCGTTGCGGGTATACAGCGTTTCGGTGCCCGATTGAACAAGGAAGAAGCCGTCGCCCGAGATCATCAGGTCGGTGCCCTTGCCGGTCGCCTGCGCAGAACCCTGCGCGAAGTTGGTCGAGATCGCGGCAACCTGCACACCGAGTCCGACCTGGGCGGGGTTGGTGCCACCGGCCTCAACCTGTGCGCCGGTGCCGTTCTTCACGACCTGCGAGAGGGTGTCCTGAAACTGCACGGCCGATGACTTGAAGCCGACAGTGTTGACGTTGGCGATGTTGTTGCCGGTGACGTCGAGCATGGTCTGGTGCGAGCGAAGTCCGGAAATGCCGGAGTAGAGCGAACGAAGCATGATTACCTTTCGGTTTCGACTTGCGTCGGTTGAGGGGTCGGAGGAGGCGTGGGGGTCGGAGTGGTGATGCCGGAAATCTTGTCGAGCGCCACGTCGACTCCACCGACTGTGACCTTCGGAACGCTGCCGAGGTAGGAGACCGCGGTGGCCGTGCCGGTGATCGTCTTGCCGTCGGCATCCGTGTAGCTCACCTCTTTGCCGATCAGATTCGCGGCGGCCGTGCGCATCTGCAACCCGAAATTCTCATCGGTGGTCTTGGTCATCAACGTCATCTGCTCCATCATCGCCAGCTGGGTGGTCTGGGCGATCATGGCGTTGGTGTCCATCGGCGAACTCGGGTCCTGGTTGCGCAGCTGGGTGACGAGCAGCTGCATGAAGACATCGCCATCGAGGGTCTGCTTCGGCGCGGCCGGCATGTTTCCGGCGTACATGCTCGAGCGTTGGGTGTTGTCGATTGCTTCTACAGGCATCTGGTTTCCTCTGCGTTGTGCACGCTCGTGCGCGGCGGGTATCGGTTAGGCGAGGACATCGAGCATCGATGTGGGGCCGCCGACCGGTCGGCGCGCGTGTTGCTCCGCCTCAAACTGTCGGCCGCGCGACGCTGGTTCGTTAGGCAACTGGCGCCCCGTCCCCCTATCACTGCCGGAGTCCGGCTGGTTCTTACCCGACAGGTCGAGCTGCGCGCCGAACCCGTTCGATGCCAGGTCCCGTCTCAGATCCGTGAGGATCTGTTTCAGCGCGTCGCGACTTTCGGCGCTCGGCGCGAACAGCTCGATTCGGATATGTTCGCCGGCAACATGCGCCCGCACCGTGACCGGCCCTAGATTGTCGGGCGTCACGGTGATCGTGAGCGTGTGCTCGCCGTCGGCGGCACCGACCAGGGCGAGCAACGGTTTGGCCACCTGTTCGGTCAGCGGAACCGGAGCGGCGTGAGCCGCGACAGGCACCGCGGAGACTGCGGGCGCCGAGGCGGTCGGAGCGCTTCCCGTCGGCGCCGCGATGGGCTGCACCGTCGAATCTGCAGATGTCGGTGGTGTCGATTCGACCCGGGGTGCGACGACCGCCCCGTCAGGGGTTCCCGCACCGGCGCCTGCACCGGAAGAGTCGGGGTTCGTCCCCGGCGCCGTCGTCGTGTCTGAGCCGCCCGCAGGAGCCTGACCGACCGGTGCTGTCGCAGACGGAGTGCCGACTGTACCGCCGACAGGGGCGGGCGACGCGATGGTGGTTGACCCGGTCAGATCGGCCGGCGCTTCGCCCGTACCGTCCGAGGATCCGATGGTCAGGAGTGAGTTCGCGGCAGAGGCGGAAGCAGAAGCTGCAGCCTGCGCTTTCGGTGCCGTCCGAACGCCGGCGGCACCGGCATCCGCGCTGACCGCCTGGGCCAGGCCTGCCTCAACTGCGCCCGCTGGGGTTGTCGCCAGGGCCGCGGTACCCGCCCCCACACCGGTTGGTCCGCCGGCAGCCACATCGGCGAGTGCCTGTGCGGCAGAACTCGTGGGCGCGGCGGCACCCGAAACTGCGGTGGAGGCCGGAGCGGGATCACCCGTCAACGACCCGCCCCCGAGAATGCCCTCGAGCAGCGCGGAAACGACCGAGCCGGAGACGGCCGACGCTCCCTGAAGCGGCAGGTCGCCACCCTGCGTTGTGTCGTCTGCCGTGCCGCCGCCCTGCGCACTGTCGTCGCCGTCGCGGGCTGTGGGATCCTGCGCCTGCGTGGGCTCCGGCGCACCACCGAGTGAATCGTTGATCGCGGTGTCGCGAAGCGCTGCAGCGAAGCCGTCGGCACCGGCGGCTGACCCCGACGACGCCGACGAGCTGGTGCGACCAGCCGGAGAGGGCGCAGGGGCAAGCGTCGTTGGAAGCGTCATTGTCATGCCTTGCTCCCCGCGAACATCGACATCTGTGCGGCTGCGATGAGGTCGGCGATGGAAGGCGAGGCGCTGGCCGTGCCGCCCATCGAGGTGATCAGGCTGTTCATCGTCTCCGGTGAGAGAGAAGACCGGGAGTCGCTCCCTGCGATCGACCGGCTGCCGGCCGAGGCTGTGCTCGGCGCAGCCGCGGGGGCGGCGGGAGCGGCCACTCGTCGAATCGTCTGAATGTCAGCGTCGGTCAGGTAGTTCTTCTGCAGTGACACCGTGCGGCCCTCGTAGGGGGCGTGAATAATCATTCCGTTGCCGGCATAGATCACGATGTGGTCGGCGTTGTGAGTGACGATCAGGTCACCGGGCTGCGCGTCGGCGAGCGAGCCGACCTCCGTGCCCATCGACTGCTGGGTGCTCACGACACGGGGGGCATCGATGCCGAGGTCGGCGAGCACGCGCTGCACGAGGCCGGAGCAATCCATTCCAGAGGCGTCCTCGCCTCCGAAGACATACGGAACACCGAGGTACTTCTTGGCCGCCTCGACGATCGCATCGCCGCTGACCCCCGTTCCGGTGCCCGTCGCGGTGGGGTTCGTGCCGGCACCGGTCGTTCGCTTCGTTCCGCCCGCGGCGCCCAACGCGGCATCGAAGGATGCGGCGTTGACGGCCCGGTCAGCCGATATCGATCGGCCGGTCAGCTCGAGCACACGATTCTCGATCTCCGCGATTCGAGATACAGCCTCAATCATCGCCATTAGGACGCTCCTTCTCTGCTTCGTGCCCTCGCGCCGGAGGCGATTTCATCGAGCGCGTTCTGTTCAGTGCGCAATTCGCCCACGGCAACGGCCAGGTTGTGCTTCTCTTCGAGACGTTCCAGGCCCTTCGATCTGGTGCGGGCAGCAGCGAAAGCCGCGCGCGCTTCGTCGGCTTCCTGACGCTGCACCCGGGCGACCGCTTCAAGCTCGGCCAGCATCGACCGGGACGACGCCCGCGCGGCGGCAACGGCGCGCAAGACCTCGACGCTTGCGGCTTCGTCATCGCCACCACCGAGCTTGCGGCGAATCTGAGCCTCACGCGCTGAGTTCTCTTCCAGACGCGAATTGGCCCGGGCAAGGGTCTGACCTGCCTCATCCTCTTCGAGGTGGCGCAGACGCAGAAGCCCGGCCAGTGAAAACGCCATCAGGAACCTCCCCAGTTCGACACAAGTCCGGCCAGACGACGCCAGGCTTCGTCGGCGGGTGTGAAATCGTTCATGGTTTGCCGAAGAAATGCCTCAATGGCGTCTTGGTGAGTCAGCGCCGCATCGACCAGTGGGTTGGTGCCCGGTCGGTACGCTCCGATATCGATCAGGTCCTGAGCGTTCTTTCGGGCGGCCATCACCGTGCGCAGCGCATTGGCGAGACTGGTCTGTTCCGATGCGATGACCTTGGATGCGACGCGCGACACCGAGCCCAGCGCGTCGACCGCCGGGTAGTGTCCGATCACCGCCAGCGCTCGGTCGAGAATGACGTGCCCGTCGAGGATCGAGCGTGCGGCATCCGCGATCGGCTCATTGTGATCGTCACCCTCGACCAGCACCGTGTAGATGCCGGTGATCGAGCCGTTTTCTGAGGTGCCGGCGCGTTCGAGAAGCTGGGCGAGTACCGAAAACGTCGACGGCGGATAGCCGCGCGTCGCTGGGGGCTCGCCGACCGAGAGTCCGATTTCTCGTTGTGCCATGGCCACGCGAGTAACCGAGTCCATCATCAACATGACGTCGGCGCCGTCGTCACGAAAGGATTCGGCGATGCGGGTTGCCACAAAGGCCGCTCGGAGGCGCATCAACGCGGGTTCGTCGGAGGTCGCGACAACCACGACGGACCGGGCAAGACCGTCCGGGCCGAGGTCGTCTTCGAGGAACTCCCGTACCTCGCGCCCACGCTCCCCCACCAAAGCGATCACTGACACTTCGGCGTCGGTGCCACGGGCAATCATCGAGAGCAGCGAGGACTTTCCGACCCCCGAGCCGGCGAAAAGCCCCATCCGCTGGCCGCGCCCGACCGTCGTGAGCGTGTCGAGCACACGCACGCCCAACTGCACCGGCGTGTCGATTCGACGCCGCAGCATAACCGACGGAGACTCGTTGCCGAGCGAGACGAAGCCGGCGACATCGAGGGGGCCGAGTCCATCGATCGGACGCCCGAGCCCGTCGAGCACCCGGCCGAAGAGCCCGGCTCCGGTAGGCACGAGGACCGGTTTTCCGGTCGATCGTACGGCGCAACCGGCGTAGATTCCATCGAGGCGTCCGAGCGGCATGCAGCGCACACCGTCCGCCGTCGTGGCGACGACCTCGGCGTCGACACGCGTCTCGTCACCGATCGTGACCAGATCACCGACGGCAGAGCGAAGACCCGCAACGTCCACACTCAATCCGAGCACGGCGGTGACGATTCCCACCCGCTCCGGTGCGGCGGCACGCACTGCATCACCGAACCGGACGGGATGCGGGCGGAATGCAGTCGTTGTCATCGGGCGCCCAGTTCCTGGCGGACCCGGGCGAGAGCGGTCGAGATGCGCGCATCGAGAAAGCCGACGGGGAGATCGACGATCGCATCGCCCTGAGCGAGGCTCGGGTCGGCACGGAATCGAGCGTCGCCGGCCAGGAGCCCGGCATCGTGGAGGAGGCCGGCGTCGTCGAGGAGCTCGTGGTCGCTCGGGTGAAGTCGAATGACGGTGGCTTCGGCGACGTCCGGGTGTTCGAGAGCGCGACGAAGCGCGGCTCGCGCCGAGGCCTCCCCCGACTGCAGTTCGGCGCCGAGGATAGCCTCGGCCAAGTCCAGTCCAGCCGCGGCGAGTGAATCCTCAACCGAGGTGATGACCGGTGCAAGTCGAGTGTTCAGTGCCTGGGTCGCCGCCGCCAGCACGCCCATCGCCTTCTGCAGACGCTCGGCCTGCTGCTCGCGTTCGGCCGCGACTCTGGCCTCGTGCTCCGCGACAGTCACGGCGAACGCGCGTTCCGCTGCGCGCAGGCCCTCCGCGTACCCGGCGGCGTGCCCCTGGTGGCGGGCCGCCGCTTGTTCTCGCTCCGCATCCGCATTGTGGATGGTCGGAAAGCGCACGGCGGTGAAGCCGGAACTACTCAACGAAGGCATCTTCGTCACTGCGGTGAATCGTAATCGTGCCGCTCTGCTCCAGCTCGCGGATGGAGCGCACGACATCGGCCCTGGCTTCCTCGATCTGGGAACGACGTGCCGGGCCCATGGCCTCGAGTTCATCGGCCAACAGCTCGCGGTTGCGCTCAGACAGGTTCTCCCTGATCTTCTGCTGCACCGCTTCGGCCGATCCCTTCATCGCGATGGCGAGCACGGCCATGTCGAAGCCGCGCAACACGTTCTGAACGTCGCGGGCCTCAAGCTTGACGATGTCGGCGAAGGTGAGCAGCCGCGAGCGAATCTCCTCGGCCAGCGCGGGATCGCGCGCGTCGAGGCCCTCGAGGAGGGCGCGTTCGGTGGCCACATCGGCGCGGTTGATGATGTCGACGAGCGGTTGGACACCGCCGACGACCTCCAGCGAGTTCTGGGGCGCAACGACTGCTGCTGCTCGCGACTTCAGGCTCGTGGCAACGATCGCCACGGCCTCTGGCGTTGCGCTGGTCATGGTGGCGATGCACTGCGCCACATCGGTGCGCAACTCGTCGGGCAAACCGGCCAGCACCGCAGACGCCTGCGCCGGGCGCAGGTGGGCGACCACGAGTGCAATGGTCTGCGCCATTTCACCGTCGAGCAGACTCCCGATCTGGCCGGGCTCCGCGCTGTCGAGAAATTCGAAAGCCTTGCCGGCCATGTTCGACGCTACCCGGCTCATCACGCCGGCGGCTCGCTCCGCACCGAACGAAAGCTCGAGCAGACCGGTGGCGAAATCGGTGCCTCCACGTGCGGCAAGGCGTCCATGGGACACGATGTCGTTGAACTCGGCGAGGGTGCTCTCGGCGACGTCGGGGTCGACCCGACGCAGGCGAACGATCTCGGCCGTGATGTCGGTTGCCTCAGCCTCGGTGAACTGGGCCATCACTGAGGCGGCAACGCTGCCTTCGAGGTTCATCAGGACGACGGCGACCTTCTGCGTGCCGGTCAGCACGGTGGACTCACTCATGCGCCGTGCCTCTCATCCATCAGACCGCGCAGGAGCGCAGCGGTCTTCTCAGGGTTCTGGCTGGCCATCTGCGAAATTGAGCGCCGGTTCAAGTCCATGCTGTTCGGCTCTGGCTCCGGCAACAGGATGGGAGGCGGCGTGGTCTCGATGGCGCGGTGTGGAATCTCGGGAAGAACTTCGGTCGCCGTGCCGAGACCGTCGAACTCGGCCAGCTCGATCGGCTTGCGCTGCTGCTTTGATCGGCGCATGAAGAGAATGAGCGCGATGATGACCGGGATGGCGATGGCCAGGGCAATGATTCCGGTGCGGATCAGCTCGGCGGTGCGATCGGCCGCGGCCGACTCTTCCGCCGCGACGAGGGCCTCCTTGGCCCCGGTCGCTGCTTCCGTGTTGAAGCCGACGGTCTGCACCGTGACGGCATCCCCCCGAGCCGGGTCGATTCCGGCCGCAGCAGTGACGAGGGCAATGACGTCGGCGTTGTTGACGCCCTTCGCCGCGGCTTCGTTGAGCGCCACTGACACGGTCTGGCGGGCGACGGCGCCGGCCGGAACCGTGCGCGTCTCCGACACCTTGTTCACCGCGTTGTCCCGCACAGTCTTCTCAGAGTTGTAGGTACCATCGCCGCCGGCACCACCGGGAACAGCAATGTTGTCGGGACCGAGCACGCCGGCAGTGGGGCCAGCACCGCCGGTGTACGTCTCGGTGTCGCGCTTCTCACTGAGCGGGGCGACATCCGGGGTCTGCGTGAACGTCTCGGTCAACACCTCAGCAGTTTCAGAACTGATCGTCGCCGACACGGCAACGGTTGAGTTCCCGGCCCCGACGATGCGATCGAGCATGGTCTGCACGGCCGATTGCACGCGACCCTCATACGCCGCGGTCTGCTTGTCTGACGACCCGGTTGCTCCGGTGCCGACGGCAGAAAGCACCGTGCCATTCGCGTCGATGACCGCGACATCGGTCGCTTTCATACCCTCGATCGACGCGCTCGTCAGGTGCACGATCGCAGTGACCTGATCGGTCGAGAGCGTCACCCCGTTCTGCGTCTCGACGAAAACGGATGCCGTCGGGTCTTGCTTGGTCGAGACAAAAACGGTTTCTTCGGGAATCGCCAGTTTGACCGAGGCGAGCTTCACGCCTTTCATCGCCCCGATCGTCGCGGCAAGCTCTCCTTCGAGCGCGCGCTTGTAGGTGACCGACTGCTGGAATTCGCTGGTGGTGACACCCATCTCATCGAGCAGCGCGTAGCCGCCCGTCGACGATGAGGGCATTCCGGCTGCCGCCGCAGTCAACCGTTGCGTGTAGACATCCGCTTCGGGAACCAGAATCGTCGAACCACCGTTGGTGAGTTCGAACTGCACCTTTTCGCTGCGCAACTGCTCGACGATGGTGTTGGCGTCAGCGGCGCTCAGCCCTGAAAAGAGTGGTGTGAGTTGCGGCTTCGTCGCCCAGGTTCCGAGCGCGATCGCGCCCAAGACCAAGACAGCGATTCCGATGATTGTCACGGTGCGCTGCGCTGCAGTGAACCCGCCGACGACCCCCTGTGCGCGCGAGAAAGCCGCGGAGAGTTTCTGTTGCACTAGGCCTGCATCCTCATGATCTCGTTGAAGGCGTCAACGCCCTTATTGCGCACGGCGGCGACCAGCTCAAGCGTCACCTGAGCCCGCGACGAGGCGAGGGTGGCGTTGTGAATGTCATCGAGGTTTCCGGTGACGGCCTGAATGGCCAACGTCTTCGACTCGGCCTGCAGCGCCTGTGCGCCGTCGATCGCGCCGGCGAGGGAGTTGGCAAAGCCGGAACCGTCGGTGGCACGCGGTTCGTTCACGAACGAGAGCGATCCGGTTCCGCTCACACCGCTCACGGCGGAGATGGCATCGATGGTCATTAGGAACGTCCGATCTGAAGTGCTGCTTCGTAGCTGGCTTTGGCCCGGTCGACCACTGCCGCATTGGCTTGGTAACCGCGCTGGGCAAGAATGAGCTGGCTCATCTGCGATCCCATGTCGATGTCGGGATAGCGCACGTACCCCTTGGCGTCGGCGAGGGGGTTCGTCGGCTCATACGCCAGACGCCCCTCCGGGTCGCCGTAGGCGGCGCCCTTCACGTAGACGCCGCTTGTTCCTTCGCCGGCCTGCACCGCGATGTAACGGGCCTGGAAGGCGGCGCCATCGGTTGAGGTTCCGGTGTTGATGTTGGCCAGATTGTCGGAAACCGCGTCGAGCCATTTGCGGTGCACGCTCAAGGCGCTTCCAGCGATCCCGATCGCATCAAAAGTCATCAGTTGCTCCGCATCGCCGTGCGCATTGACGTGAATTGCCCGTTGATCGCCTGTGAGGCGAACTGAAACCGCAGCACCGTGTCGACGTTGGAGAGCGTCTCGGTATCGAGGTTGACGTTGTTGCCGTTCAACTGCGTCGGTTCCAGCGACCGTGCGGTCGTGGCGGTGACGTGGCCGTCTCCCCGGCTCACCGACTGCGCGAGCGCATCTTCGAACTGCACTCGCTGAGCGTGGTAGTTCGGCGTATTGACGTTCGCGATGTTGTTGGCAATCGCGCGCTGACGCGCCGACAAACCGTCAAGAGCGCTGCCCAAAGCAACTGCGGTCACGGAATCGAACAATGTATACCCGTCTCAGGTAAGAAGTAACGCGGCCGATCCGTGGCCAAGAAGTGAGCGATCCGTGCTCACAGTTTGCTATCGGTTGATTTCGAGGATGCGTTAGGAAGACTTCCGAAAAGATCCAGCGAGTTACCCGGTGATGTCGAGGTAGACGGCCTGTGACTGGGGCGCGGGAACCTGGCGCAACGCGGCGAGCTGCTCTCCGACCGCTCGGCGTTCGCCCAGAAGTTCAGAGATCAGTTCACGCTGGCCGCCCAGGATGTCCCTGGCTCGGTCGACGAGGTCTCCCGGAATCGGACCGAGTCCCTGCGGCGGCGTCCACGCCGACGAAGTAGATTCAGCCGCCGCGCCTGACGCACCGAGTGCCGCTTCCCCCAAACTGGCTTCCAGCTCGTCGAGCAGGGCTACCCAGGCACCGTGGTCCGACTGCGAGTTCTGGGGGAATTCAGCCAACGCCGAGGTTTCCGGTGGCGAATTCTGGATGGGCCGAGACGGCAGGTGCAGTCGCCGGTGCCGGCAGCTGCATCGCGGCTTCATGCCAGGCAGTCCGCAGCGGCTCGAGTAGGGCGATGCTCTCGCGCGTCCGCTCGACATCGCGATCGACGTTGGCGCTGATCAGTGCGTTCGAGACGTAGTTGTAGACGGCCAGCAGCCCGTCGGCGCCATCCCAGGCGTCGACATCCAGCGACGAACTGAGTTCGGCGACGATGTCCTGAGCGTGAAGCAGGTTCTCGGTGGAGGCGGCCCAGTTCGACGCGAGTTGCGCGGCCTCGGCACGACCGAGGTCAAGCAGCAGCCGGTCATAGAGCATGGTGAGCAACCGCGCCGGTGAGGCCGTGAGAATCACGTCGCGGTTGTACTGGGAACGCTGCGCGTTGACCGTGTTGTTCATCCGCAGCATTAGTTGTTCAGGCTTGCGAGCTGCGACGAGATGTAGTTCTGCTGCGAGTTCAGCCGGCTCAGCTGTACCTCAAGCGAAGAATAGATTCGTTCCAGGCTTGACCGCCGCGAGGTCAGCCGCCGATCCCAGCTGTCGACCTGATTGCCCAGGATCTTGACCTCTGATTCCTGGCCGGTGATCTTGGTGCTCAGGGTGCCGTCGTACTTATCAGAGACGATCTTTCCCGCTGCGGCAACGCGCGCCGCAATTTCCTGCGCCGCGGCTTGAGTTGCCACGGGGTCCTTCAGCATCGCCGCTTTGAACTTGTCGGCGTCGAATTCGACGGTGCCCTTCTTCGTGATCACGATACCGAATTCCGAGGGCGACTTGCCGTTGACGGGCGCCGTGGCCGCCGAAATGATCTTCTGTTTCGCGTCACGCACCGTGCTGTCACCCGTGAACGGGCCCCCGGTGGTCGTTGTGCTTCCCGACGCATCGGTCTTCGTCGTGATCGCTGCCTTGGCGGCGATTTCAGCGAAGATTTCGCTCAGGGCTGCAACCAGCGCACCTGCGGCTTTGCTATTCGCCTCATCGTCACGGGTGATGCTGATTGTGACGGGATCGACGCTGACCCCAGACACGGTGACCGAGACGCCGGGCAGCACATCGGCGAACGTGTTCGTCTTCGACGTGATGATCTGGGCGGCGGGAGTTCCGGCCCAGATGGTGATCGACGCGTCGCTCGCCTTCTGAATCTCGGTCAGTGCCAGCTCGGGCGCCACGCTGGCTGTCGACACGCTGAACGCGCCGTCCTCGCCGACGGTCTTCGACGTGAACTGGATGCGGAAGCTTCCGCCACCCACCGAGACCTTCGTCGCGGTGACTCCGGAATCAGACTTGTTGACCGCCGAGACGACGTCATCGAGCGACGCTGAGTTGGCAGTGATCGTGTGCGCGACTCCGTCTTTGCCGGTGATCGTCAGAACGGGCGGCGTCTCCGGCCATTGCTGCATGATGCCGGTTACCGACTTCTGAGCCTGGGCGAGAGCGTTGACGGTGAGGTCGAGTTGGCCGGCGGCAACGCCGGGCGCCGCAGTCACTGACACCTTGGTCGAGCTGCTTGTCGCCGAGTTGAGGGAGAGCGAGTCAGGCTTCGCCATCTTCCCCGCAAGT
The DNA here is from genome assembly GCF_052113185.1 of Leifsonia sp. YAF41. Classification (NCBI taxonomy): domain Bacteria; kingdom Bacillati; phylum Actinomycetota; class Actinomycetes; order Micrococcales; family Microbacteriaceae; genus Leifsonia; species Leifsonia sp. YAF41. Next base: position 83,675 of record NZ_JBFRCS010000001.1, read on the forward strand.
TCGGAGAGCGACGCGACCTTGGCATTCAACGACTGCAACGCAGTGATGTAGGCCTGCGAGGTCGCAACCTTGTTCTTGAGGAGAGTCTGTGGAATCTGCTCGACCGCCATCAGCGAATTGATCAGCTCCGTGGTCTTCAGGCCGCTGATCAGTCCATCTACCGCAAGTGACGACGCCATCCGGGATTCTCCTCAGTTTCGTTCCGTGAGATCTGTCTTGTTCTGTGAACCATTGCCGCTCGAAGCACTCCGCGTCGATGCGAATGGCTGGTGGCGGTCGCGGCTGAAATCGAATTCATCCGCGGCCACCACCAGCCGTTGTCTTCCGCGCTCTCACACGGTCATGCGTGCTGCCTCAGATTTAGCGGAGGAGCTGCAGAACGCCCTGGTTGGACTGGTTCGCCTGCGCGAGCATGGCGGTACCGGCCTGTGACAGAACGTTCGCACGGGTGTACTTGACCATTTCTTCGGCCATGTCCGTGTCGCGGATGCGTGACTCAGCAGCCGACAGGTTCTCCTTGGAGACGTTGAGGCTCTTGATCGTCGACTCGAATCGGTTCTGGCTTGCACCAAGCTCCGAGCGAGCGGTCGAGACCGACTTGATCTGGGCGTCGAGCGTCTCGATTGTTCCACCGACACCGACGACAGCTGCCGCGCTCGCGAACCCGGTAGCCGTGAGGCCGGAAACCGTGGTGCCGATTGCAGCGACATCCGCCGTGGTTACGGCGACCTGGTCAGCAGTTGCGGAGGCGCCGGCGCCAACCTGGAACGTCAGCGTCTTCGCTGCGTCGAGCAGCTTGATGCCGTTGAAGTTCGTCGACTCGCTGATGCGGGTGAGTTCCTTGCCCAGGGCAGTGACCTCGGTTGCAATGGCGGCGCGCGAGTCAGCGTTGTTCGAGTCGCTACCGGCCTGAACAGCCAGGTCACGAACGCGCTGCAGGATGGAGTGAACCTCGGTCAGGGCGCCTTCAGCGGTCTGGATGACCGAGATGCCGTCCTGGGCGTTGCGAGCGGCGACCGTCAGGCCACCGACCTGCGAACGCAGACCTTCGGAGATTGCCAGACCTGCTGCGTCATCCGCTGCGCGGTTGATGCGGAAACCGCTGGACAGCTTCTCCAGCGACTTGCCCAGGTCGTTCTGCGTGTTTGACAGGTTGCGGTATGAGTTGTTCGCCGCAATGTTGGTGTTGATCTGCATGCCCATTGTAAATTCCTCCGTGAGTGGGTCAATGTGAAAACCGGCCCATCCATGGGCCTTCACATGCAACGATCGGCACCCCGGCGACATTCGTTAGTGGTGAGAGAAGAATTCTTTCGGTGAGCGACTTCCCCCCGATCTCGATCACTCGCGGAGGCGAATCTACCCGCCGTCCTTTTTCTCGGACGTGTCGGGGGCGCTCTGCGAGCTAACCGGAAAACTCTCGCCGCCATACTTTGCGTTTGCGACAGACATCACCATCGGCCACATACGGTGCCGGGCTGTCGCAGCTTGCCCGCTGTCGAAATAGGTTCGCCTTTGGTTCGCATCCCCTGACACACTGACAACGGCCGCGACCGTGGCGACCTTCGTGCTTGCGCCGCTCATCCAGGTGTCTTTGTTGCCGTCGGTCGTTCCGGTCTTGCCGATCAGCGGAACGCGCGGAGTGGTGTTCTGCCAGGACTGCTGGGCAGTACCGCTCGACATGACCGCCTGCAGTGCGTAGTCCATGTCGGCGACGACCGTCGGTGACACCGACTGGGTGCAGGTCGATTTCGGCACCGGTACATCTTCGCCGGTGGGTCCGACGATCTTGTCGATCGCGATCGGCGAGCAGGTGATGCCGTTGTTCGCGATGCCGGCGAACGCGACGGCGATGCTGAGTGGCGCGATCTCGTTGGTGCCGATCACCGCCGAGGCGTTCTGGTCGAGTGCTGCCCCGTCGGCTCGGTGCACATCGAACGACTCCGCCGTCTTGCGGATGCCGCAGAGGTCGAGCTTCTTCGCCATCCCGATGTACCCAGTGTTAATTGACTTGATCGTTGACTGCAGCGCCGTGTAGTTGGAGCCGGTCTCCGATGAGTCGTCGTTCTTCGGAGACCAGTGTTCGCTGTCATAGTTTTGCGGCCCCAGGCAACTGTCCTGGAACGTGCCCCAGTTGGCCTTCACGCGGGAGTCGACGCGTTCATTCAGCGAGTGACCCTCTTTCAGCCACTCCCCCAGGGTGAAGATTTTGTAGGTCGACCCCGGCTGGAATCCACTGGATCCGCCGTAGTCGAAGTCGGTGTTGTAGTTGATGCTGGTGTAGTCAGCCCCGGTCGAGAGCACCGCAGGGTCTTGGCTGTAGATCTTGTTCTGCGCCATGTCGAGCACACGCCCGGTTCCCACTTGAACGCTGGTCACGACGCCGCCGACGTCCCAACCCGGATAGGTCATCGGAACGTTGGCCCGCAGCGCGGCGACGGCCGCGCCCTGCAGGTCGAGGTCGAGAGTCGTGTAGACGTTGTAGCCGCCCCGCCGGAAATTCATCATGCGGGTGTCGGCGTCCTCGCCGAATGTCGGATCGTTCTGCAGAACATGTGCCACGTAGTCGCAGAAATACGCCTGGTCCCCGGCCGTCTGGCATCCGGTACTCGGCTCGTGAATTGACGGTTCGACCGGGGCGGCGACCGCCGCGGCGTACTCGGCGGGGGTGATCTTCGTGTACTTGAGCATCTGGCCGAGAATGTAGTTGCGTCGGGCGGCATTGGCGGCATAGCCGTTGGCTGCGCCATTGCTGGCGCTGTCGGGTTCGTCGAGTTGGAACTTGACCGGGTTGTTCACGATCGCGACCAGGCTTGCCGCTTGCGGCAACGTCAGGGCTGCGGCGCTCACACCGAAGTAGTAGTTGGCCGCTGCCTCAATGCCGTAGACAGTGCCGCCGAAGCCCGTGATGTTCAGATAGCCCTGCAAGATTTCGTCTTTGCTGAACTTCTTCTCCACCCCGATCGCCAGGCGCATCTCTTTGAGCTTGCGATCGGCGCTCGTCTCTGTGGCCGCGTTGTAGCAGTTGTCTCGCTGCTTCTCGTCGGACAGTGTCTCGCATTTCTGCACGAGCACATTCTTGACATACTGCTGAGTGATTGACGACCCGCCCTGGGTTTCGCCGCCGGACACGGTGCTCGCGATCGCCCGGAGCGTTCCCTGCATATCGATTCCGCCATGTTCGTAGAATCGGGGATCTTCTCCGGCAATTGCCGCATCCTTCGCGTACTGACTGATCTGAGCCGTCGTCACTTCAACCCTGTTCTGGTCGTAGAACGAGGCAAGGAGAACCGGAGTGCCGTCGTTCTGAGTGGCGTAGATGTTGCTCTTTTGTGAGAGCTGGCCGATCGCCAGGTAGTCGGGGAGGTTCTCAAAGTCATTGATGGTGTTTGCCGCCGCCACCCCGGTCAGCGCGAGCGGTGGTGCCACAGCGACAGCAACGAGAAGCGCGATGACCGCACTGAGCGCAAGCCCGCCCAGCAGCGCGCCGATGACCCCGAAAAAGCTGCGGCGCGGGGTGACCGCCGATGCGCGCGAGGGGCTGTCGACGATGGCGATCACCCCCAGGTTCAGGTTGAGCGGCGCGGCCGGCGGAGTCAGGGTTGCGGGCTCCGACCGCGTGGTTTCAATGCAACATCAGGTCGAACGAGATGTCCAGCGGATTGACGAGCGAATTCTCACAAAACCGACGCCACTTTCGGCGTCGTGGAATAGTGAACTCTTCCTGACCGTTAGCTTGGAATGTCGCCACCGCGGCCACTACTTTCAGTTTGACCGTTTTGACAGGACTCTTGCGTGACCGAAGCCACCCTGCCCGCCCCTCCCCGCCCCATCGCGGATCTCCCCGAAGACCCGCAGACGGCCCGCCGCAACAGCCGCGTGATTTCGCTGCTTCTCGTCTCAGCATTCGTGGTCATTCTCAATGAGACGATCATGGGCGTCGCGTTGCCCAAGTTGATGACCGATCTGCAGATCCCTGCCACCGCGGCGCAGTGGCTCACCACTGCATTCATGTTGACGATGGCGGTCGTGATTCCGATCACCGGTTACCTCCTGCAGCGTTTCAACACCCGCCCCATCTTCATCGCAGCCATGACGCTGTTCAGCCTCGGCACTCTGATCTCGGCGATGGCCCCTGGCTTCGAAGTTCTTCTGCTCGGACGCATCGTGCAGGCCGGCGGAACCGCGATCATGATGCCGCTGCTGATGACGACGGTGATGACACTGGTGCCGGCCGCCTCCCGCGGTCGCACCATGGGAAACATCGCTATCGTCATGTCGGTCGCGCCGGCGATCGGTCCGACCATCTCCGGATTGATCCTCAGCGTGTTGGACTGGCGCTGGATGTTCTGGCTCGTTCTTCCGATCGCAATCGGCGCCCTCATTCTCGGAGCCGCCCGCATTGAGAACGTGACGACCCCGCGCAAGGTGCCCGTCGACGTATTCTCCGTGATTCTCTCCGTGTTTGCCTTCGGTGGACTGATCTACGGCCTGAGCACCCTGGGTGCCCCGGCAGGAGACGGCGCCGTACCCGGCTGGATCCCTCTCGTTGTCGGCATCCTCGGATTGATCGCCTTCGTTTTACGTCAGCTTTCTCTGCAGAAAACCGACCGTGCCCTGCTCGACCTGCGCACGTTCACGTCGACCACGTTCACCGTGTCGATCGTGATGATGTTCGTGAGCATGATGGCGCTCTTCGGCATCCTGATCATGCTGCCGATCTACCTGCAGACCGTGTTGGGCCTCGAGCCTGTTGTCACGGGCTTGCTCATGCTGCCGGGTGGCCTGGTCATGGGTCTGCTCGGCCCGATCGTTGGCCGCCTGTATGACCGGGTGGGACCGCGGATGCTGTTGATTCCGGGTTCCATCATCGTCAGCGGAGTGATTTGGTCGATGACCCTGATGACTGAGCACACTCCCTTCGCTCTGGTTCTGGTCGCGCACATCACTCTGAGCATTGGTCTCGCTTTGATGTTCACCCCGTTGTTCACTGCGGGCCTCGGCTCGGTGCGTCCGTCACTGTATTCGCACGGCAGCGCGATCGTCGGCACAGTTCAGCAGCTTGCCGGCGCCGTCGGAACCGCACTGTTCGTGGCGGTCATGTCCACTCAGATGCTGGCATTGCAGGGCGAAGGTCTCTCCGTGACGAGCGCGACTGCCGGCGGCATTCAGTCGGCATTCCTGTGCGGGGCGATCATCTCGCTCTTTGCCGTCGTCGCATCGTTCTTCATCACCAAGCCGGTCGTCGACCCGGCACACGAGATGGTTCCTTCCGGGCACTAGCTTTCAGCGGCAGAATGCAGCACATGGGTGACGAACGCGTCGAACCCGGGCCGCATCTCACCGCTTCGGCCTTCGTCGCGGCGCTCTGGCGCGAGCAGTCCGACGCCGAACTCGTGAAGTACAGCAGGTACTTCACACTCGGCGTCGGAGAGGACGCAGAGGGCGACCGTTTCATCGGCGTGCGGATGGGCAGAGTGTTCGCCCTCGCCGTTGATTTTGCGGCGCTGCCCATCGATGAGATTGAGGCACTGCTCGAGGAGGACATCCACGAGGCACGGGCCGGCGCGCTCCGCATCATGGCGAACCGGGCCAGGAAGGCCGACGAAGAGACGCGGCGGAAGCTCTATGAGCTCTACCTGCAGCGACACGACCGCATCAACAACTGGGATCTCGTCGACCTCGGAGCGTGGGACGTTGTCGGCGGCTGGCTGCGCGATCACCCCCGCGCAGTGCTCTATCGTCTGGCCGAGTCGGAGTCGATCTGGCAGCGTCGAACGGCAATGCTCGCGACGCTTGCCTTCGTGCGCCGCGGCGAACTCGACGACGCCTACGCCATCGCCGAACGGCTCCTCGACGACCCCGAAGACTTGGTGCGGAAGCCCATCGGCGCGGTGCTGCGTTCGGCGGGCGATAAGGACCGTGACCGACTGCTCGCATTTCTCGACCGCAAGGCCCCGGCCATGACCCGTGTCTCGCTTCGCTTCGCGATCGAGCACCTCGACGAGCCGACCCGCAGACACTACCTCGCCCTGACTGCCGAGACCAACTGACACAGCCCCGATACGCGATCTGCGTATCGGGGCTGTCTCACTGTGCTGGAGGGCTGTATTAGGAAAGTGGCGCCATCTTGACGACCATCTTGCCGGTGTTCGCCCCGCGCATGAGCGCCAGGAAAGCGTCTACTGAGTTCTCGATCCCGTCGACGACCGTCTCGTCGTAGACGATCTCGCCTGCTCCGAGCCAGCCGGCCATGTCGGCTGCGAATGCCGGGAAGCGGTGGACGTATCCGCCGACGGTGAAGCCGGTCAGGGTGAGACCGCGCGCGATCATGTTCACCATGTTGCGGGGCCCGACCGCCGGTTCGGTGCTGTTGTACTGGGAGATGGCGCCGCACAGAGCGGCCCGTCCGCCATCATTGAATGTCGCGAGGGCGGCTTCCAAGTGCTCTCCCCCGACGTTGTCGAAGTAGACATCAATGCCGTCGGGTGCCGCGGCCTGGAGCTGCTCCAGCACGGGACCGTCGTTGTAGTTGAACGCCGCGTCATAGCCGTACTTCGAAGTGAGCAGCGCGACCTTCTCGGCCGAGCCGGCTGAACCGATGACGCGCTTCGCGCCGGCGAGACGGGCGATCTGGCCGACCATGGTTCCGACTGCGCCGGCCGCGCCGGAAACGAACACGGTGTCGCCCGCCTTGATCTGTGCCACGTCGTGCAGACCGACGTATGCGGTGAACCCGGTCAGTCCGAGCACACCGAGCGAGGCCGAAAGGGGAACTCCGGGGATTTCAGGAACGACGCGGAAACCGGCGGCGTCCTCCTGCACCAGGTCGCGCCATCCGTGATCGTGAACGACGACATCGCCGACCTTCACTGACGCGGAGGCACTGGCGACGACCCGGCCGACAGCACCACCCTTCATCGTGTCGCCGAGTGCGTACGGCGGCGTGTACGACTTGACGTCGTTCATCCGGCCACGCATGTAGGGGTCGACGGAGAGGAACTCATTGGCAACCCGCACCTGACCGTCTTCCAGGGGTGGCAGATCGATGCTCACGGTGCGGAAGTCGGTGTGTTCCGGCCATCCGACCGGGCGATTGACGAGCTGAATCTGAGTACTGAGGGAAGGAATCGACATGACGGGATGAACCTTTCGAGTGGGGTGAGATCACATGATGACTGCCTCACTCGACGGTGAATGACGGCGCTGAGATCGGTGCTCCATTCGGGTAGCCGTGCCAGGCGGCGCGGATGGAGTATTCTGAACCGATCGTTCCACTATAATAGTGAAACGATCAGTACACAAAACGAAGGAACACCATGGGTCGCAGCCAGGCATTCGACACAACGACCGTCGTTCAGGCCGCACGCGATCTGTTTTGGGACAAGGGCTACGACAGCGTCTCGCTCAGTGATCTCGAACGCGCCACCGGACTCAACCGGTCGAGCATGTACAACGCCTTCGAAAGTAAACGAGGGCTCTTCGATGCGGCGGTGCAGGACTACCTGGAGACGGTCATCCGCCCGCGCTTGCAGGTTCTCGATGCGGAACCAGATGGCCGCACCGCCCTCATCACCTATTTCTCGGGTCTCGGTGCCGCCGTGGTGGCGCTGAAGGACGGCGCGACACAACGCGGATGCCTCCTGGTGAACAGTGCGGCGGGGCTCGCCGGCCGCGATGACGCGCTCCGTGCCGTCGTCGAGCAGTACCGGTTGGAACTCAGCGCGGCGCTCGCACGCGCGCTCAGTCGCCCGTCCATTGCGCTCACACTCCCAGCGGTCGACATCCAGGCTCGCCTGCTCACCTCACTGTCAACCAGTGCATTGCTCCTGGCCCGCATCAACCCCACCGAGGCCGTCGCAATTCTCGACTCGGCGATCGAACAGATCGAGTCGCTGGGCACCGTCGAGCTCGCGGCTCAGTCGGCGTAGCGGCTCAGGCGGCGTAGCGGTTCAGGCGGGCTAGCCGGCGGCTGCAGCCTGCAACCCGGCAATGTCGAGCTTTCCCATGCCCAGCATCGCCTGCATCACCCGGCCGGCGATCTCGGGATTCGGGTCGCTCAGCAGCTGCGGCAACACCGGGGGCACAATCTGCCACGACAGACCGTACCTGTCTTTCAACCAGCCGCACTGGCTCGGCTCGCCGCCATCGGCGGTGAGCTTCTCCCACAATTCGTCGATCTCCGGCTGCGTCTCGGCGTTGACATAGAGCGAAATCGCCTCGTTGAACGTGAACATCGGCCCGCCGTTGAAGGCGTTGAGTTCCAGGCCGTCGAGCACGAAACTCACACCCATCGCGGTTCCGGCCGGAACCGGCGCACCCTCGCCGTAGCGCGACACGGTGACGATCTTCGAGTTCTTGAAGACCGACACGTAGAAGTTCGCCGCTTCTTCAGCCTGCGTGTCGAACCAGAGATAGGGGGTGATCGTTTGCATCAGGATCTCCTTTGAGTTGCGTCGCGCACCGGGCGGATGTCCAGCCCAGAGTAACCGCGCATGACCAGACAGAACAGACCTGGCCGCAGGGAGATTTCTCGTTCGGACCTGTCGTCGGGAATGATTCTGATGCGCCAGAGTTGAACTCAGAGTCGGTGCGCGCAGGATGGTGCGCGTGTCAGAAACGGGGATCGATGTCTGTCGCGACGGGAGTCGGGTTTCGGTCAGAGCGCGGACCCATTCTGATCTCGCTCATGGTCACGACCGGTCTCGTCGCGATCGATTCGACGATTCTGGCCACGGCCGTGCCGTCGATCGTGGCCGATCTGGGCGGATTCGCCGCATTCCCGTGGCTCTTCTCCGTCTATCTTCTCGCCCAGGCCGTCACCGTGCCGGTCTACGCCAAGCTGTCCGACGTCGTCGGCCGCAAACCGATCATTCTGATCGGAGTCGGACTCTTCCTTCTGGGCTCAATCCTCTGTGGATTCGCCTGGAGCATGCCGGCGCTCATCGCCTTTCGCGCCCTCCAGGGCCTCGGCGCCGGCGCGGTGCAACCGATGGCGATCACCATTGCCGGAGACATCTACACCGTCGCCGAGCGCGCCAAGGTCCAGGGCTACCTCGCCAGCGTCTGGGCGGTGTCGTCCGTGGTCGGACCGACACTCGGTGGCGTTTTCTCCGAGTTTCTCTCCTGGCGGTGGATCTTCTTCGTCAATGTTCCGCTCTGCCTGCTCGCCGGGTGGATGCTCACCCGCTTCTTCCACGAGACCATCGAGCGGCGGACGCACCGCGTCGACTACGCCGGGGCAGCGCTCCTCACTCTCGGCCTCACCGCGCTCATCCTGGCCGTGCTCGAAGGCGGGCAGGCGTGGGAGTGGGACTCGATTCAAAGCATCGTCGCCTTCTCACTCGGAGCAGTTCTGCTCACCGCTTTCATTGTCGTCGAGCGTCATGCCGCAGAGCCGATCCTGCCGCTCTGGGTCTTCTCCCGCCGACTCCTGTTGACCACGACGCTCGTCGGTCTCGGCGTCGGCGCCGTGCTGATCGGTCTCACCTCCTACGTGCCGACCTATCTGGAAGGCGCTCTCGGAGTGACTCCCCTGGTCTCCGGGCTGGCCCTCGCCGCTCTGACGATCGGCTGGCCGATCTCGGCCACGCTGTCAGGCCGCTTCTACCTCCGCATCGGTTTTCGCACCACCGCGCTCCTCGGAATGAGCATCACGATCGTCGGCGCCCTCACGCTCGCCGTGTTCGGCCGGCATCCGTCGCTTTTCATCGTCGCCGTGAGCTGTTTCGTGGTCGGGCTGGGTCTCGGCCTCGTCGCCACTCCCGCCTTGATCGCCGCTCAATCGAGCGTGAGGTGGAACGAGCGTGGCGTGGTCACCGGCACCAACATGTTCGCCAGATCGATCGGCAGCGCACTGGGTGTCGCCATTTTCGGTGCGATCGCCAACTCCATCTTCTCCGCGGTACCCGACGGGCATCACGATCCCGATGTCGTCACCCAGGCCGGCACCGCAGTCTTTCTCGCGGTGCTGATCTGCACTCTCTTCACACTCTTCGCCGTGCTCGCGATGCCGCGCGCCCGGGTCGAAGACATCGAGTTGAAAGCTCACGCGCCAAGCGTCGAGTAGCACGCTACGAGAGGATGTCCTTCGTCACGAACCGAGCGATCGCCGCCGTTCCAAAGACCGCCAGGTAGCCGAGCTGCAGCAATGCGTTGTCGCCGAAGGAAACCCAGCTGATCGGGTCGCGGAGCAGATCGGCGAACCCGAGCCAGTAGTGACTGAACAGCCAGGGGTGCAACCAGTCGAGTTGCGGCAATGCGTCAAGCACTTGGGACGTGACCGAGAGCACGATCGTCGCAGCCATCGCGCCCACCGGAACATCGGTCAGCGTCGAAATGAACAAGCCGATGGCGGAGAGCCCGAGCAACGACACAGTGACGAAACCGGCAATCAGTGCGAGCCGGAGCAGCGACTCCCCCACCCCGACCGTCGTGCCGGAGAGCAGCGTCACCGGTCCGACCGGAAACAGCACGGTTCCGATCAGCGTGCCCACCACGACAACGGTCAGAGTTGCGACGAGGCAAAAGGCCGCGGCGCCGAGATACTTCACGACGAGCAGCCGGATGCGCCCGGCCGGGCTGATCAGTAGGTAGCGCAGGGTCCCGAGGCTGGCCTCTCCGGCGATGGTGTCGCCCGCGACGACACCGATCGTCAACGGCAGAAAGAGCGGAATCGACACGATGAGCGCCGTCACCCCGACGAAAAGTCCGTTCTGGGTGATCTGGTCGAGAAAAGCGGGACCGCGACCGCTCGGTCGGGAGTCGGAGGTCGCCCTCACGGCGACAGCGATGAGAATGGGGATCGCCGCGAGTGCGGCGAGCATCGCCCAGGTGCGCCAACGACGAAATAAGACGCTGAGCTCCGAGGCGAGCAGGGCGCCTCCCCAGGTCGGGCGGCTGCGCCTGTCGCGGTCCCGGTCGACGGGTGAGCCGGGCAGAGTCGACGGGGGAAGGAGAGATTCGTCAGTTGACAATGTCGAATCCTTCCCCCGTGAGTTCAACGAAACGGTCTTCGAGGCTGGCGCCGTCGATGCTGAAACCGCGCACCCGCACCCCGCCGATCACGAGGGCGGCGACGATGGCCTCGGGAAGCAGCGCGTTGCCGTCATCCAGGATTGCGCTGACCATCGCACCGGTCGAGGCGCCGGCTGCGGTCGAATCGGGGACCGGCGCTGCAGACTTCATCGCAACACTGCCCGCAGAGCTGGCCGCTGGAGCGACCGGGTCGGTGGTGAGCCCGAGTCCGGCCAACACCCCCAGCGCCGCGGCGACATCCGGAGTGTTCACCCGCACCCGGCTCTGCCCACCCTGACGCAGTTGCGAGAGCGTGCCTTGTGCAACAAGACGACCGGCGCTCATCACGGCGGCGTGGGTGCAGATCTGCTCGATCTCGGCCAGGAGATGACTCGAAACGAAGACTGTTGTTCCGTCGGCGGCAAGGGAACGAATGAGGCTCCGCACCTCGCGCGTTCCCTGCGGGTCGAGCCCGTTTGTCGGCTCATCGAGCACGAGCAGGTCGCGCGGGCCGAGCAACGCATTGGCGATACCGAGGCGTTGCTTCATCCCGAGCGAGTAGGCCCGCACTTTCTTACCGGCGGCGTGGGTCAGTCCCACCCGCTCCAGGGCGTGCTCAACGCGCGCGGTTCTGCTGCGCGGGCGGGCGTGCCGGTCGGCTGAATCGAGACGGCGTAGGTTCGCCGCCCCGGAGAGAAACGGATAGAAGGCCGGTCCCTCGACGAGGGCGCCCACCCGTGGAAAAACCGCATGCACCGAGTCCGGCATGGTCTGCCCGAGTACGGAGATCTCCCCGCTCGTCGCGGCCGCCAATCCAAGCATCATGCGGATGGTCGTCGTCTTGCCCGACCCGTTGGGTCCGAGAAAACCGAACACCGCCCCTCGGGGGACGGCGAGATCGATCTGGTCGACTGCGGCGTGGGAGCCGAACCGTTTGGTGAGGGAGTGAGTCTCGATTGCCAGGTCGGTCGATGCCAGAGGCCCGATCGACTGCAGAGGCCCGATCGACGGTAGAGCCCCGGTCGACGACAGAGGCCCGCTCACTGAGCGGCGGCTGCGGCTTGCAGCTGGCTCAGCGGAACTGCGCCGACGAACAGCCGGCCGTCGTCGGTCAGCAGGGCGGTGACCAATGAGGTCGACACGCTGCGTCCGCCGGATACCGATTGAGTCGTCAGGCCAAAGAGCGGCGACGAGGTCACCGACGCCGGCAGTGCGCCAACGGGCATCTCAAGAATTGACTCCCAGCCGCTGCCGATGACGGTGTGTGCGGGACCGGCCTCCCCCTCTGACGAGGAATTCGTGGGGCGGGTGGGAAGTGTCACGTTCTTCACGGTCACTCCAGGTGGCGGGGTGAAGGTGAACAACTCGGCCGGTGGCGTCGCCAACGTCAACTCGGTGAAGGCGATCTCGAAGGCCGGCTGAGCCTGCCCGCGCGCCAGGACATCCACTTTCAGCGGCAACCCGGTGGCCGAATCGACGGCCACAGAGACCGAATCGACCAGGGTCGCCGAGCTGTGCGGGGTGAGCACCAGAGTATAGGCAGAGCGACCGGCGACCGAGACTGGTGCGCCGACCGTGACCGTCGTGCTGGGCTCGACGGCGTTGAGCAGCTTCTGGGCGACCTGGGCCGGAGTCAGAGCGTCACCCGGTGCCGGAGCGGCACTGGACTCCTGTTCGGTTGCTGACGCGGCCGGAAGTGCCAGATGTGTCGCGGTCTGCTGGGCCGAATCGTAGATCCAGACGTCACCGCCGTTGTGGATCGCATCGCGTTCGGCGAGTTCGTCGAGAACCTGAACTCGGGCCTTCGTCGGGCCGTCCAGGTACACCCGGGCGGTGTGTGAGCCGGTCAGCAGTTCGATCAGGGATGCCGCGCTCGCATCGCCTGCGTCCCCTGAGATCCCGGATGCCATCCCTTTCGGCAGTTCGGGAAGCCCCAGCTGTGAGCTCTGCTCGACCGTTCCGGAGAGCGCGGTCACCGAACTCTCGCCGACCATCTCCAGCACCTCGGCCGGGGTCTTGTCCGGAAGCGACACCGCCGCATTGGCCATCAGCGGTACGACGACGATCCCGGCGCCGATCACCGCCGGCACGACGAGTGCCGGTAACCAGCGCAGCCACTTCCGGGTCATGACACTTACCTCCGAAGCACGTGCGTGTCGGAGCACGTTTCCGCTTTCGACATTACGCTTGTCGGCCGGGATCGGCATCCATCAATTCGACGGCAGTGACGGTACGCGGGCGAGGCTACTCGACCTCGTCGGCCAGCTTCGTGATGGTGGTGGGAACCGGGTGCGGGTGGCTTCCGGCCGGTGCCACGATCTCGATCTGGCGCAGGCGGGACGCGGGCGCCTGGTTGATGCCGAGAATCCACTCCCCGACGAGGTACATGGTTCCCACCCGGGAGAACACGGCCACCCCGGTCACGGTGAAGTTTCCGTAGGCGGGGTCGTCAAATACCGCACGGACGAGGTCACCGTGGCCGAGTTCGGCGACGGCGCTCAAATCGCCGACCGGCAGTTCCGGATCGACGGCACCTGCATCATCGACGCCTGAATCACTGACGTCTGAATCATCGACGCCCGAATCATCGACGCCTGAATCGACGTCGCCGACATCGTCGGCTCCCGATGCCGACTGGACGATCGCCAGGGTCTGCAGTGCCTTGTCTGGTTTCAAGCTCTGCTCGATGGCCCGGCCGGCAATGGTGAAGGTGCCGATCGCGGGTGACAAGCGCGCCTCGCCGTTCAGGTTGAAAGCGCCGAATCGCTCGGTGAAAAACGTCGCGCTGATCTGATCGCCCGATTCGAGGGCAGCAATGCTGACGGTGAGGTCTTTGACGTTGCGCTTGCGCGGCACCGTCAGCTCAGTAAGTTCAGTCACGCTTCTCCTTGGTTACCAGTGTCGGTCCGGCTCAGCGCAGTGCGGCGAATTGCCGGGTGATGCGGGCCAGCGCCCGTTCACGACGCGCGGGCCCGCGCTGTGTGGAACGGTCGATCGCGATCCATCGTATCCGGCGGATCCCGATCAGACGGAATGTGCCCTGCGCCAGAATGCGCTCTGCCGGTCGTCCAAACCAGACGCCGTACAGGGTGGCGGGAGTCGTCATCGCCGTCATCACCGTCACTCCGCGCAGACGGTGCAAGGTGCGCACGAGGGCTCCGCCCGGTCGTGGCTCTTCGAAAGCGAATCCGCGCGTGAGCACGCGGTCGAGAAACCCTTTTGTCGCCGCCGGCATGGACATCCACCAGGTGGGAAAAACGAAGACGATGTGGTCGGCGGCAGCCAGGCGATCCTGGAGGCCGAGGACGTCGGCCCGGGCAGGAGAACCGGTTCGCCAGGCGCGGAGATCCTCCGCCGAAAGCACCGGGTCAAAGCCTTCGGCAGCAAGGTCAATCGTGTCGTGGGAATGACCGGCGGCGTCCAGGCCGGCCTGCGCAGCGGCCAGCATTGCGGCCGACAGACTCCGGCGATTCGGCACATTGTCGAACGCCGCGGCCCCGTACGGGTGGTCGAAGACCATGAGTACATGCATTGATCACTCCATTGGTTGCGTAAGCAACAGTTGCTTACGCAACTCATGTTAGTGGATACTTGACGCATGACGGACCCCCAGGATGCCAGCGCTCAGCTTCTCGAGTTGTGGCTCGCTGCGCGCACCACAGTCGCCACCCTCGAACGCGCCATCGGCGAGCGCATTCAAGCTGACTGCCAGGCCTCACTCGCCAGCTACACCCTGCTGTGCACACTGTCGTCCCCGAACGACCCGCTCAATCAACAAGCGATCGCGGCGGTACTCGGGCTCAACAAGAGCAGCGTCAGCCGTCAGGTCGAAGCGGCAGTGAAGGATGGCTACGCCACCGTTGAGGTCTCGCCCCTGTCACGCCGGGAGAAGACGGTGGTGGTCACCCCGCGCGGCAGTGCGGTGGTCGATGCCGGCAATCGCGTGCTTGCCGAGTTCGCCTCTGATCTCGATCCCGACGACGCGGAACAGGCGATCCGGCTTCTCACTGCGCTATCGGCCCGGAACAGCTGACTCGTTCACGATCAGTGCGCCGCCGGGCCCGAACCCGAAGACCCGAAGAGCGAACGCAGCGACTGAAGCTGCACCACCAGGGTGTCATCGAGCGGCCCATTGCCGCCGGGGACCGTGGTGGCCGCCCCTCGATCGAGGGCTATCTGGCCGTCGAGCGGATCAGAGTTCAACGCGAGAACCTCGTGATGCAGGCGTTCCATCCGCAGATCAAGGTCGGCCGCGATGTCGGCTGTCTCGGTCAGGCTCCCGAGAAGTGCCGCAGGAACCTGGCCGTCGTACTTGTAATAGATCTTGTGCTCGAGGCTCGCCCAAAAATCCATTGCAATGGTGCGAATCTGCAGTTCGACGGTGACCGGTACCACCCGGTCCGACATGAACACCGGAATCTCGATGATCGCGTGCAGGCTGCGGTAGCCATTCGGCTTGGGATTCTTGATGTAGTCCTTGACCTCAATCACCCGGATGTCGCTTTGCTGGGTCAGCAGGTCGAAGACTCTGTACGCATCGGTAATGAAACTACAGGTGATCCGCACGCCGGCGATATCGGTGATGGCCTCGCGGATTGAATCGAACGAGGGGTCGAGCCCCTTCCTCCCGATCTTCCCGATGATGCTTTCCGGAGACTTGAGCCGGGAGTTCACATGCTCGATCGGGTTGTGCTCGTGCAGGTGCAGAAACTCTTCCTGCAGAATCGTGATCTTCGTCAGCACTTCGTCGATGCCGAATTTGTATTGCATCAAGAAGCGGGAAAGCTCCTCGCGCAGCTTGGCGACTTCAGATAGAAGGGGAAGATTCGCGTCGTGTGCGACGGTACTGCTTTCAGACGATCTCGGAGCATTCACAGTGCTTGACCTTAGGGCTTCGAGTTGTGGTTCTGATGAGAGCATCACTTCACATCCCTCTCAGTCGCAGCACGCCGCACTCGCTTCCGCGGTCGACGCGAACGCCGATAGGCTCCAACCATGACAGCGAACGAGCACTCGGGTCACCCGGTCATCGTCGGAGTCTCCCCCGGTCAACCGCCACACGTCGTTCTGCACGCCGCCCAATTCGCCCGGCGGTTCGATGCTGAGCTCATTTGCGCGCATGTCAACCCGGGCCGCTATGCGGTGTCGGAGGCGGCCGACGGCGCCGTCAGCTCGGCCCCCATCGATCCCGATTTTGCCGATCTTCGCGAAGAGATCTTCGACGAGAAGTTAGCCTCCGGCCTCTCCGCCTTGCTCGCGGAGTCCGGCGTCACCTGGCGAACGCTTGTGCTCGCCGGTGACGTGTCCAGCGCCCTCGGTCATCTTGCTCACACCGTCGATGCGGCGATGATAGTGGTCGGTGCCCATCAGAGCTCGGTGAGCGGGACCATCCAGGAGTTCTTCAACCGGTCGATCGGTGTGCAGCTTGCGCATCACCAGGACCGCCCCGTGGTGGTCATTCCAGTCCGGACCCCCGGTATTGAGTCACCGATGCTGTGGAAGCAATGAGTGCTGCGACGCGCCCGAGCCACCTGCGGTGGGGTCCGCTCGGCCTGGTGGCGCTGGGCGGTGCAGTCGGGGCATCAGCCCGGGAAGTCGTCTCGCTGCTCGTCCCCGACCTCGGCGCTCTGCCGATCGCGATCCCGATCGTCAACATCGTCGGCGCGTTTCTGCTCGGCTACCTCTACGAGGCGGTGACCAGGCTCGGCCACGGCGACAGCAGGGCGAAGAACCTCAAGCTTCTGCTCGGCACCGGCTTTTGTGGCGGCTTCACCACCTACAGTTCGCTGGCCACGGACACCGCGGTACTGAACGCCAACGGCCATCTCGGTCTCGCGTTCGTCTACGCCCTCGGCACAGTCATTCTCGGCGCATTCGCCACCTGGGCCGGCATCGTTCTTGCAGCTCAGATGAATTCCCGCCGCACCGCCACTGACTCGGTTGGAACGGTGGCCCGATGACACCCCTGATTTTTCTCCTCCTGGCCATCGCGGGCGGCCTCGGCGCAGCGACACGGTTTCTCTTCGACGGATTGCTGCGCGCAAAAATGAAGACGGCGTATCCGTGGGCGACCACAATCATCAACGTGTCAGGTTCCCTCGTGCTCGGCTTCATCACCGGGCTGACGCTGACGCATCTGCTTCCGACCGACGTGAACGTGGTCATCGGCACCGGATTCCTCGGCGGTTACACGACGTTCAGCACGGCGAGTTACGAGACCGTGCAACTGATCAAGCAAGGCAGATACGGCTGGTCGCTGGCGAGTGGCGTCGGGATGCTGGTGCTCGCGGTCAGCGCAGCAGGTCTCGGGCTCTGGCTGGCCTCATTGATCTGACGCCGCAGTCGACTTCGCAGCGGTCGGATGACCGGCCCACCGTTCTTCAACCTTGCCCAGCTTCCAATACGCGGTCGAGGCCAGCCAGGCGACGATCAGAGCTCCCACGATGATGTAGCCCACGTTTTCGAGGTCGATGCTTGCAATCCATCCGGTCAGCGGGTCGCTGAGGCCCAGCTTCTCGTTGAGCAGGCCGATGAGCTCGATCCCCCCGATGAGCACCGCCACCATCACTGAAATGCCCGTCACGGTGAGGCTGTAGTAGACCTTGCGAATGGGGTTGAACGTGGCCCACGAGTAGGCCTTCACCATGACTGCCGAGTCGAGGGTGTCGAACAGGCTCATCCCGGCGGCGAAGATCAGCGGCAGGCAGAGCACCGCATACCAGGGCAGCCCGGTTGCCGCGCCGGTGCCGGCCAAGACCAACAGCGCGATCTCGCTGGCCGTGTCGAAGCCGAGGCCGAAGAGAAACCCGACAAGATACATCTTTCCCGGCCGGTCGACCGATTTGATCAGCGGACGGATGAGTCTGCTGACGAAGCCGCGCCCGTCGAGCTGGCGCTCCAGCTCTTTCTCGTTGAGCACCCCGTCTTTCGAGCGTCGCCAGACCCGCATGATCCCGACGAACGAGATCGCGTTGATCAGGCCGATGAGCAGCAGGAATACTCCGGACACCATGGTGCCGAAGATCCCGAGCATGTCGCGGATGCCGTTGCCATCGGACGCGAGGTCGACAGCCCAGCTGACGCTGAGCGCCAACAACGCCGCCATCAGGAATACCACGGTCGAGTGACCGAGGGAGAAGTACAGTCCGACACCGGCCGCCGGTTTCTTGAGGTCGACGAGTTTGCGGGTGGTGTTGTCGATCGCGGCGATGTGGTCGGCGTCGAAGGCGTGTTTGACGCCGAGGATGTAGGCCGTGATGGCGATCCCCACCCCGAACACCGACGAACCCAACTTCAAGTGCTGCGGCTCGATCAGCACAAAGAACACACCGAATCCGATGACATGCATCACAACGACCGGAACGAAGACCCGAATCAGTTGGGTGACGTACGACGGTTGGGATTTCATGGTGTCAGTTCTTCCTCGACGCGGGTGCGGGGTTTCCAGTGAGCAGCTCGCGCACGACGCCGACGGCGGCGCGCTTGCACCTGCAACGAGAATCGTGTGGTTTCACAGCATCCGCAACCGACAAAGGCGGGATTGCGTCCAAACGACTTTTCGAGGCAGGCCGGGCAGCCGCTCGCCGGCTCGGTCGCAGCTGCACTGCGCCTGTCTGTCCGCGCCCCCCCGGTTAGCGGCCCTGCTGAGTGACTCTCTTTGGCAAGGCGAAGACGAGCAGGAATGCCACGACGCTGAGCCCGGCGCTGACGGCCAGGGCCGATGCGGCACTTGAGGCAAAGGCGTCGGCGACCGCCGTCGGCGTCGTGCCGGTGAAGGTCAACGTTCCGAACAGCACGCTGCCGATGACGGCGATTCCGATGGCGCTGCCGACGCGCTGCATCACGCCGATCACCCCACTCGCGGCGCCCGCTTCTGAACGGTCGACAGTGGCCACAATGAACTGGGCATTGGGCGCGATGAAGCAGCCGTTGCCGAGCCCGCCCAGGAACAGGGGCACGAGGAACGCCCACGCGGTGAGGTCGCTCGCCGGGGTGAGCTGCAACACCAGCCACACCCAGATCAGGCCGATCGCGAGCAGGCCGGTTCCGATCACCAGCACTCGGCGACCGAGCAAGCGCGACAGCCTGTCGCTGAATGCCGCACCGATGATGCTGCCGATCGCGAATGGCACGGACACCAGACCCGATTCGAGAGCAGTATGACCGAGGCCGGCCTGCCACAGAATCGAAATGGTGAAGAAGATACTCGTAAAGGCGGCGAAATAGACCAGGGCCAGAATGACGCCGCCGGTGAACGCCGGATGAGTGAAGAGATGCGGGGGCACCAGTGGCACGCCGTCAGCTTTCGCCACGCGCAGCTCCCAGAAGGCGAACGCCACGATCAGCAGAGCACCGGCGACAAGTGTGATGTATGTCCAGGCCGGCCAGCCCGCATCCTGACCCTCGATCAGAGGAACGAGTAGCGCGATCAGCCCGGCAGACAGTAAGAGCAACCCGAACCAGTCGTTGCCCGTCTTGCTCAAGCCCTCCGAACCCGACGGCAACAGGATGGCCGCGGCGATCAGAGCGATAACGCCGATCGGGAGGTTGACCCAGAAGACGAGTCGCCAGCCGTTCTCGACGCCGAACGCCTCGATGATCAGACCACCGAGGATGGGGCCGATGGCGGTGGAGACGCCGATCACGGCGCCCATGATCGCGAATGCTTTGCCCCGCACCTTGAACGGGAACATCAGCTGAATCATGGCCGTCACTCCGGGCACGAAGATTCCGCCGGCGAGACCTTGGATGACACGCCACACCACGAGTTGCGTGTCGTTCTGGGCGAGACCGCAGAAGAAGCTCGCGGTGGTGAAGAGTGCGAGACCGGTGAAGAACACCCATTTGTGTCCGATTCGATCGCCAATGCGACCAGCCGGGATGAGTGCGAGACCGAAGGCGAGGGCATAACCGGAGATGATCCACGATAGCGTTGCTTCCGACGCATCCAGGCTCGTGCGAATAGTGGGAAGCGCGACGTTCACGATCGTGGTGTCGAGCAGCGCCATGAACATGCCGAGCATCAACACGATCAATGCGGTCCAGGCGCGACGTGGCGCTATGGATGCCGCCGCCGTCTTTCCGTCAGTTGGTCGAAACGATTCAGCCACGGCGACGACGCTCCAGCATTCCCGCGATGAACGCAGCCTGCCCGGCGTGCTGCAGATCGTCGGCGAGCACACTCACCAGCCGTACTCCAAGCGTGACGGCGGGAGTCCACCGCTTGTCGACGATGCGGTCCAGGTCGGAATCGGTCTGCCGATTCACGAATTCGATCGTGCGGGTGGAGACCGCGTCGTGGTATCCCCAGAGTAGGTCGGCCGAGACCCCCGTCACCCGGCCGACATCATCGGACGAGTGCGCATAACCCGTCGCCCGACGCGGGAAAGGCAAGCCGAATCGGACGTTCCAGCCTTCGGCCAGCCAAATCTGATCGGTGTCGGCCACGTCGGCCACATGGTCGTCCTGCACACGGGTGAGATGCCAGACGAGCCAGGCGATCGAGTTGGCGTCTGGATCGACTCGCTCGGCAAGATCTTCCGGGCTGAGCGAGGTGACCACGCCCTGCACCACATCACGGATGCGGCCGAATCCGTCGACCAGGATGTCTGCCGATGAGGTCATTGTTTCTCCTTCAGACGATTGACCTCATTCTGCGCCATTCACTCCGGGAGCGCAGCGGCAAAATGCGCGTGCTTGCTTGAGCCGACCAGCGCAAGCAGCGGGAACAGGAGGACGGCGAGCATTCCCGCCCCGACCAATGCCGCAGCGGTTCCCGCCTCCATGGCGTGTTGGTCGAGCGCGATGTTCGTCACGGCGACGATGATCGGCAAGCCGGTCGCAGCGAACAGGGCGAGTGAGCGGCGCTCGGCAAACGGTGCGCCGGGCGGCGCGGCGAATGAGCCGGGAATGCCCCGCACGACCAGCAGAAGCACCAGGAAGATCGGGAGCAACACCACTGCCTGCGGGTCAGAGATCAGCGAGTCGAGGTCGAACGTGATCCCCGTCGTAATGAAGAAGATCGGCACCAGGAACCCGAACGAGATGGCTTCCAGCTTGCGTTCGATGGTTACCTTGTCGGCCTCACCGACATCCTTCAGCAAGGCCCGGGACAGGATACCGGCGGCGAAAGCGCCCAGCAGCATGTCGAGCCCGAGCGCGATGCTGAGTGCAACGAGGGCGATCACCACGAGCAGCACGAGACGTACCGCGAATTGCCCGCTGGTGTGCAGGGACGCTCTGACGAGCTCGCTCAGCCGCTGATGAGGCCGACGGAGTGCGAACCAGATCGCGAGGCCGGAGATCAGCACGAAGGCGAGCAGGATAAGTGTTGCGACGCCCGGCTGGCGCCCACTGAGAAAGATCGAGATGGCCAGCAGCGGGCCGAACTCCCCCACTGCGCCGACGGCGGTCACGGACCGGCCGAATGGCGTGGTGAGGTTTCCGGTGTCGCGCAGAATCGGCATGATCGTGCCGAGGGCCGTCGAGGTCAGTGCGATGCCGATGTACACCCCGTCGAGTGAACCGCCGGCGAGTGCGATCCCGATGACGACGCCGAGCACCAAGGAGATCAGCCAACCGAACGATGCTCTTTTCACCAGCTGCCCGCTGAACAGCGAGAAATTGATCTCGTTTCCGGCCATGAAGAACAGCATCACGAGTCCGAAGTTCGACAGCGCGGTCAAGAAGCCGTCGGGGTGCACCCAGCCCAGAATGCTCGGGCCCACCAACATCCCGAGCACGATCTCGAAGACGACGAGGGGAATCTTGATCACCCGGCCGATGAGCGCCGCGGCGATGGGGGCGAGCACTGCTATGAGGGCGACGATCGCGATGGACCCCACATCAGGCATATTCTCTCCCCTCGTCGGCGGTCAGCCGGGTGTGGTCAGCCTACGACGTTCAGCGCTCCGAACGACGAAACCCCACCGACCGAGCAACTCGAAAGGTGGGGTTTCGCGCTCGAGCTGGCTCGGCCAGCTCGTCGGAACTAGCTCGTCGGAACGGGCTCGCTCTCGAGGGTGGGATCTCCATCCATGGTGCTGTCAACCGCTGCGCTGTCGACTGCGGCCGCCTCAGCGACGTAGCCGGCGCCATCCGTTGACGTCGCCTGCTCCGGTTCGCCGCCCATGAACTGTGCCATGTAGAGCGAGTAGTACGCGCCGCGCTTCTTGAGAAGCTGCTCGTGGTTGCCCTGCTCGGCGATCCGGCCGTCTTCCATCACCAGGATGGTGTGCGCGTCGCGAATCGTCGACAGACGGTGCGCGATCACGAACGACGTGCGGTCGGTGCGCAGTGCCGCCATTGCCTGCTGCACGAGCACCTCGGTGCGCGTGTCGACCGATGAGGTCGCCTCGTCGAGAATCAGCAGCGACGGGTTGGCGATGAATGCCCGCGCGATCGTGATGAGCTGGCGCTCACCCGACGACACGCTTCCGCCGTCGCCGTCGAGCACTGTGTCATAGCCGTCGGGCAGCTGGCGCACGAAGCGGTCGACCATTGTCGCCTGGGCCGCCGCCACGACTTCTTCATCTGTCGCATCGAGTCGGCCGTAACGGATGTTCTCGCGAATGGTGCCCTCGAACAGCCAGGCGTCTTGCAACACCATGCCGACCTGCGAACGCAGTTCGGCCCGTGACAGGGAGGTCACGTCGACACCGTCGAGCAGAATGCGCCCGCCGGTCAGTTCGTAGAAACGCATCACCAGGTTCACCAGGGTGGTCTTGCCGGCACCGGTCGGGCCGACGATCGCCACGGTGTGCCCGGGCTCCGCCGAGAACGAGAGGCTGTCGATCAGCGGCTTCTCCGGGCTGTAGCTGAACGAGACGTTCTCGAACTCGACGTGACCGTCGGTGCGCTCGGGCAGGTGAGCGGTGACCTGTTCGGCCTCCTGCTCGTCGGCGTCGAGCAGTTCGAAGGTGCGCTCGGCCGATGCGACGCCCGACTGCAGCATGTTCGCCATGCCCGCCATCTGACCGATCGGCTGCGAGAACTCGCGCGAATACTGAATGAATGCGGTTGCATCACCCAGCGTCATCTGGCCAGAGGCCACCTTCAGGCCACCGGCCACGGCGATCATCACATAAGAGAGGTAGGAGACGAACGTCATCGCCGGCATGATCATGCCGGAGACGAACTGTGCACCGAACGAGGCATCGAACAGCTTGTCGTTGCGTTTGTCGAACTCCTCGAGCATCTCGCGGTCACGACCGAAGGCACGCACGATCTCCTGGCCAGAGAAGGTCTCTTCGATGTGGCCGTTCAACGCGCCGGTGTTCTTCCACTGGGCGGCGAACAGCTTCTGGGAACGCACACCGATCACGCCGGCGATGATGCCGGAGAGCGGCAGAGCGATCAAAGCGATCAAGGCGAGCTGCCACGACACGATGAACATCATGACGCCGATACCGATCACGGTCAGCAACGACTGCACCAACTGCGAGAACGCCTGCTGCAACGCCTGTTGGATGTTGTCGACGTCGTTCGTGACGCGGGACATCACGTCACCCCGCTGGCGCGTGTCGAAGTACGACAGTGGCAGGCGGTTGAGCTTTTCTTCGATGTTCTGGCGGAGTCGGTAGATCACTCGCATGACCAGGCCGTTGAGAATGTAACCCTGAGCCCACATGAGGAACGAGGCAACGACGTAGAGCGCTAGGACGATCGTGATCAGGCGCGCCAACTCATCGAACTGGATGCCCTGTCCGGGAACCACATTGGTGCCCTGCAGCATGTCGGCGAACTGGTCGTTGCCGGCGGCACGCAGACCCGCGATGGTCTCCTGCAGAGTCGAACCAGGCTTCAGTTGCGCGCCGATCACGCCGTTGAAGATGACGTCCATCGCCTGACCGAGAATCTTCGGTGCGACAACAGTCAGCACGACCGACACCGTCACCAAGGCGACAACGACAATCATCTTTGCGCGTTCCGGACGGAGCAGACCGATCAGACGCTTGGCCGACGGCCAAAAATGCTGAGCCTTCTTCGCCGGGGCTCCGCCGAACATGTCGCCGTCGGCCTCACTGGGCGTGTAATCGAAATCGGCCTCGAGCGCGTCGATCTCGGCGACGACTGCCGCGGCATCCTGTGACTTCTTGCTTGGGCGTTTCGCCATGGCTACGCCACCTCCTGGACGCTGAGCTGGGATTCGACGATCTGGCGATACGTCTCATTACTGTCGACGAGTTCGTCGTGAGTTCCGCGGGCCACGATCACTCCGTCGTCGACGACCAGAATCTGATCGGCGTCGGTGATCGAGGAAACGCGCTGGGCGACGATGATGACGGTGGCGTCACCGGTCACGTCACCGAGTGCGTCACGCAACCGGGCATCGGTCGACACGTCAAGCGCCGAGAACGAGTCGTCGAAGAGATAGACACGAGGCTTGGCGACGAGCGCTCGTGCGATGCACAAACGCTGACGCTGGCCGCCCGACACGTTGGTGCCGCCCTGCGAGATCGGGTCGTCGAGTCCCTTCGCCTTATCGCGCACGAAGTCTTCGCCCTGGGCGACTTTCAGCGCCTCCCAGAGGTCGTCGTCTGTCGCGCTGGACCGGCCGAAGCGGAGGTTGGAGGCGATCGTTCCGGAGAAGAGGTAGGGCTTCTGGGAGACGAGGCCGACGACGCTCGACACCTGGTCGCGGGTGAGCGATGAGACGGGAACGCCGTCGATCAGCACCTCACCCTGCTGCGGGTCGTAGAGACGCGGGATCAAGTTGATCAGGGATGTCTTTCCGGCACCCGTCGATCCGACGATCGCGGTGGTCTTGCCGGGTTCCGCAGTGAAACTGATGTTGTCAAGAACCGGACGCTCAGCGCCCGGGTAGCCGAACGTCACGTTGCGGAACTCGACCTTGCCCACGGTCGGGGTGTCCACCGACGCGTCGGGAATCAGCTGGCTTGACGTGGTGCCGAGCACCTCCTGGATGCGTTCGGCGCAGACCACGGCGCGCGGAATCATCATCACCATGAAGACGCCCATCATCACGGCCATCAGAATCTGCAAAAGGTACTGCAGGAACGCGGTGAGTGAACCGATCTGCATCTCACCGGCATCCACCCGGTGACCGCCGAACCAGAGCACGGCGGCGGTGGCGAGGTGCAACACCATCATGATGACGGGGAACATCAGCACAAAGATGTTTCCGACGCGCACCGACACGCGGGTGAGGTTTTCGTTGGCGGTGCGGTAGCGCTCCGACTCGAACGGTTCACGCACGAAGGCACGCACAACGCGGATGCCGACGATCTGCTCGCGCAACACGCTGTTAATGCCGTCGATGCGGTCTTGCATCAGGCGGAACAACGGCATGAGCAGGAAGACCAGGAAGCCGACGATCAGGAAGAGCAGAGGCACGGAGACCCAGACCAGCCACGACAGCCCGGCGTCTTCACGCAGTGCCATCACGATGCCGCCGATGCACATGATCGGGGTGGAGACCATGAAGTTCAGCGTCATCAGCACGAGCATCTGCACCTGCTGCACATCGTTGGTGCCGCGGGTGATCAGGGTGGCAGTGCCGAATCGGCCGAGTTCGAGCGCGCTCAGGGAGTCAACCTTGCGGTAGACATCGCGACGCAGATCACGGCCGATCGCCATGGCGGTGCGAGCACCGTAGTAGATGCCGCCGATGGCTGTGACAACCTGCACCAGGCAGACCACCAGCATGGTCATACCGGTCGACCAGATGAACTCGGTGTCGCCCGTCGAGATGCCCTGGTCGATGATCTGAGCGTTCAGGCTCGGAAGATAGAGGGCGGCGATCGTGGAGATGAGTTGCAGCACGAAGACTGCCGCAATCCAGGCCTTATAGGGCTTGGCGTGTTTGAGAACGAGTGAAACAAGAACCAAAAGGAATCCTCACGGTTTTGAAAAGGCTGTGAAACGGAAGGGACGCTGTCAGACACAACAACGCTAGGGGGTACCACCGACACGGGTGCGCAGCCCGGCAGCCTGAGGCAATCAGCCCCGTGATTGGCCGGTGAGACCGGGCACACCCCACGCCGGGCGTTCACCGCTCTGGCGCGGAGCTGTGGTGCAGGTTGTGGCCGACACGGAGGCTCCGGGTGAGAAGCATTCGGCTGGCCACGTCGAGGATCAGACAGAGTTCAACAACAGACGGTGTCGAGGAACAGACAAAGAGGAGCGCGCGTCAGATTCGCTGACAACGGGACTAGGAGACAAGCATGAGAAAACTATGCCACAGTCGCGGCGAATGCCGCAATAAACCGGGGTCAGACGTGAAATCGGCGAATGCGACAGTCACGTCGCCTGCCAGGCCGATCGAATGCTCCGGGTTCGATCAGGCCGAATTCTTGCGCCCGAAGAGCAGGCCCCACAGCAACAGAACAACAATCGAGCCGCCGATTGCGAGCAGCCACGACTGAATCGACCAGAACTCGTCAAGGTTGGCGTTGAACAGGATGCCGCCCAGCCAGCCGCCGAGCATCGCGCCGACGACTCCAAGAAGAAGGGTGATGAACCATCCGCCGCCTTGTTTACCGGGCAGGAGCAACTTGGCGATTGTTCCGGCGATCAACCCGAGGATCAGAAACGCGAAGAACCCCATGGTCTTGTTCCTTTCGTGAGGCGACCCGTCCAGTGAAGATGGGCGGGTGCCCAACTTGGCACGTCCGTTGCTCGCAGGCAAGGTTTCCGGTTTCATTCCCCGATGTCAGGTGTTCCTACAATCACCGGAAATCCGAATGCTCACACCTAGACTGCGCCCATGGGGAAAAGCTGGAACGACGACGCCGTCCGTTACCTGGTTGATTGGCTTGCCTGCCCGCGCTGCGACGGAGACCTCGACGCGGCTCAATGGTGCTCAACCTGCGGAGCCGACTTCAGCGGCCCGGTTGGCGCCGAATTGGTGGCGGCATCAACACGGGCAGCAGACGCCTTGCAGGCTCGGGGCAGCATCCTCGACCGTGTGCCGACGGTCTGGCCGAGTCCCGGAGCCGCCCCAGCGGTGAGCCACGCTGCTGTTCCTTCCGCGGCTGCAGATTCGGTCGGCGTCGGTTCGCCCCACCCTGCCTCGACGGCAAGGCCCATTTCTCTGAGTTCCGCCTCGGCCACGACGCGCACGGCGCAGACTGCGGGCCGGCAGATCAGCGTGCAATCAGTGCTGGCCGTGGCCGGCGCCGGCTTGCTCGCCGTTGCCGCACTCGTCTTCACCTTTCTGAACCCCGACCTCACCAGCTTCGCGATGCGTACCGCGATCATCTCGACGATGTCCGTGCTGTTTCTGGGCGGCGCCTGGCTCTTCGCGAAGAAGGGACTGCAGTTCTCCGCCGAGGCGGTGGGCGCGCTCGGAGCGGTGTTCGTGATTCTCGACATCTGGGCGTTCACGCAAACAGCACCAGCCGGGGTGAGCGAGTTCCTGTACGCCGGAATCGGCACTCTGATCGCTTCAGCGGTTCTGCTCTTTCTCGGCGTCCGCGCTCGCGTGCGCAGCTGGGTCTGGGTGTCGATCGTCGGAGCCGCGATCACCCCCGGATTCTGGGGCATCGCCGGCAACACCGCATGGTCGGCGCTCGTCGGAAGCCTCGCGGTCGCTGCATCGGTGCTCGCCCTGCAGGTCGTCATCCGTCGTCTCGCACCCCGATTCGGCACGATGCTCACCGGCGAGCGCACCACCGCGACCATTCTTCAGCTCGCGGCAGTCGCCATCGCTCTGATTCAGCTGATCGCACTGGGACTGCCGCTCGGCTCCTCGGGAGTGTTCGGTGCCGCCGGAATCCTCGCCTGCCTGAGCGTCGTGGCTGCGATCGGCAGCCGCAACGGGCTCCCCGCGCTCTGGAGCGCGGCGGCGGGGGTGTTCGGTGTCACGGCGATCGCGATCGTGCCGCTTGGCATCCTGATCTCCGACCAGGAGTGGTACACCGCCTTGGTGCCGATCGCTGCCGGCCTCGCCCTCGTCAGCGCTGGGACGATGCGTTCTACACTTCCCGCCCGGCGCACCGCGTTCTTGATCGGTTCCTGGACGATCGCCCTTGTCGCGGCGATCCCGGTGATCATGATGGCCGTGCAGCAAACGCTGTCGACGTTGTACCCCCTCGCCGCCCGGACCCTCGGCTACGACCTCTCCCGCTACGACGGGCTTTCGCGAGGCTTCACCCCGCCCGTTGCCCTCGTTCTGATCTTCGGCGTCGCCGGCGTCGCGGCGACTCAATGGTGGACGTCCCGCGCCGTTGAGACAACCATGTCCGCCCGACTGGCTCGCGGTCTCGCCCTCTGGCTGAGCGTGCTCACCGCCCTCACCGTCACCGTCTGGCCCGGCTTCGCTCCGTCGATGCAGGCCGTCATCGGCTTGGCTCTGGCGACCTCGCTCGCGCTCCTGCTCAGCCGGGTCGGCCACGCCTCCCTGACCGCGCCATCCCATCGCCGTCCCCTTCTCGTCGGCGCGCACCTTCTGCTGGCACTTGCTGCGGCCATCGGCTGGCTGCAGGATTCAACCATCGTCTGGGTCGGCGCCGCTGCGGTCATCGTGCTCGCCGTCGTCGCGCAGGCCATGCCAACGCGGTGGAGAGCACTCTACTTCGGCATCGGCTACGCCTACGCGCTCATCATCTTCGGCACGGCGCTCACCCAGGCAAACGTGGAAGCCATCGCGGTGCTCTGCCTGACCACGACCCTGGCCGCTCTCTTCGCGCTCGGTGTGACCCTCACAACCTGGCTCTCGCCGCGCAGCTGGTATGCCACCCTGATCGTGACGGCCGTGCCCTTTCTGATCGGCATCGTGGCCGTCTTGCTCGTGCGGAGCGGGTGGACTGCACTGTCGACCGGAGTCACCTTCGCCCTTGCCCTGACGTTGGTGACCACGCGGCGGGTGGGGATGACGCCGTTGCTGCGATCGGCGGCGGCGGCTCTCCTGGTTCCGGCACTTGCCGTGGTCGTGGTCTGCCTGGGCGCACAGCTCCTGCCGATGAGCGGCTCCCCCATTGTGCTACCCGTCATCGCAGCGATCGTCGCCTGCACCCTTCCCGCCGCCGCAGTGATCGCCGCGGCATTGAAGCGCCGCGGCATTCCTGCCGCCGAAGCGGATGCCGCCCGCCGCTGGATCGAGATCTCGGTACTGGTCACCGCCGTCTTGAGCGTTGTTCTCGCCCTGGTGCGCACGGCGGCCGGCTTGGACACCACGTTCCTGGTGCTGGTCATCCTAGGAGCAGGTGCCGCTGCCACCGCCTTCACCACGCGCCCGCGATATGCCTGGTGGGCGGCCGGGGCGAGCTGGACCGGGGCGCTCTGGTGCGTCTGGGCGATTCAGGGTGTCGACATCGTTGAGCCGTATCTGCTGCCCCCGGCCCTCGCCGCTCTGATCGTCGGCGCGACCTTCGTTGCCCGCGGGCGCGACGGCGTCACCTTGTTCGCCACTGGACTGGCCGTCGCCGTGCTGCCGAGCCTGGCCGTGCTGGCGGTCTCGCCTCCCTCCTTCACACCGACGCTGCCGTGGCGCACCTCCTGCCTATTGGCCGCTTCGGCTCTTCTGATCGTTCTCGGCCTGCTTCTGCGGCGCGGAGTACTGTCGCCGCGATTCACCGTGTTGCGGATGCCGACCCTGGTCATCGCCACCTGTGCCGCCGGCGCCGGGGCGGTGCAGGCGGTGCGGTGGGGGCTGGACATCGATCAGCTGGCGTTCACTCAGCCCGCCCTCGTCATGGTTCCGGTGCTCGCGCTGAGCGGACTCGCGGCGGTCCTTGCCGCAGTCGCCGCCGTTGTGCTCGGCAACACCGGCGGGGCGCCCACGCGTGTTCCCTCGCGCTGGACCTTCGCCCCGGCCCTGGCCTTTTTGGTAGTCGGGCCGATCACCGCCATCCGGTTTCACCCGCTGTCGATTCTGACGCTCATGCTGCTCACCCTTCTGCTCCTTGGGTTCATGCTCTGGATTGCGGCGCGCGCCCGCACGCGCCCGGCATCGCTGCCCCCAGTCTGGTTCGTCTTCGCATTAGCCTGGTGCACCGCCGTCGCGGGCTGGAGTCAGCGTGAGCTCCGCGTCGAGGCGTTCTCGTTGCCGCTCGGGCTTGCACTGCTGGGCGTCGGCATCATCGCGCTGCGGCCGGTGACCGGTGCGGTCCCGACTGCGACTCGCACCCGGAACAACTCGTTGACTGGGTCGTCAGATGTGGCGGCCGGGTTTGCCGCTCTGACCGCCTGGCCGAACGGATTCACCGGGTCGTGGCGTCTGCTCGCGCCCGGCATTATTGTGACGTTCCTGCCGTCGGTTCTCTCCACCGGAACCGACCCGCAAACGTGGCGCGCCATCCTGGTGATGAGCCTGGCCCTGGCCTCAATCCTGATCGGTGCGGTCAAGCGACTGGCCGCGCCCTTCATTCTGGGACTGGCGGTGCTGCCGATCGAGATCATCGTCGTCTTCACGGTGCAGATCGGGCGGACGATCAACCCGCTGCTCTGGTGGATCACCCTCGCCACAGCCGGCGCCGTGCTGCTGATCATCGCCATTACCGCGGAGCGCAAGGGCGCGGACGGCACCGCGGTGACCGCCCGGATGCGGGACCTCGGCTAGGTCGATCGGACGCCGCGTGGTGGCAGCCCGTGGCACTTGTCCACCCGGATTCACGGTGCAAGAGTGAATTGGTGATCACGCCGAAAGTTCTCTTTCTCCCGGGTAGTGTGCTCCCGGCTCAGCTCGCCTACGGGAGTCTGCTGGCCGAGTTGGGTCGCGACGTCGATGCTGTAGCGAAAGAGCTGGAGGTCTACTCAGGGGCCCACCCGCCAACCGACTACTCCCTCGACAACGAAGTCGATGGTGTGCTGCGGGAGGCGGACGGCCGCGGCTGGGACAGGTTCCATCTCGTCGGCTACTCCGGTGGTGGCGCGTCAGCTCTCGCCTTCACCGCACGATTCCCCGACCGGCTGCTCAGCCTCGCCCTGCTAGAACCGGCCTGGGCGGGTAATTGGGTTGACATCAGTGAGGCACACCGTGCATTCTGGGCGACAATCGCCACGCTCGACGCTGTGCCGCCCGGTGAATTCATGAGCGCCTTCATGCGACTCAACGTGCGCCCCGAGGTCGAGCTTCCCCCGCCGCCCGCCGGCGATCCTCCGCCATGGATGGCGCTGCGCCCTGCGGGCATGCGGGCATTCATTACGACGTTCGGCACGTACGATCTGGACCGTGACGCACTGCGCCGGTTCTCTCGGCCGGTCTACTTCGCCCTCGGTGGGTTGAGCAATCCCGACGAATACGGCGAGATCGCCGAGCGGCTGGCCACAGTGTTCGCAGATTTCACCCTGGAGGTCTTCGAAGACCGCCATCATTTCGATCCGCCGCACCGTGCAGAGCCAGAGCGATTGGCCCGCTCCCTGCGCACGCTCTGGGCCCGCGGCGCGACCGCTGCGTAATTCCACCGCGGGTCACTCTGTGTCGCGATCGAGCATGCGGAGGTCACGGGCGGCGATGCGTTCGAGTTCCGCACCGATCCCGATGTCAACGACCACGAGCCTCCCGACGAAATCAGAAGCCGGCGCTCTCAGCAGCCCGGCCTTGCACCCGCCGAATGTCACGGTCAGGATGGCGGGCAGCACGGTCGAATCGGGCACGTCTCCTCGATCGGGGCCGATCCCGCTCGGGATGTCGACGGCGACCACCGCCGGGCCGCCGCCGTGCACCAGCGGGAGAAGGGCCGCAACGAGCGAGCGCGCTCGGCCGCGGAGCGCCGGATTTTCGCTGGTGCCGGTGCCTAGAATTCCATCGAGGATCACGTCGGCGTCGGTAGCCGCAGCGACCACCGCACTGGTGAGTTCTTCCGCTGAATCGCTGAGCGACAGCAGCCGCGCCCCGGCGGCACGTGCGGCGGCGAGGCCGGCTTCGTGCATTCGAGTCGCGGTCGGGACGATTGTCACGAGTGCTCCGCGCGCGGCAAGGAGGGCGCCGGCATGAAGTGCGTCGCCGCCGTTGTCCCCCGCACCGGCCAACACTATGATCCGTGCTCCGGCGATGAGACCATCGGCTGGAACAGAAGAGCCGGGGGCCGGATCAACGACGGACTGTCGCCGCTCGCGGAGCAATGCGGCGGTCTCGTCGGCGAGTGCCGCCGACGCCCGGGCCATCAGCGGCACACCGGCCGCCAACGCGGGCGCCTCGGCTTCCCGCACCTGCGCAGCCGTGTACGTCTTCACCTCGCCACACTACGCCGATGCCGGGACATCGCTGCCAATCGCCGCTGTCGTGGTCAAATAGGTTCTGATGATCACTCCTGCCGCACCTCCGCCCCGCTCCGTCTACTCCCCCGACGGCGTCAAGCTGGCGACCTATGAGTTCGGCGATCCCACCGACCCGACGATCGTCGCGGTGCACGGATTCGCTTCGAGCGCTCTCCTTAATTGGCATGCAACGGGATGGACCCGCGACCTCACTCGGGCCGGCTATCACGTGATCGCCATCGACCAGCGTGGGCACGGCGCGAGCGACAAGCCCCACGATCCCGCGGCGTACACGATGGAGTTACTTGTCGCCGACGTGCTGCAGGTTCTCGACGCCTACCTTCTCGACGAAGTCAGCTACGCCGGCTACTCGCTCGGTGCCCGCGTCGGCTGGCAGTCCGCCCGGGAGCATCCCGATCGCATTACCAGGGCCCTGCTCGGCGGGATTCCCGACGGCGATCCGCTGAAGCGCTTTCAGGTTGAGGATGCCCGGGCGCACATCGAGAGCGGCACGGATCTGACCGACCGACTCACCGGCGCCTATCTCACGATGGCCCGATCGGTTCCGGGGAACGACCTCGAGGCGCTCGTCGCACTGGTCGAGGGCCTGCGTGACGGGCCCCAGCCGCAGGCTGACAATGCCCCGGCGCAGCCCGTTCTGTTTGCGACCGGGAGCGAGGATGCGATCCTGGCCGCGTCACGCACTCTCGCCGAGGCCACGCCGAACGGCGCATTCTTCGAGATTCCGGGTCGCAATCATTTCAACGCGCCGACCTCACGGGCATTCCGGGATGCCGGCGTTGCGTTCTTCAACGCGGGCCGCTGACCGTCACGATCATCGATGCACGAAGTGCGGCTGACGCTTCTCCGTGAAGGCACGCATGCCTTCTTTCTGATCCTCGGTGGCGAAGCTGGAGAAGAAGAGCCGGCGCTCAAACTGCACTCCGGTCGTCAACGGCAGGGCGAAGGCCGCGTTCACGGCTTCTTTGGCCATGATGGCCACCGGCTTGGACATCCCAGCGATCGTTTCGGCCGCTGACACAGCCGCGCGCAGAAGATCGCTGGTCGGAACGACCCGGGCGACGAGCCCGGACCGCTCGGCTTCGACCGCATCCATGGTGCGACCGGTCAGTACCATGTCCATGGCCTTGGCCTTGCCGATCGCCCGCGTCAAGCGTTGCGAACCGCCCATTCCCGGAATCACGCCGAGCGTGATCTCCGGCTGACCGAACTGGGCATTGTCGCCGGCAATGATGAAATCACAGAGCAGGGCGAGCTCGCAGCCGCCGCCGAACGCGTAGCCCGCCACGGCCGCGATGAGGGGCGTGCGCACCCGGGCGAGGTCGTCCCAGGCCGAAAACCACTCGGCCCGGTACATCTCGCTCACCGACTTCTCGGCCATCTCCTTGATGTCGGCACCGGCAGCGAACACGCGCTCCGACCCGGTGATCACGATCGCGCCGATCCCCGCATCCGCGTCGAAGTCCTGCGCGGCGGCCAGCACTTCGCGGCTCAGTGCGTCGTTGAGCGCGTTGAGGGCCCGGGGCCGGTTCAGTGTGATGATGCCGACCCGCCCCTGCCGGGTCACAAGAATTGTCTCGTTCTCTGTCACAGCTTCCCCCTCGAATCAGTCTTCGTCGGGTCGCTGTTCGCCCGAATCTCTTCGATAATTGCCGAGAAGTCTCTGGCCCCACCCGGGCCGTCGGCGAACTGACGGTAGATTTCGGCGGCCCGGCCGCCGAGCTCTGCGACGACCCCGGTCGATTCCAAAGCCTGGGCGGCCAGGCCGAGGTCTTTGGCCATCAGCGCTCCGGCAAAGCCCGGCAGATAGTCCCGGTTCGCG
Organism: Leifsonia sp. YAF41; assembly: GCF_052113185.1. Lineage (NCBI taxonomy): Bacteria > Bacillati > Actinomycetota > Actinomycetes > Micrococcales > Microbacteriaceae > Leifsonia > Leifsonia sp. YAF41. Next base: position 117,696 of record NZ_JBFRCS010000001.1, read on the forward strand.
GGGCTGCCCGGAACCGGCCCCGGAACCGGGCAGTTGGTCGTCAACGCCCAGCACTGACCGGATGCGTGCGCTGCGACATCGAACAGCGCCTGGTTGGTGAGGCCGAGCGCTTCGCCGAGCACGAATGCCTCGCTCACGGCGATCATCGACACCCCGAGGATCATGTTGTTGCACACCTTGGCCGCTTGACCGGCGCCCGGCCCGCCACAATGCACGATCCGCGAGCCCAGCACCTGCAGAATCTCTTCGGCCGCCGCGAAATCGTTGGTCTCCCCGCCGACCATGATGGTCAGTGTTCCAGCCTCAGCCCCCACGACCCCGCCGGAGACCGGTGCGTCAACACCGCGGTGCCCCGCAGCGCGCAGCAGTTCGTGGGCGGCCCGGGCGTCGTCGACGGCGATGGTCGACGATTCAATGAACAGGGTGCCCGGCTGTGCAGCCGCGATGAGCCCGTCGTCGAGGTAGGCGGCGCGAACATGTTCTCCGGCGGGCAGCATCGTGATCACCACGTCGGCTGTTGCCGCTGCCTCGGCCGCCGATTCCACCACCTGCACGCCGTCAGCGCGCGCTTGCGTCAGGGCGGCGGGAACCAGGTCGAACCCTCGAACTGCATACCCCGCTTTCACCAGGTTCGCTGCCATCGGTCCGCCCATGTGGCCGAGCCCGATGAAGGCGATTGTTTCGTTTGTCATGCTGCGCTCCCCTGCATCGTTGACGCCCGTGTCCCTACTCGTCGGCCAGAATCCGGCCGACGATCAGACGCATGATCTCGTTGCTTCCCTCGAGGATCTGGTGAACGCGAAGGTCCCGCATGATCTTCTCCAGGCCGTATTCCGCCAGGTATCCGTAGCCGCCGTGCAGCTGGATGGCGCTGTTGGCGACGGTGAAACCGGCATCTGTGGCGACCCGCTTGGCCATGGCGCAGAGCTTGACCGCGTCGGGCGCGTTGCGGTCAAGCGCATCCGCTGCCCGCCAGAGCAGCGCCCGGGCTGCCTGCAATTCGGTCTCCATGTCGGCAAGCTGAAAGAGCACGGTTTGCTGCTCGATCAGCGGCCCGCCGAACGCCGTGCGTTGCTTCAGATAGGCGATGGAACTGGTGAGGGCGGCTTGCCCGCCGCCGAGCGAGCAGGCGCCGATGTTGAGGCGTCCGCCGTTCAGTCCCTTCATCGCAATGCCGAACCCGCTGCCTTCCTCACCCAACCGGTTGGTGAGCGGCACACGCACATTATCGAAGATCACCGAGCGCGTCGGTTGGGCGTTCCAGCCCATCTTCTTCTCGTTGGCGCCGAACGACAGCCCGTCGACTCCAGCGGGAACCACGATGGCGGTGATGCCGCGGCTGCCGGTGTCGGCAGTGCGCGCCATGACAACGTAGATGCCGGATGCCCCGGCACCCGAAGTGAACTGTTTGGCGCCGTTGATCACGTAGTCGTCACCGTCGCGCACAGCCCTCGTGCTCAGTGCTCCGGCGTCGGAACCCACCCCCGGCTCGGTCAGGCAATAGCTGGCCAACATCTCCATGCTGGCCAAAGCCGGTACCCATTCGGCCCGTTGCACGTCGTTTCCGAACTCGTCAATCATCCAGACCACCATGTTGTGGATGGAGATGTAGGCGGCGATTGTCGGGTCGGCCTTGGCCAACTCCTCAAAGATCAAAACAGTGTCGAGCCGAGAGAGACCCGACCCGCCGAACCGCTCCTCCGCGTAGATTCCGCCCATTCCGAGCGCTCCAGCTTCGCGAAGCACGTCGACCGGAAAATGTTTGGTCTGGTCCCATTCGATGGCGTGCGGGGCGATCGCCACGGAGGCGAAGTCGCGCACCATGTCAACGAGTGCCTGCTGCTCTTCGGTGAGTTCGAACATGGCTGCCCGGTCAGCGCGTCAACGTCGTCGGGCCGACGTGCGCATCGAGCCAGGTGGTCAGGGGCCGAGCGTCGTGCAAGAAACTGACCACGTGCTCCTTCGCTTCTGCCGTCTGGAGCCAGTCACCGGTGCCCCACTCCGTCCACGCCGCGAGGTCTTTGTTCTTCAAGAGATCGGCGCGTGGGTGCTCTTTCGGGTAGCCACGGGGAACGGTTTTGAGGGCGTCGCGCACGGTGACCTCGATGCCGCGCTCCTCGACCGCGGCGATGCTGTCCCGCAGGCTCTCTCCGGTCTGCTCGTCGGCCACGGCCCGGCGGTAGCGTTCCAGCTGGTCAAGAGCGAGCCGATGGTATCCGGCGCCGGCGGCCAAGCCGCGCGCCGACAACTGAACGTAGCCCCCGCTCGGCAGCGTCGCGCCGATCGCCGTCTTATAGAGGGTCTTGTCGGCGCTGAACCGCACGTCTCGGTAGGGCCGAAACACACGACCGGGACCGAACTCCTCGGCGAGCTCGTCGAGAAGTTCGGTCATCGGCTGCAGCACCTGCTGCTCGTACACCTCGTGGTGGGCAAGCCAGTAGGCCTTGGAATTGTCGAGTTCCAGGCCCCGGTAGAAGTCAAGTGCTGCGCGCGGCCAGCCGTCAAAGGTCATGACCAGAGGGTATGCCCGGCCCGCGCCGGGCGGCAAGCGTTTTGGTTAGTACCAGCCCGCTGACTCCGAGTGGTCCCAGGCGGCGCAGGGGTTGCTGTAGCGACCCGCGATGTAGCCGAGACCCCAGGTGATCTGAGTGGCCGGGTTGGTCGCCCAGTCGGCACCAGCCGTTGCCATCTTGCTACCGGGCAAGGCCTGCGGGATTCCCGTGGCACCGCTCGACGCGTTGTACGCGTTCACGTTCCAGCCTGATTCCCGGTTCCACAGGCTGACGAGGCAGCCGAACTGGTCGTCTCCCCAGCCGTACTGGGACGCCATCAGGTCGCGGGCGATGGCCTGGGCACCACTCGGGTCGGTCGGTGCTGCGGGCCGGGACGACGCGGCCGGCGCCTTCGGGGCAGCGGCTTCAGCAGCAGCCTCGGCGGCAGCCTTGGCAGCGGCAGCTTCGGCGGCAGCCTGCGCTTCGGCAGCGGCCTGTGCGGCGGCGGCAGTGGCCTGCTCGGCGGCAACACGGTCGACCTCAACCGTCGCGGCCTGAACTGTTGCCGTCTGAGTCTTGGTCACAGTGGCCAGATCAGTGATCGTCGCGGGTTCAGCGATCAGGGTCGCACGACTCAGCGCGGTGACCGAGGTCGCCAGCGTCGTGGCGTCGGTCTTGCCCTGTGCGGCGGCGATCACGGTGTTTGCGCCGGAGACCGTGGACTTGGCGGTCCAGACGGCGTGGGCGCGCAGAACGCGATCGGCCAGTTCGGCCTCGGACTGACGGGTCTCGGCTGCCGAAGCAGCACTCTCGTTCTGAGCGGCGACCGCTGACTGCACCACGAAACCGGTGCCGACGAGGGCTCCGACTGCGACGACCGCTCCGGCCATCAGCACCCGCTGGCGGTTGCGACCGCGGCGTCGGCGCCTCTGCTCAACACGGGTACCACCCGAGTCGGAGTCGAGATCTGTGGAATTGGAGAACGAGGAGAACAAAGAACGAAGTGGGTTTGGCATGACTTTCACAAAGTGAATCGCTCAGGCGTGACGCCAGAGCGACTCTTGATCGACAATCCACGGGCGGGGGTCCGCCCGGGCGAAGTTGCCAGTATGCAGACGTCATCTGCACAAGTCCTGCCGGTTTCCTGGCAATGTCATCAGAGCTGAGGATTGGTCGAACTCACACCGGCTGCAGCAGAAACAGTCGCACCGTGCGCCCTGAATCCCGCTCATAGCCCCGGTATCCGGGCCACTGCCGTTCGATCTTGTGCCACGCGGCATCGACTTCGGAGGGGGTCAGTCGCCGGGCCTGCACGTTCGTGCGTTTGCCGCGCACGCTGATTGCGGCATCCGGATGTGCCATCAGGTTGTAGGTCCAGGCCGGATGCCCCGCGCGGGCGAAACTCGTTCCGGCGACGATCGCCCGACCGCGACCGTCGGGGGTGTACATCAGCATGGTGTCGCGTTCGATGCCGGAATGGGCGCCGATCGAGTGCAAGACAAGTGAGGGAACGAGCAGACCGCTCAGTTGTACGCGGCCACCGCTCAGCCATTTCAGTACGCGTTCGGCCGGGGGCAGCACGCGGGGACCCAGCCAGCGGAACAGGCGCGTGCGCGTGAGCGGGGCGATGAGTGAACGCACAAGCTGCAGGGCGGTGGGCATGCGCCTATTCTGCTCGTGCTCGGCGGCTCGCGTCGAGATCTGTGCGGGGGCTAACTCCGGTAATTCTTCGCAGATCGCGCCCGAACAGCCTGTTTCGGACGAATCTGACGGGGATTACCGGAGTTAGCCACCCACCACCGAGGAGGGAGGGGATGACTGCGTGCGCTGGCTAGGCGACGGCAGACTCCGGCACCGATGTATCTGCCGGCGAGGAAAGCGGCGTGATGTAGGAGTAGCCCGTCGCGTTGTTCTTCGTCATCGACAGCACGAGTTCCATGTGCGGCTCCAGCGCAGTGACCTTGTCGAGCGGCGCCCCGATGATGAGCTGGAAACCCAGCCCCTTCCAGGCGGCGACGGCCCGGCCTGCGAACTCGGAGTCCGACTTCACGAACCCTTCGTCCAGGAAGACCGGGGCGAAGCGCGGGCGCGTGCGACTCTCGTCGCCGAGCTGGAACCGCAGTGCGGCCCCGACCACGAACGCCACGAGCTCCTGCGATTCGCCACCGCTCTTGCCGCCGAGCGAGGAGTAGGTGCTCACCTCGACCCCGTCGGGTGTCATGCGCACCGCGGTGATCTCGACATGCTTGCGCACATCGAGCAGCAGATCGCGCGGCGACTCCCCTTTCGAGACGCCGTCGGGCTTGCGGATCAGGCCCATGAACGCCTGCAGGCGTCGGAAACGGCTTTCGACCTCGTCGTCGTTGAGTTCGTCGGTCGCGCCCGACGAGAGCGCCTTGAGCTCCTTGCGGAACGCCGACGAGTCATCCCGGTGCAGGCGACGCAGCGAGATCTTCAACCGGTCGCGGCCCGCACCGAACGGCAGAGTGGCCAGAATCTCGTTGATCGGACGCAGCCGGTCTTCGATCTCCTCGATCGCGGTGGCGAAGGCGACGGTCAGCGGCACGAGGTCTTGCCCGCTCCACTCGGAGAGGCGACGCTTCCACTCCTGCCGACGTTCATGCAGGCCGAGGGTGTGCACCGCGTCGAGAATGTCAAGGTAGCTCGTGTACGACTCGATCGACACTCCGACGTTCGGATCTGGCCAGCGGTTCTGGAACGTCACGAAGATGGCCACCAGGGTGTCGTGCGCGCTGTCGGCGTTGCGTCGGTCCTGCTGCGACTGCTCGGTGAGACGCTCACGCAGCCGGCGAAGGCTCGCGGCGAAGCCGTCGAGATCGTGGGTGTCGCCGACCGCGGCGAACTGGGCGTCAAGGTGCTCGACGTGTTCGTCGGCCAACGTGACGGCCTGTTCGCGTTCGATCCGGTCGAGCAGATCGTTGACTTCGTCGTTGCGGTCGACGATGGATGCCTGTGAGGCGGCCAGCGACGCTGCCTCGAGATCGGTCACGTGCCTGAGCTTCTGTGCGTTCTCAAGCTCGGCGACGAGACGTTCTTCCTCGTCTTTCAGCCCGCGCAGAATGTCGCTGTTGGCGAGCACCCGCTCGAGTTCGGCCTTCTTCTCGGCCACACGTGCCTCGGCGGCATCCACGTCGATCGAGAGCCACACGGTGTCGAGCACGAACTGGTGTGCTTCCTTCTGCGTGCGCAGCTCCCCGAGGCCGACGCCGACCGCGGCAGCACGACCGGCGATGGCTGTCGCCTTTTCGGCCAGCGCATCCAGCTCGGCCGAGAGCTCCTCCAGCCGCGCGACACTGGAGAACCCGATGATGGGTTTCTGGTCGGCGTTGAAACCGTGGGCGCCGCGCTTGCCGTTGCGGGTTTGTCCGCTCTGGGTGACGCGCGGGCCGTCGCCGGCCAGCTCGGACGGGCCCGACACGCAGAGCGCGTCCAGGTGCGCTGCGCTCACCCGATCCTGAACCCAGCCGCTGAACGGCGACGGTTTGAAGACAAGCTTGCCCGAGACGTAGCGCGGGTCACCGGCCCTGTCCTGGTGCGGGGCCAGGGCCACCCCTTCGAACTGAATCCGCACCGGGATGCGCAGCGGCTCAATGGCGGCGCTGAGGGCACCGAGGCGGGTTTCGTCGACGAGCATGACCCGGGCGACGGATGCGAGCGTCACCTCGGCCGCGCGCCGCCAGGAATCCTCCCCGGGGGCGAGGTCGATCAGCTCAGCCACGAAGGGCAGCTCCTCGATCGGCAGGCCGGCGGCCTCGGCGATCAGAACGCGGGCGGCGTGCAGGTGCTGCGGAACCAGGCTCTCGCGCCCGGTGAGGAACGTCTTCTCCTGCTTGAGCGTGCGAATCTGCTCTTCGAGCGGGTAGGACTCCTTGTGGAGCGCCGTGCGACGCGCCTCCAACTCGGCGTCGGCGGCAGCGAATCCGGCCAGAAAGCTCTCCGCGTCGGCGCGCGCAGCCATGAAACCGTCGGCCGAGTTCACCTCGGAATCGAGCACGGCGATGCGTTCGGCGAACCTGCTGTGCTCGTCCTGCACGGCGTCACGCTGGGTGGCGAGTGTGTCGACATCGCTCTGCAGCCCGGCCAGCACATCGCCGCCGTTCTCCCGCTGCTGACGCTGCACACCGGTGACCCGCGACTTGAGGTCGCTTTCCGCGTCGCGAGCGGCGCTCAGCGCGGCCTGGTTTTCACGGCGTGCCGCCCGGTTGGCGTCCTCGGCCTGCTCCAGCAGGCGCTGCTCCGTCGTCAGGCTCCAGAGCACGAACGGGGTGTCGCCGCTGCGATTCACGCCGAAGGTGTCGACCATCGCCGCTTGGGCGCTCGAGGTCTCCCATTCGGCATACAACTCGGGCAGACGCTCAAGCACCGCGGCCTTCTGCGCTTCGGTGAGCATTGCCCCGTAGGAGCGCTCGAGATCTTCGAAGTGGGCCACGGCCTTGTCGGCGGCGGCGAAGGTCGTCGGCTCTTCGAGCACCATCGACTTGTAGAGGCCGTCGACGGTCTTGACCTGCTGTCCGGCCTGAATGCGGGCGAGCAGGCGCAGCGCCTTGCCGCCTTCACCGTTGGCGCCGATGCCGAGGCGCGTGTACAGGGTTTGCGCGAACGCGGCGTAGGTGTCGAACACCTCCAGATCGGTGAACCGGTTCTTCAGCGCGCGCTTCTCGAACCGGGAATCGACGACGTCGGCCAGTTCACGCAGGTCGAGGGCGCCGTCACGGGTCGCCATCTTCATGCTGATGTCACCGAACTTGTTGCCCCCGCGCGGCAGGAAGTAGGTGCGCAGCACCGTGAACCGGCGCTGGTTGTCGTCGATGAAGGTCATCGCCACTCCGCCCCAGGTGGCGGAGTCCGCGCCGCGCAGAACCTGGTCGTGCATCTCGCCGGTCTGCGCCTCACGAGTGGAGTCAGTCTTGCCCTTGAGATAGGTCATCAGGTTGCGCTGGTCACTCGAGCGCGCCCGCCCGGAACCGGCGTCGTTGGACGCACCGTTGAACGGGGTGTCTGAGGGCATCAGAAGCGCGAGGTAGGCATCCATCAGGCTGCTCTTGCCGGTTCCGGATGCGCCGGAGATCAGCGTGGCCGTCGGGGCGATCGCCACTTCGTGGTGCCCGTGGAAGCCACCCCAGTTGACCATCTGGAACGACTCGGCACGCCACTGGGTCGTGCCCTCTGTCGCGCCATCCATGTGAAAGAGAGGGGAATCGGTCATTTGATCGGCTCCAATTCAGGCTCGGTCGGAGCGGTCAGATCGTCGATGTCGGTGAAGCCGTCGTTGTCGGCGCCATTCTGCTCGACCAGCCAGTCGAGAAGTTCCCGCAACCGTTCGACCGGAAGAAGCACCTCGATCACGGGCGAGATGCGGAACCGGTCGGGATCGCTCGTCTTGGCGAGCACCCGCGACTTGACGAGGCTGTCGACCGCGGCCGAGGCACGACGGGCATCGCCGGAGCGGTCGGTCGCGTACTCGGGCCGGAAGTGCGCCACATTGTCCAGCAGATTGTCGCGGTCGACGATCACGATGTCGTGGCCGTTCGCGCGTTCGCTGCGGAACCTCTGGCGGAGCAGCACGAGCAGGATCGTCTCTTCGCGCGTGTAGGAGACGTCGTGCAGCAAGGTGGGGAACCGGTCGCCGCCCTCGGCCACGGCCTGGCGCTTGAACGCGACCTCGTAGTGCCGGTCGACGTGCAGGTCGAGGAAGAGGTCGTTGAGGCGGCCCTTGAGCAGGCGCTCGGAGGCGAGCAAGGTGCGCCACTCCGACGGGTAAAGCGCGGCGGACAGGTAGCGGTGCTTCAGCAGCAGCACGAGCGTGCGGCGCTGCGCAGGGGTCAGCCCGCCCTCATCGCCTTCGAAGAGCGAGAAGCTCTCCGACTCGGCGCGGGTCGCGTCGTCGATCGGTGTCTCGTCGGTCGGGGCATCGTCGGTCATCGCGTCTCCGTCGAAACGGTCGTCGGTCGGCTCATCAGTCATGATCAGATCCATAGCTCAGAGCGGCCAGGGCCGCGGTGTCGTCGGTGTTCAGGGTGAGACGCGGAACCGAGAAGCTGCGGCTCGTGCCGTCGGGCCGGACGGTTTCAAACCGCTCGACCTCGTTCGCGTGGAGTCCATCGCCCAGCTGGGTGGCCATCTGCAGCAGTCCCAGAATCTCGACCGGACGGCGTAGCCCCTCGTCGAGGTCGTTGAAGGCTTCGCCGAGGGATGCCGCGTCGCCGGCGCCGAAAGCGCTCACGAGCGCATCTCGCATCTCTTCCAACTGAGGCCCACCCTGCTGGCGCATCGCATCGAGACTCAGCGGCTCGGGCGCATCGTCGGACACGTCGTCGAGTGGTGGTGGTGGCAGGTGGGTTTCCGGATCGTAGAACTTCTCACGCAGGTGCTCGACGTCGAGTGTGCCGGGCATGAGTTCCGCGGTGACGACGGAGCGGGGGCCCGAGGTCTTCATCCAGGAGAACAGCTCCTTGTTGATGTCGCGCAGCAGCCGCTCGAGTTCGCGGTCCTTGACCACATCGTGGTTGACGATGTGCTCCCGCAGAGTGGTCGTCAGGCCGTTGCGCTGGGTCAGCACGTTGTCGATGCCGGTGCGGATCAGGCTCACCGTCGCCATGAAACTGCGCCGTTCGGTCTGACTCAATTCAAGGGCGAACGGGTGCAGGATGATCGTCTCGAGGTCGCTCTTCAGGTCGAGCAGCAGCGCGTCGTTGCGGAGCAGTGCGAACGCCCCCTCGAAGGCGCGCCCCTCGGCGGTCGACGACATCAAGGCATCCGTCTTCGACAGGTACTCGTCGAGCACCTCGCTGATCGGGCGTTCCTCGCTGCGGAAGTCGTTGACGATCTGGCGGTGCATACCGGCCACCGACTCTTCGACCCGCTTGAAGTCGCTGGGCAGTTGGGCGATGAGGTCGACCAGGTCGACGTAGCCCTCGTGCATTTGATCGACCGAGGCGGCGGCGATCTCACCGCCCGCGGCGAGACGATCGCGTTCGCTCATTTTCTCGGCAATGTCCTGGTCGAGGCGACGGATGCGCTCCTCGCGATCGGGGCTGGCCTGCGTGGCGCGGTGACGCACGGCGTCGACGATCGTGGTCAGGCGTGATTCGCTGATCAGGGCGCGATCGCGGGACATCCCGTCGACGAGAAGCATCGCTTCGAGCGCGTGCGAGGTAAGCGAGTACTGCTCGTCGCCGGCCTCATCGGTTTCCCGGTAGAGCCAGAGGTCGTTCATCCACTGCACGCAGAGCGCCCGCCCGTTCTTGCCGGGCGGCACTTCGGTGCCGACGGTGCGCAGATCGGCCAGGTAGGCGTCGACCTGGGTGTGCAGCAGATCGGAGGGAATGCTGCGACGGTCACGGCTGAACGACGATTTGAAGACGGCGAGCACGAACGGCGCCCACTTGCGATCCAACAGGCGCAGGGTGGGTTTGTCGAAGGCCTCACGCACGCGCGCCAATTCGCCCGCAATTTCACTCACTCTTAATGCACCTCTTTCGACCTCATCAACCGTAGCTTGCCGGGTGCGTAAGGCAGGTATTGGCGCACGCGGCATGTGGACTTCGTAAGGATCCGGCAGAAACCCGTATGGACGGCGTATGGATCATTCCACTTTCAGCGGGAGCGGCGCACTCTTGAATTGTGAACACCATCATGCGGCGAGTGATTGACGGCGACCGGAAGTGGGGCACGCTTGACTTCTCCCCGGCCGGACGCACCATGTGGCAGAGCGTGCACCTCACCGCCTATCCGCCCGGCATCACGACGGCCGAGCGCCGAATGCTTCATTTCGCTCATGTCTGGCCGGTTGCCGGTTCCGTGCTCTGCCTGGTGCTGATGGTCATGCTGAGTGATGTGCTGACTCCATTGTGGAGCCTGATCACAGCCGTCGCCGTCTTCCTTGCCGGCCTTCTGCTCGGCTCGCGCCTGACCCGTCCACTGAAGGGGCGTATCCGCACCCTGACCGTCTCGACGGTCTATCTGGACGGAAAGCTCAACTCGTTCGGCGATACCAAACTGATGGCAGTGGCGCGGGCGCGGTTCGATGCGCTCGACGCTCGCGATGCGGACGGATCTCTCGCGCCGGTCGAGTATGAGGCTGAATGGGCGGACATCTACGCCATGCTTCCGGCCCGTTCGTCTGCGCCGGCCCTGATCTGAGCGGAGTAGCGCCGTCCCGCGTACCCCTGCAGATTCGACGCGGCACCTATCAGGCGCGACTATGGAGCCATGGATTTTCAAGACGTGGTGCGCCGCCGGCGAATGGTGCGTCGTTACAGTTCGCAGCCCGTCGACGGGGCCGCCGTCGACCGGATGCTGCGAAACGCAGTGCGGGCCCCCAACGCCGGATTCACCCAGGGCTGGGCGTTTCTGGTTCTTGACACGCCTCGGGATGTCGCACGGTTCTGGAGTTCGACGACTCCTCTTACTCAGGCGGGAACCTCGAACCGTTGGCTCGCCGGCATGCAGACCGCGCCAGTCGTGATCGTTCCGATGTCGTCGAAGGCCGAGTATGTGCGCCGCTATGCCGAGGATGACAAAGGCCGGTCAGAGAATGAGGAACCGCGTTGGGCGGTGCCGTATTGGCATGTCGATGCGGGAATGGCCGCCCTGCTCGTGCTGCAGACGGCAGTGGACGAGGGGCTGGGCGGATGCTTCTTCGGGCTGCCGCCGGCACGCATCGACGCGTTTCGGGCCGAGTTCGGCGTGCCGGAGGACTACTCCCCCGTCGGCGCGATCACCATCGGTCACCCGGAATCGCCCGGCGCGACGACCGGCTCCCCCACCCGCCGCGCCCGTAAACACCTCGACGAGGTGGTGCATCGGGGCGACTGGCGGGGCTGAGTTGGCGCCCGGGCCGCCGGGCGATCTACCGGCCCTCGGTGAGACATCCGCCGGCATCGAGAGCGAGCCACCGGGTGATTCCGAGCCGCTCCAGAAACGCGTCGTCGTGACTCACGATCAGCAGGCCGCCCCGGTAGCCGGCGAGGGCATCCACCAGCTCGTCGACGCTGTTCAGGTCGAGGCTGTTCGTCGGCTCATCCAGAATGAGCAGCTGACTCGGCGGGTCGGCCAGGAGCAGCCGGGCCAGCGCGACACGAAACCGCTCCCCGCCTGACAATTGGCCGACCGGGCGGTCGACGGCGTCGCCGCGGAACAGAAAGCGGGCCAGGCTCGCCCGCACCTCGCCCGGCGGAGTGTTCGGCGCGGCGGCGCGCACGCTCTCCAGCACGGTGACCTGGTCGTCGAGGCTGTCCAACCGTTGCGCGAGGTAGCCGATTCGCTCGGTGAGCGCGACGCCGTAGCTCGACGCACCCCGCTCCTCGTCGGCCGGCCCGACGAGTGAATCCAGGAGTCGCGACTTCCCGACCCCGTTTCCACCGGTCAACGCGACTCGCTCCGGCCCCTGAATGACGATCGAGTGCTCGGCATCGTGAAGCTCGGCGAGACGCCGGGTCGATGCAACGCCCGGGTCGGGCAGTTCGATTCGGATGCGTTTGTCGGTACGGATGCGACGGCTCTGCTCGTCGAGCGCGTCACGCGCGCTGTCGACCTTGCTGTCGGCTTCGGTGCTGAGCCGCCCGGCCGATACCTGGGCATTCGATTTGCGTTGGTTCATCAGAATCTTCGCCGCCCGCTTGTTCTCGAAGTCCGAGCGGGCATACCGGCTGCGGCGAGCAAGCTTGGTCTCGGCCTCGATGCGCTGACGCTTCTCGGTCTTCAGCACCTGTTCCGCGGAGCGGACCGCTCGCGCCGCGGCATCCTGTTCCTGCTCGAGGTGCTCACGGTAGGCCGTGTAGTTGCCGCCGGACACGGCCAGCGCACCGTTGTTGAGCTCGGCAATGTCGTCCATCAGGTCAAGCAGCGCGGTGTCGTGGCTGACCACGACGAGCGCGCCCTTCCACGATCGGATCATGGCGTAGAGACGGTGTCGCGCGGCCCGGTCGAGGTTGTTCGTCGGTTCGTCGAGCAGCACGATCGGCGCGTTGGCCAGGCGCAGGCCGGCCAGCGCGGCGAGGATCGACTCGCCTCCCGAGAGTTCCCCCACCGATCGGTCGAGGTCGAACTCGCCGAGCCCGACCAGTCGCAGCGCCTCCTGGGCTCGCGTGTCGACATCCCAATCGTCGCCGAGCGTCTCGAAGTGGTGGATCGCCACGTCACCGGACTCGATCGCCCGTAACGCGTCGACGGTGTGACGGATGCCGAGCAGGTCCGCGAGCGTCGCCTCCGTGTCCAGCGTGAGATGTTGCGGCAGATAGCTTCGGTCTGTCGACGCGGTCACGGTGCCCGCGGTCGGGGTGAGTTGGCCGGTGATCAGTCTGAGCAGCGTCGACTTACCGGTGCCGTTCGCCCCGACGATTCCGGTGCGACCAGCGCCGAAGCTCGCCGAGGCATCGCGCAGGATGCCGGTGCCGTCAGGCCACGCGAAGCTCGCGTTGTTGAAAAGGACAGTCGGTTGGTGAGTCGTGAACATGAAGCTCCAGAGTTGTCAGCGGATGCGCTGACACCGGAGCCCGGAACGGGAAGATCGACGAAGTCAGCGCGCAGAAAGCGGCGGGAAATCGACGAGAATCTTCACTGGCTTCACCAAACTGTAAGGAACAAGACGTCACCTAGTCTTGCACACGCGACGTTCTACGCGTTCGCAGACCGGAGCGACTACGTGAGCGGATTGCGTGGCTTGCGCCCGAAGATCCAGTAGGCGACCGAGCCGATCGTGTTCAGCGCACTCGCCACCCGCCACACCGCTTTGTTGCCACGCACCTCGTCATCGGTGCGCGAGGCGATGTCCCGCCAGGTCAGGATCAGCACGATCACGTGAATGATCAGGGTCGGGATGACGGCACGCTTGTCAGGTTGCTTCTCCATGCGCTTCGCCTTGAACTTGTCCATCTGCTTCGCCATACGCTTTTCCATTTGCTTCTTGCGCTGCAACAGCTCTTTCGACGTCGGCTTCACATTCGACTTTGTATTCACGGCAGCTCCTTCGATCCGAGGAAAGCGACGCGCACACGGCGTTCGCGTCGCAAGTGTCCCCATCCTGGCACCGCGTCCGGCAACCGGTAAGACCACGACCGGTCAGATTCGGCCGAGCAGTTCGGTGCGTTTCACTTGGAATTCTTCTTCACTCAACAGTCCCTGATCACGAAGTTCTGCGAGCCGGCGGATCTGCTCGACGGGATCGATCTGGCCCGCGCCGCCACCCGGGCGAGCCGGCGCGACGGGGTCTGCGGCTTGGGCTGATCGACCGGGGCCGGGCGGGGCTGCGCGGCGGGCGAGCGACACAATAATGAGTACTCCGCCCACCACGACGGCTCCGATCACGATCAGCACGCCAAGGATGATCAGCACGTGCCATCCCGTCAGATTCTGCACGATTGGTCCCCCGAGTCCCCGCTGGCAGCCGCATCCGGACTGCGCAGATAGAACAGAGACTACGCACCGCTCGGTTCTCGCGCGAGGAATCGACGATGTTCGGAACAGAGATATGAGATTTCTGCTGCTATCTTGTGATGCATGACAGCGGATGTGGGTGCACAGCTTCGGAAAGGTGTTGTCGAGTACTGCATCCTCGGCGTGCTCTCGCGCGAGGCGATGTACGGCTGGCAGCTGTCGGAAACCCTGATCGAACGCGGGCTGATCGCCAGCATCGGCACCCTCTACCCGGTACTCAGTCGCCTCCGCGCCCAGGGACTCGTCACGACGCACGACGAGCAATCCGACACCGGCCCGGTTCGCAAGTACTACCGGTTGACGGAGGCCGGTACCCAGCAACTCGACAGCTTTCGCACGCAGTGGGGCCCGTTCACCCGGACGGTCACTGAATTGGTTGGGGGAACCGACAATGACTGAGACCACGACACCGCCCGTGGTGCAGGACTATCTGGCCCAGCTCGACGCCGCACTGGTCGGGGTGGCGGATGCGACGGCGCACGACATCCGCGACGCGATCGCCGAGGAGCTCACCGGCCTCGACGCCGCAACGGCAGCCGTGCGCATCGAACAGTTGGGCGACCCGTTCTTCATCGCCGCCGAGGCGCGCGAGGCGAGCCGCGTGCCCGCGCCCACCGAACCGGCCCGACCTCAGACATTCGTCGCCGAGGACCGGACTGACGGCGTCGGCTACGTGCTTCTCGCTTCGCTGCTCGTCGCGCTCGGCGGCATGGTGATCCCCGTGCTCGGTTGGGCCGCCGGCATCGTCATGGTGTGGTTGTCGCGAGCCTGGAGCCGTGCGGAGAAGTGGGCCGCGGTGCTGATACCGGTCGGTGCGGTGCTCGTGACCGCCGCGAGCTATGCCATTGGGATAGCAATCAAGCAGAGCACCTCGGCGCAGGGTGCGTTGGAGCGAGTGCAGGGCGGCGGCGACGGATTTCACGGGCCGAAGATCGAAGACTTCACTCCGGTCATACCCGCCTGGTACGACCTCCTCTGGTCGTCGGCGTTGGTGCTCATCCTGGTCAATTTCGCCGTCGGAATCGCGTTATTGGTGCGTGCGGTGCGCCGCCGTCGGCTCAGCGAATGAACGAAGCGAGTGCCAGCACGATCGGAGTCGACTGGCCATCCCAGGTTCCGACCAGGCTCTGCGCGGCATCCGTGACCTCGACGCCCTCACCGAGCACACGCCTGACCGACAAACGGAGTGAGCCGGCATCGATGACCGTGACGTCGCCGTGCTGCGTCGCCGCTACCGTGTCGATCGGCGCGACGGTCGTGTCGCGGGCTCCACTCCCCTGCACGTGAGTCGTGCTGGGTTGGGGCTGGAGGCTGTCGCCGACCTGCACGAACTGTTCGACCTCGGTGCCACCCGCGAGAATCGCAGCGGCCAGAGCGGATGCGTATACCGGGTCGCCGCTGGCGTCATACACCCAGCGCTTGCCCAAGACGGAGTGATCCATCGTGCTGATCAGCCACTGCTCGGCGCCGTCGAGCGGAGCACCACGGTAGGTGAGCGGAACTTGGAGCAGGTGTCCCTCGCCCGCCCTGACAATCAGCGTCTCGATTCCGACCTCCCCCGCTGGATCGTCAAAGCGGTAGGACGCAACGCGGTGAAGATCAGACTCCACGAGCTGCCCGACCCCTGACCAGTCCTGGGCCGGCAGCCAGCGGGCAAGGAGCTCAAGTTTGGAGGGCCGCAACTCGGCCTGATGCAGGATCGCCATGACTCCGATCGTAGGACATGGCGATTCCCCGAATCGCGAACCGATAGCATTAGCTCCGTTTGGGGGAACAGTTTCAAGCGACGATTGAGCGCTTGAGAGTCATTTCATGTGAAAAGGAACTTCGTGGGTCGTCGCGCAACAAAGTTGTTCAGCTCGATAGCAGCAGTCGGAATCGGGATCGTCGGTGCCGGCCTCGTGGCCCAACCTGCGTCGGCGACGCCGCCCGCAAGCGACTGTGTCACCGCCTGCACCGTCACGTTCTCCACGACTGGCCCCGGCCAGACCTTCACGATTCCCACCGGCATCAGTTCGTTGCATGCGACGATCGCCGGTTCGGCCGGCGCGCCCGCCTCCTTCGCCATCACCAACGATCCGACTGCCGTCGGTGGTGGCGGCGGAGCCGCATCACTCGACCTCGGCGCATCGTACGCCGGTTCAACGTTCACCTTCGGTGTCGGCGCGACCGGCGCGGGAACGTCGTTGCAGGACAGCGACAACACCCTTCTCGCAGTTGCCGGTGGCGGTGGAGGCGGCGGATATGCCGCGTATTTCCAATGGCCAGACCAGATCCTCGCTACCTACCCCGGCGGTGATGGCGCGGCGCCCGCCACCCTCGGCGTGACGGCCGGTGGCGACGGCACGGCGTTCGGAACTCTTGCGGCCAACGGCACAGGCGGAACAGCCGTCGGCGGTCAGGCCGGCACCGGCGACTCAACCGGATCAACCGACGGAACACTGACCACCCTGTCCGCCGGGGTGCCGACACTCGGTGCAGGCGGAGTGGGCGGCTCCCTGACCGTCGGCGCGACCCACGTCGGCGGGGCCGGCGGCGGCGGATACACCGGTGGTGGCGGCGGTGCGGTCAAGCGCAACGTACCGGGCGGGGATGTCGACGTCGATGTCGTCGCACCCGGCGGCGGCGGCTCGGCCTTCCTCGCTGTCGACCTGGCGGCATCCGCGCTGGCTCCGAACCCCAACGGTGGCTACGTGAGTTTCATCTGGGACTACACCCCCACCATCGACAACCCCCTCCCCGGCGCGACTCCCGGCACGCCGCCGGTCGTGAAGCGCGGCGCAATCATCCCCGTACGCATCGCGGGACTTCCTGCCGCTGCCCCGTTCAGCGTGCTCTTCGACGGTGAAGTCGTGGCCTCCGGCACGACGGATGCCTCCGGCACGGCGATCGCCTCTTTCACGATTCCCGAGACCCAGAGCGCGGGGACCTACACCTTCGCCCTGCGGGTCGGCACGACCACCGTTGCGGTCTCGGCACCGATCGTTGTCGAGGTTCCGAACCCTGTCGATCCCGGTACCGGCGGACCCGGCGTGACCAACCCCGAAACTGACGTCCCAAGCGTGACCGTTCCCGCGGCCGTGGCAACGGCGAACCCGACTGCTGGCACAGCAGGTCTGGCCTCCACTGGAACGGCCTTCGTCGGAGGGCTGGCCGTCGTCGCCGGCGTGCTCCTCATCGCAGGGGCGGCCATCTTCTTCATCGGTCGCCGACGACGCACCGCCGCGTCGGACACCACGACGTCGCCGACCGACGAGTCGTAACCGCTCGGCCACTGCCGCTCAACCCCGACCGCGGCAGGCGGTACTACTACTCCTCGTCGCTGAGCAGATTCGGGTCGGTGCGCTCCGTGAGCGATCCCTTCTGCTGCGTGCGCCGCCTCTGATTCGCGATGAAGGCAATCACCCCGAGCGCGGCAAGCACCAGCGCTGCCGCGATCGGAGAGGCAATGTCGAGGCCGGTTGACGCCATCGGGCCGCCCTGGCTCGCTCCCCCGCCCGGGGCTCCCGGCGTCGCGGCGGGCCTCGGAGCCGGCGTGACGCTCGGCTTCGCGGTGGGAGTGGGCGTCGCCGTGGGAGTGGTGGTGGCCGTCGGCGTCGGCGTCGGCGTCGGGATGACAGGTACCGGCGCCACGACGAAACGTGCGGATGCGATATCGAGGCCCACCGAGAAGACGGTCGGTGCTGCCACGGCGATACCGCGCTCCAGCCGCAGGCACTCAAGCGCAAGAGTGACGCCGGTCGACAGTGGATAATCAGCGAGCACGACGTCGGTCGAAACAACGGCCGGTTGCGCCGGGTCAGCGATCGGCTCGGAGGCGGAGACCACAAATGCAGCACCTGAATCCGTGATCAGACTGATTCGCGCAGCATCGGTGAACCCCGTTGAGCAGGCGTCGGCTGCCGTGACGCTGGCGAAGCTGGGACTGCTCGTCGTGCTGCCGTCAGCCAGAACCCGTCCCGTTGCATCCTTCAGCGTGACAATGCCGACGCTGTTCGACGGAACGGTCGGGGCCAGCGCGAACGAAGCGACCGGTGCCGCGAGTGCGATGAACCCCGTGAGGGCGATCGAAATCGGCCGGTGGGAGGTAAGACGAGATAGCACGGGTGAGGCCCTTCTACGCGTTCTGCACCAGTCGGTGCAAACCTGTGAATCGTCTCGCACGTGGGTGTCGCGGAAGCATCGCCGCTCTGAACAACCGACGCCTCCCGGCTACCGCGTGTTTGCTTCCCGACTTCTCTCGTCTATCTGAACTCCTTAGGCTCGCGATGCCCTGTCAGCAGAAGGAGATTTCCGATGTGCACGATCCCTCATACCCCGACTTTGAACCGGCGCCAGCTCATGCAGGCCGCTGGGGTAGTCGCGGCCGGCGTTGTGGCCGCCTCCGCCCTCTCATCTGACCGGGCTCACGCCTCAACAGCCGTCGTGCCCCACATGGATGCCGCCGGCTTCGACGACCCCGTCTCGCCAACCTGGCTGGTCGGTGATCACCACGTGCACACCGTCTATAGCCACGACGCCAAGTATTTGCAGAGCCAGCAGCTCGACAAAGCGCAGGAATACGGCGTCGACGTTCTCACCTTTACCGAGCACAGCAATTGGGGTCATGCCAACGGTGGCGGCGCCCTGAACTCGCACCGCGACATCACCCTCGCCCGTGCCGCCCGGCCCGACATGCTCATCTTTCAAGGACTCGAGTGGTACATCCCGGCTGCAGAGCACGCGTCGGTGATTGTTGCGCCGGGGCTGAACGAAGCGCGCATCCTGCGTCAATTCGAGCTGCTCTGGGACGGCAAACTCAACAAGTGGGAGAAACCGGAACCCGACACCGGCCAAGCGGCAGACTGGGAGCCGAAGGCGCGGCAGGCGATTAAATGGCTGGCCGCGCAGAAGCGGGCTGGCTTCATTGACGATGTGCTCGTGCTGGCCAACCACCCGTCACGGCTCGGCTACGACTCCCCTCATGAGATGCGCGGATGGCGTGACGCCGATCCCGAGATCATGATCGGGATGGAAGGCGCACCCGGTGCACAAGCCTCGGCGTTCGGGCTCAACCGCAGCCCGAACAATCAGCGTGGCGAGTACGAAAACTCACCGAGCAGGTTCTCATTCGCCGGATTCCCGGCGGAGGCATATACGACGAGGGGCGGTTTCGACTGGGTCACCTCCGTTGTCGGCGGCATGTGGGACTCGATGCTGGCCGAAGGCAAGCCGTTCTGGATCACCACGAACAGCGACAATCACCTCACCGCCATGGACACCATGCGCGTCGGCGACTTCCCGAGCGGCAGCCCGTGGAACACCGACCAGGGCCTCGACAGCTTCACTCGGGCCGGACGCCGGGCAGACCCGATCGAAACGGGCAGCCCACAGGGCGGAAGCGACTACTGGCCCGGCCAATTCAGTCGTACACACATCGGCGCTGACGCCCGCACCTACGGCAGCGTCATGGCCGCGATGCGTGCCGGTCGCATGTGGGTCGACCACGGTCACCTGATCAATGGCCTCGACGTGCGGGTGCGCCCGGTCGGGCACGCCGGCCCTGGACGCGGCATGGGTTCGACACTCACCGTTCCGCGCGGCACCGATGTAGAACTGACCATCACCATCCGCCCGACGACGACTGAGAATTTCGCGGGAATCCTGCCGAAGCTGGCCCATGTCGACATCATTCGCGGGCTTGTGACCGGGCCCGTCTCAGATCCCGATGCCATCACCACACCGGGCACACGCGTGCACGAGCAGATCGACACGACGGGCACGACTGGGCAAATCTCCCTCACGCGCACGTTCACCAGCGTCGACACGTCCTTCTATCTCCGGTTGCGGGGCAGCGACGGCAATCGCGGCGGTGTGGGGCCGCTGGGTGCGACAGTCGACCCGCGGGGCCCGATCGCGCACGGTGGTGGCGCCGACGAGGGCAATCCGTGGATCGACACCTGGTTCTACAGCAACCCGGTGTTCATCACGGTCGTGTAGACGTCGGCAGACGAGGGCAGCCGTTGGGCCAACCTCACAGTGTGATGACGACTTTGCCGCCAACTCGACCCGCCTGCATGTGCTCGATCGCTGCGGCCGTGTCGCTGAGCGGATAGGTGCGGTCGATCGCCGGCGTGATCGCTCCCGCCTCCAGCATCCCCGCAAGTTCGACAAGATCGGCGCGATTCTCGGAGGCGATGAAGCTCACCAGTCGCTGGCTGATCCAGGGCGACAACACCATGGCCTGCAGTTGGCGTTCGGTTCCGCCGAGCCACCGGCCGCCCGTTTCGGCGCCCACGATCACCACGGTTCCGGTCGGCGTGAGCGCCTTCCGGAGCAGTGACAGCGGCCGATTTCCGCCGGTGTCGAGAATGACGTCGTAGCGCTTACCGTCGTCGGTAATCCCGGAGGTGATGTCAGCACGGGTGTAGTCGATAACGCGATCGGCCCCGAGCGAGGTCACGAGCTCGACCTTGCCCGTGCTGCAGACCCCGGTGACGTCCGCGCCCCGAGCCTTCGCGATTTGTACCGCGAAACTCCCCACCCCGCCGCCGGCGCCGATGATCAGCACCTTCTGACCGGCCTGAACCCGACCGTGATCGCGCACCGCCTGGAGTGCGGTCAGCGCGGAGATCGGCACGGCCGCCGCCTGCACCATCGTCAGATTCTTCGGCTTCGGCACGAGGAGATCGGCCCGGCACGACGCAAACTCGGCGAACGCTCCCTCGCCGATCCCGAAAACCTCATCGCCCGGCTTCACCGTGTTCACCCGGTTCCCGACGGACTCGACGACACCCGCCAGTTCGCGACCCCGAACCCCGGTTTTCGGTGACCTGATCCCGTATCCCGCGAGCCGTACCGGATAGGGCAAGCCCGCCATCAGGTGCCAGGCTCCGCGGTCGACCCCTGCAGCATTCACCCGCACGACGACCTCCTCATCATCGGGTGCCGGCCGCTTGATCTTCAGAAGGTTCAGCACATCACGCGCCTCGCCGTACTCGTGCTGCACCATCGCTGACATGCGCTGGTCCCCCGGGCTCACACGTGTCGACGCAGCCTGTTGCTTGGTGTCGTTCATGATCATCCTTCGTTCACTGATTCCAAAACTTACGTTGTAAGTAACGGTAGGCTTACGCTGTAAGTGTTGTCAAGGGGAATGCAGAGCGAAAGTACGAGCACCGTGACGAAATCCACCACAGAATCCCGCCGCCGCCTCGATCGCGCACAGGTGGTGGCGGCCGGAATGACGGTGGCGGATGCCGGCGGTCTCGACGTGCTGACGATGCGCAAGGTCGGCGAGGCACTCGGCGTAGAGGCGATGTCGCTCTACAACCATGTGGCGAACAAGGAAGACCTCCTCGACGCAATGATCGATGTCGTCTATGGGGAGATCGAGCTGCCGACCGTCGGCTCCGAGTGGAAGAGCGCGATTCGCCGCCGGTCGGTGTCGGTCAATGAGGCACTGCGCCGGCACCCCTGGGCGACCCCGTTGATGGAGTCCCGGCAAGCCCCCGGCCCGGCCAACCTCCGCCACCACGACTCGGTACTCGGCACGCTGCGCGTCGGCGGGTTTCCCTTGCTCCTCGCCGCGCACGCGTATTCGACGATCGACAGCTATCTCTACGGCTTTGCCCTCCAAGCCAAAAACCTGCCGTTCGATACTTTCGAAGAGACCGAAGCGGTGATGGAGATGATGATGGCGCAGATGCCAGTCGACCAGTATCCGCACCTCGCCGAGATTGCCAGTGAGCTCGTGATGCAGCCGGGCTATTCCTACAACAACGAGTTCGAGTTCGGGCTCGACCTCGTTCTCGACGCGCTGGAGCGTCAGCTCAACTCCGATGCAGCCAGGGACGCAGCATCCGCGTGATGAACGGAAGCACCCAATAGGTCATGACCGGCGTGAGCAGGAGTGTTGAGACCAGTACCGTGAAGAGTGGCAAGAAGCTGCGCCACCCGGGGACCAGTGCGACGGCGAACAGGGTGAAGGCCAGGTTGACCGGGTAGAAGCCGAGACCGATGATCACCGCTTGTTTCCAGCGAGGCGGCGCGGATGTCACTGGCGCTTCGGTCTCCTGCGGCGAGTCGAACCACCCCTCAATGCCAGTGCGTTTGTCGACGCGAGCCACCTCAACCAACTCGCGGCCGTCGAACAGCCAGTCGGCGCGGTCGTCCGAGACCTCCCAGTCGTCAAGCAGTGCCACATCGCTGAACCGATAGAGCAGATGCCACTCGTGCGAGTCGGCCGAGGCGCGCACCCAGCCGGAGCCGAGGAATCCCGGATAGCTGCTCGCCAGGTTCACGCCCTCCTGCACCCAGCGCGTCGCCTCGGCGATGTTTGTCGGGTCGACCAACCGTGTGATCGACACTGTGACGGGCAGGCCGCCGCCGTGGGATGCTCCGGTGTCGTCGCCCGAGCGTTCGTCAGCGTTCATCCTTCAAGTATTGCCGGTGTGCCGAGCCGACATGCCGCGCTGGGGCGCGCCGCAGCCGCTGGCTAGCGCTCGTCAACCACCCGGATGACGACGTTCCCGATCTTCACCCCTGACTCGACGTATTGATAGGCCAGGGCAATCTCGTCGAGGGAGAAGCTCCGGTCGATGACCGGCTTGAACGCGCCGATTTCCATCAGCCCCTTGAGAAAAATCACGTCGTCTCTCGTGTCTTTCGGGATGGGAAAGAGCACCTTTTTGCCGCCAAACATGGCGGTTCCGATGGCGAGTAGCGGGTTCTGCCACCCGCGGCCCAGCTCGGTCGACACGTAGACGCCGTGCGGGTTCAGCAGCGTCTTGCACGCGCCGAAGGAACTCTTTCCGACGGTATCGAGAACCGCGTCGAACTGCTCGTCGAGCCGGGTGAAATCCTCCCGGGTGTAGTCGACGACGCGGTCGGCGCCGAGGGAGGCGACGAGCGCGACGCTCTTCGTGTCGCACACCGCGGTCACTCGCGCGCCGAGATGCTTCACGAGTTGCACCGCCGACGACCCGATGGCGCCGGTTGCACCATAGATGAGCACGTTCTGCCCGGCGAAGATTCCTGCCGCGCGAATGATGTTCAAGGCGTAGTGGGCGCCCTCCGTGCTGGGAACGACCTCGGCGTAGGTCATCCCCGCGGGGATGAGCGCCACCATCCCTGTGACGCGGGCCGTCTTGTACTCGGCCTGGCCGCCGAACCCGTATCCGTCGTAACCGAAGACATCCTGACCGACCGAAAACGTGGTGACGCCGTCGCCCACCGCTTCGACCCGGCCGGCGAATTCATTGCCGAGGGTCTGCGCCTTCGGCTTGCCGACGCCGCTGAACAGCCTGACGAGCAGTGGTTTTCCCCGCAGGAATCCGCAATCGGTGCGATTGACCGATGCGGCGAACACCTTGATCAGAATCTCACCGGGCAACGCGCGCGGTTTGGCGACGTGCTCGATGCTCAGAACCTCGGGTCCGCCGTACTTCGTATGAACTGCAGCGCGCATGCGCACAATCTAACAGGGGATCCCCGTGCAGGCGGCACGTTCATTTCAGCCTGTTGCACTTCGCCTCACCCACTTGGTGTGATGCTCACGTTTCGGCCAATCCGTAGCCTGAATCCGCCGTCGGCCGAAGCTCGTCGGGCTCAGGTAGTGGCGAACCGAGTGGAGGACCCTGGCATGACGACTCTCACCGACCCGAAGCAGCGGACTAAAGCAGTCACGACCGAATCGAGGGCGTTGATGGCGGGCGCGATCGCGTTCGTGGTGACGGCTCTGATTGGGCTGGTGGCGTTCGCCGGCCACGACGCCCCGCTCGCGGGGCCGGGATCCGTCGGCCAGCTGGCCGCCTTGACCGGCGCCGCGTGCACACTGGTCGTTTTCGTGATCTCCTACACACTCGCCACTCGCACACCGTCGATGGTCTGGCTGCGCGGTTCCCACCTGCCGAAACAGATCCTCGATGTGGCGGCGCTCGCGTTCGCGCACGCCGCCCTCGCGCTGCTCACGATCCTGGTCAGCTTCTGGGTCATCCAGCGTGGCTTCACCGATGCCGTGCTGTACTTCGTTCCCGCCGCATTGTTCGCCGCCGCCATCGTCGCAGGCACGATCTACTTCGTCTATCTCTCCGCAGCCCGGATGGACATGTTCCGCCTCTCCACCCTTCTCGCGGTCTTTCTTGTCGCGGGTGGCCTCACGAGCATGCTCACCGCCCAAGACCCGCATTGGTGGCAGGAGAACGTGAGCACACTCGGCATTGACGACGACTTTTCCTCGGCGGCCTTCAACGTGACGCTCGTCGTGACCGGGATCATCCTGACCACGCTCGCCAACTACATGACCACGGAACTCGAGCTGACAGCCGTTGCGGCAGGTCGCCCGACCCGGGGTCCGCGGGTCGTGAAATGGTCGCTGGTGCTGATTGGATTGTTCCTCGCCTGCGTCGGGATCTTCCCCACCGACGAGTTCCACACCATTCACAACACCGTCGCGATCGGAATGGCGCTGATCTACGTCTACCTCGTCATCGCCGTTCGGAGCCTGATCCCCAGCCTTCCGCGCACCTTCCTCGCCCTCGGCTATCTGTTCATCGCCGTGATCGGGGTTGCCGCAGTGCTGTACGGCATCGGCTACTACAACCTGACGGCGGTCGAGCTGATCGCCGCCGTGCTGATCTTCACCTGGGTGATCGTGCTCATCCGCAACACCGCTGCGGTCAGTCAGGATGACCGCACCGAGGCGCACGCGCAACTCGACGACGCCGCCGGACTCGGGTCGGAGTCTGCTGTCGCGGTGGCGCCGAATTTTCCGGGTTAGGCGCCGCAGCGTTGGAGAGGCCCAGCGAATCGCCCCGCAGTCACATGCTCACCGGTTCATCACCTCACCGGTTCATCGGCCGACCGGTTCACGGCCGTCAGAAGCTCGGTGCCGAGTTCGGCCGGCCGGGTGAACTGCGGCCAGTGACCGGTCGGCAGATCGACATACTCGACGTCGTGGATGCGCGCGAGCTCGGCCACATACGGATGCGCGCCCTGAATCCACTCACGAATCTGCGCCGACGGAAACTCGCACGCAATGATCGTGGTCGGCACGTCGAAACGGCGCTCGTCGTTCAGCGGCTGCTGCGAGTCGTAGGCGACGCCACGCGGCTCGGGAATCGCCCTGGCCCGGAATCCGGCCCGCAGCTCGTCGGTCAGATCGGTGAGGTCGGCGGCGTCGAAGGTCTCCCACGACGGCAACGGCACCTCGTCTTCGGTGGCCGGAAGCTCGCTGTTGATGACGCCGCCCGGGGCGAGCGGGCCGCTGTCGACGTAGATCGCGCGGGCGACCCGGTCGGGACGCGCGTCCGTTGCGCCGTAGATGATGGCGCCGCCGCCGGAATGGCCGACGAGCACGACGGGGCCGACAAGAGCGTCGATCGCCTTCACGACGGCATCGATGTGATCCTGCAAGCCGATGCCGGCCCGCGAGGCTTCGAGAGACTCTTTGCCGGGCAGGGTCAGCGGGTGCACGCGATGGCCGGCCGCGACGAGCGGCGGCGACACCTCTGACCAGGACGACGCATCCAACCAGAATCCGGGTACCAAAATGATGTCCATGCGGGCACGCTACACCGCCCCTCCGACATGGTGGCGTTGGCCGGCGCGTGCGCCGAACATCCACAGGTCGCTGTGTCAGGAGTACGCTGCGCACGCAGACGGGAGAGAAAATGTTCATGAAATATGTGTTGATTCCGGGTGCCGGTGGGTCGGCTTGGTACTGGAGTCGTGTACTCCCGCACCTCCGCACCGCCGGGCATGACGTCGTCGCGGTCGATCTCCCCGGTGACGACGAGTCGGCCGGGCTCGCCGAATACGCCGCACTGGTCGAGCGGGCCATCGGTCACAGCAAGCACGTGGTGCTCGTCGCGCAGTCGCTCGGAGGGTTCACCGCGCCACTCGCCGCGGCCCACCCGGCGGTTCAGGAGCTCATCCTGGTGAATCCGATGATCCCGGTTCCCGGCGAAACTCCAGGCGAGTGGTGGGAGGACACCGGTTGGGAGGAGGCGCGGGTGCAGGCCGCCCTCGACGGTGGATACAGCACCGACTTCGACAACGACACCTATTTTCTTCATGACATTTCACCCGATGTGGCGGCCGAGGGCGAGCCGTACCAACGGCCGGAGGCCAGCGCCGCATTCGACTCACCGTGTGACTTCGTTGAATGGCCGGAGATCGCGGTGCGGGTGCTGGCCGGACGGCACGACCGGTTCTTCCCGCTCGAGTTTCAACGTCAGGTCGCGATTGATCGACTCGGCATCGAACCGGATGTCGTGGCCGGCGGTCACCTGGTCGCACTCGCGAACCCGCGGGGCGTGGCCGACTACCTGCTCGGTTAGCTCTGGGTGGTAATCACTTCTCTTCGCCCAAACGCCCAGCCGGCCGCGAATGCCAGAAGCAGCATCCCGAGACTACCGATGCCAGATGCGGTCTGCTGCAGCGGGGTCAGAAAGGTCCCGGACGGCACGAAGGTCGTCTCACTGAGCGGTTGGTAGGCGAACCAGCCGATCGTTGGCGGGCTGACGGGCAGGAAGAAAAGCACGAGGCCAACCAGCACTGCCACGATCCCCACGGCAAGCAGGCCGAAATGGGCCGACCTGGAGCGACGCGTGCGGGGACCTGGCGCCTGATTCGCTGACTGCTCGCTCATGCAGCCAGACTAGTGCGGCGCTCTCCCCGCTCTGGGCAGTCCGGCGCGAAATGCTCGCGTATCTCCCCCGGCACTCAATAGACTGTGCCGCATGTTCGCCGTTGCCGTCGTCACCTTCATGCTCGTTCTCGGTGCGCTCATCGACATCATCCTGAGGCAAGACGGCCAGGTGAAGCATCTGCCGAAGACGATGTGGATCATGATCGTCATTTTTCTTCCGCTGATCGGCTGCATCCTCTGGTTCACGATCGGGCGCGAGTATGCCACGCCCATCGACCGCGGTGGCTTCGGCGACCCTCGCCGACGCGAAACGCCCCGCCCGAATGCTGACGAACCCATGCGCAGAAACGGCAAGACCACCGAAGACGAACTCGCTGAGCTCGATCGGGAAATCGAGTTCTACAACAAGCAAGCTCAGCTGCGCCGGCTGCAGGGCGAACTCGACGAACCGCCCCGCGTGTCGGACTGATGCCGCCGCCGACCCCGATCAGACTGCGACGCGAAGCCTGGGGCTTTGCGCTCGGTTCCTTCTTCTTTCTCATCGGCGCCGTTCCGTTCTATGCCGTCGCCGTCGGTCCCGCGATCACCAACCTCACCTTCTTCATCGGGGCACTGTGGTTTACCGCCGCCGCCTTCATCCAACTCAGCTTGAGTGGCAGGCGTCCGCCGCACCGGTCAATGAACCGACCAGACGCGTTCGACTGGTGGGGCTCGGCCATCCAGTTTCTTGGCACCCTCTTCTTCAACCTGAGCACCACCGAAGCCCTCATCACCGCACTGAACAGCGACACGCGGGTCAACAGCGGCTGGGCGCCGGATGCCGTCGGCTCGGCCTGCTTTCTGGTCGCGAGCGCCTTCGCCGTGGTCGCGACGACCGAGCGGGACACGCTGTGGGACCCGAGCGCACGCACCTGGCGGTGCACCTGGCTGAACATGCTCGGGTCGGTCTTCTTCGGCCTGTCAGCGATCGGCGCGTACGTGCTTCCGGCGACCGGCGACCTGGTCAGTCTGTTCTGGGCGAATCTCGGAACGTTCCTCGGTGCCGCGTGCTTCCTGATCGCGGCGCTGTTGAGTCGCCGCGGTATCGAGCCGGTGAGCCGGCGAGTGCCTCAGCCGAGCTGATACCGAGGCCAGCCCTCATCCCGGCTCGGCGCCGGCGCGACCGTTAGGCCGCGGCATCCTCATCGTCGGCATCCTCTGCCTCGTCGACGCTCCCCCGCGTGACTGCGGCAATCTGCTCGTAGAGCTCCTCGTAGCGCAGGATCACGTTCTGGGCGTCGTGCTCCTGGGCCTTCCCGAATGCCGCGCGGCGCATCCGTTCGTCTGCTTCGTCATCGTTTCGAAGGATCGATTCGATCGCCCGGGCGAATTCCTCGGCGTTCTGCGGTTCGACAAGATGACCGTTCTCGCCATGCTCGATCAAGTGCGGCAGCGCCATCGCGTCGGCGAGCACGACCGGCGTGCCACAGGCCATCGCCTCGAGGGTGGCGATGCTTTGCAGCTCGGCGGTCGAAGCCATCACGAACACCGAGGCCTGCTCGTGGAGCTCGATCAGTCGTTCGTCGCTGACCCGGCCGTGGAAGACCACGCGGTCTTCAATTCCCAGCTCCCGCGCGCAGGCCTGCAAACGTGAGTGTGCGGTTCCGCCGCCGACGAGGTCGAGTCCGTCGCTGAGTTCGCGCGGAACCATCGAGTACGCGGTCAGAAGCGTGTCGATGTTCTTCTCGGGGTCGAGGCGACCGACGTAGACCACGCGGTTTCCGGCGGGGCGCTCGAATCGCGGGGTGAAGCGCTCCAGGTCGATGCCGCACGACAACGGGATGACGGTTCCGACGCTCGTGTTCTCGGTGAGGTAGCGCGCGGCGATCGGGGTCGGGCTCGTGACGGTGTCGGCGAGGGTGAGCACCGAATCGGCGAGGTTCCAGCCGATCTGGGCGAGGCGGGGCTTCAACACTTCGGGAAAACCGCTGACGTCGACGATGTTATCTGGCATCACATGGTTGGTGGCCATGAGCGGCAGCTCCCGGGCGTGGGCTTCACGTGCGAGGCCGCGACCGATGTTGATGAAAGACTGAACGTGTACCACATCAGGTGTGACCTCGTCGAGAATGCGTCCGGCCGCTGCGCGTACCCGCCACGGAGGCACGAAACGAAGCCAGTCGTGCGACGGCCAGCGCACGCTGCCGAGTCGGTGCACGCTGATCGGCTGCCCGTCGATGAGTTCGATCCCCGTTGCGGAACGGGTGCTGGTCGCCGGTGCCACGACGTGGACATCGTGGCCGCGCTTCGAGAGTCGCACGGCGAGATCGCGGGTGAATCGTGCTGCACCGTTGACGTCGGGGATGAAGGTGTCAGCACCGATCAAAATCCGCAGACGATTGGTGCTGAGGTCAGACAATGGGTGGCCTCTGAGTTGACAAGAGCGTCGCCCTTTCCGGGGTGCATGGCGTTCAAGAAGACTGAGGTGCCGACGGTATGCGTTCCCCCCGCGTCGATGCCCCCCATTCGGAGGTGACCATCGCAGATCTCGAATGACCAGTCGGCAGCCGTTATATTACCGGTTCCCGGCAACCATCGGACGCCGGCGCCCGCTTCCTGCGATTTCCCTTCCACGTTCAGCGCCGCACGGGCAACATCGTGAACGTTCTCGGCGCGGTGTATCCCGCTGGGCGCGGGGTAGAGGGCGCGCCAGTGGGGATACACCGCGCCAGAATGGGGCAGGCAGGCGGAAACAGCGCCCGGGTCGGGGTCAGAGCACCGGCAAGACCTGCTCCCTCACCTGCTTACGCAAGATCTTGCCCAGCATCGAACGCGGAGTGTCGGTGATCGGCACGATCCGCTTCGGGATCTTGTAGGCCGCCAGGTGGTCGCGGCAATGCGCGCGCAAGGCTTCCTCGTCGAACGCGCTTCCGGGTTCGAGCTCGACCGCCGCGACGACCATCTCACCGCCGCGCTCCAGCGGCTTGCCGAACACCGCGGCATCCTTCACCGCGGGGTGCAGACGCAGAACACCCTCGACCTCCGAGGGCGACACGTTGAAGCCGCCCGTGATGATCAGCTCCTTGGCGCGGTCGACGATGGTCGTGAAACCGTCGGCGTCGACGGTGACGATGTCGCCGGTGCGCAGCCAGCCGTCGGCCGTGAGCACCTTGGCAGTCTCTTCGGGATTGTTCAGGTAACCGCTGAAGACCTGCGGTCCCTTGATCAACAACTCCCCCGGCTCCCCCTGCGGCACCTCGTGCGTCGGGTCATCAAGATCGACTACCTTCATCAGGGTCGACGGGAACGGCACGCCGATCGTGCCGGTGCGCCGGGTCGGGTGGAACGGGTTGCCGAGCGCGACCGGCGACGACTCGGTCATCCCGTAGCCCTCGACGAGCAGACCGCCCGACATCGATTCCCACAGCTCAACCACGTGGTCAGGCAGGTTCATCGCACCCGAGATGCAGTACTTGCACGAGCGCAGCGACACCCCCTTCTCCTTGGCCGCCAGCGCCGTGCGCTCATAGATCGGCGGCACCGCGCAGTACACCGTGGCCGGCGACTTCTTCATCGCGTCGAGGATCAGGCCGGGCTCGAACTTCAGAAACAGCACGAGCAGACCCTGCTTGCGGATGCCGAAGGTCAGGTAGAGCGTCATGCCGAACGCGTGGAACATGGGCAAGATCGCGTAGAAGATCTCCTTGCGGTACTCGGCCCCCTGCATCCATGCCTCGCCCTGCAACGCGTTGGAATACAGGTTGAAGTGGGTGAGCATCGCGCCCTTCGGGCGGCCGGTCGTACCCGAGGTGTACTGGATCGCGGCCAAGTCGTCGACCGAGGGGCGCGGATGCTCCGGGTCGATCGGTCCGTGACTGAGCAAGTCTTTCCAGGGGATGGTCCCGGGTGCAGCACCCGTCAACGCCTCGCGTGATTCGCGCAGACTCTTCACCGGCAGGTACAGCGCGAATCGCTTGACCGCGGGGAAGGCCTGCAGCAGGTTGACGGAGACGACATGGTCGATTTCGATGTCGGCCGGGAAATCGTGGACCGCCGCAGCGGACTTGTCCCAGGCGATCACGACGCGGGCCTGGTGATCCTCGAACTGGTGACGCAGCTCGCGCGAGGTGTAGAGCGGGTTGTGCTCGACGACGACGGCACCGAGGCGCAGGATCGCGTAGAACGCGACGACGTGCTGTGGGCAGTTCGGCAGGATGAGGGCGACGCGGTCGCCCGCGCGCACCCCGAGCTGTCGCAGCCCTTCGGCGGCCCGGTCGATCTGCTCGCCGAGCTCGGTGTAGCTCGTGCGGCGGCCGAAGAATTCGAGGGCGGGAGCCTCGCCCGCCTCGGCGACCGAGCGTTCGAGCATCGCCACAAGCGACTCCGTCGGAAGCTCGATCTCGGCCGGTACTCCCGGCTGATAGTTCATGACCCAGGGCTGCTGCTCAGTGTTCGCCATGAGTCAATCTTCCCCCGAACCCGGCGCTCTGGCGTGCGAAATCCCGGTGGGCGTGCGCCATCTCGCACGCCCAGCGGGATTCGCCACGCCCAGATTGGAAGCCAGGGCTCCCCTACGAGCGCTCGAACACCGTCTGACCGCCCACCACGGTCAACATCACCTGGGCGCCGAGGAGACTCTCCTCGCCCTGCTCGAACGGGTTGGTGTCAAGCACGATGAAATCGGCGAGCATTCCAGTGGCCAGACTTCCACGATTGAGCTCGTCGCCGCACGAGTAGGCGGCGTCGATGGTGGCGTGCCACAGCGCGTCCTCGAGGGAGACCTTCATCGACGGCACATTCGCCAGCAGGCTCGGCACCAAGGCGGACCGCCGCGTCGCGGCGATGAACATATTGGGCAGCGCTTCGTGAGGGGCCGTCGGGGCGTCGGTTCCAAACGCCACCCGGGCACCGGCATCCGTCATCTCCGGCCACGGAAACCCGCGATCCACCCGCCCGTCACCGAGCATCGCGCGCCAGTTCTCTTGCACAGCCGGGTCGGCATGCACCGGTTGCATGGATGCGACGACACCGAGTTGCGCGAGCCGCGTCACGTTCTCGGCCAGCACGGTTTCCAGGTGCTCGATGCGGTGCCGCCGGGGCCGCGGCCCGTTCACGATCTGGGCTTGTTCGAATGCGGTGAGCGCGTTGTCGGAGGCCAGGTCGCCGATGGCATGCACGGCGATCTGAAGCCCGGCGGCATCCGCGGCGGTGATGACATCGATGAGAGAGTCCAGGTCCCAGATCGGGTCGGGGCGCGACCCGTCGTGGAACGGATCGACCATCGCCGCGGTGCAGGCGTCGATGACGCCGTCGACCATGAGTTTGATTCCGGCCAGGCGAAACCAGGGGCCGGCGATCGTGCGCGCCAGTTCGGCGGCGTGCTCGACCTCGGCCAGGCCGAGCGCCCGGTCGTCGAACAAGGAGACGCGCCAGTGCCCGACCACGCGCAGCGGGAGTCGACCGCCGTGACGCACGATCGCGCGTTCCATGGCGGCGACGGCGTCAGCATCCATCGCCATGTCGATGGCTCCAGTCACCCCGGCCTCGGTATACGCGGCGAAGGTGGCATCGATCGCCACATCGCGCTCCTCATCGGAGGTCAGCGCTGCGAGCCCGGCCCAGGCGATGCCCAACGCTGCCATTTCGTAGAGCATCCCGTCGGGCTCGCCGTCGCTGTTGCGGCTGATCGTGCCGCCGATGGGGTCTGGCGTGTCTCGGCTCACGCCGAGTTCGGCGAGCGCTGCGCTGTTCAGCCAGATGGAATGGAGGTCGTTGGCGTCCAGGTAGACGGGGATGTCTGACACCGCCTCGTCGAGCATGGCCCGCGTCGGCGTTCCATTGGGAATCACGTTGAAGAGCCAGCTGCGGCCGAACAGTCGCTTCGCCCCGGGGTTGGCGGCCCGGGCGGCGCGCAGACGCTCCTGGATGTCTGCCACGTCGACGGCATCCATCAGGTCGACTTTTTGGAGTGACTGCCCCATCATCAGCAGATGCGTGTGCGCGTCGATGAACCCGGGCATGACCATCCGCCCGCCGAGGTTCACCTCCGTCGTCGCCGACCCGGCGAGGCGACGGGCGGTCGCCTCGTCACCGACCCAGGCGAGTCGATCGCCCTGGACGACGAAGGCCTCAGCCCAGCCAGTCTCGTGAGCGGTGAATACTGTGCAGCTGGTGTAGAGGGTTGTGGAGCGGGGCGTCATTGGCTTTTGTTTCTCTCTCTGCGGTGGCTGGTCTCGGGGTGGTCGCCGTGTTCGATGCGGGCGATCTACGCAGTTGAGCTGGCAAGCAAATTGATCTGCAGGCTAGCGGTCTTCAGCGCCTCGCGCTTTTCGATTCGGCTCGATAGACGCGCGATGTAGACAAGCGGAACCACCAGCGCGAACGAGATACACCCCAGGATGATGCCCAGCCCGTTGTAGCCGAAGAGATCGGCCAGCGACGCTCCGATCACGGGCGCGAAGCTGGAGCCGACGAGGTAGGTTCCGAGCAGCGGCCCCGACCAGCGGCCGGCGGCATCGAGTGCTGCGGCAGTGGCGACGATGTACATGAACGCCGTGGCATAGATGGTGTTCCAGACGATGATGAGGCCGGCATAGAGCACGGGGTCTGTCGCGTAGGCCGCCCAGATCTTGAGGGCACCGCCGAGCACGAGCATGATGCCGAGCGGCAACGCACGACCGCCCTTCGCCCCCACGAAGATGAGCGCGATGGCAACGACAAGCCCGCCCGCCGTCGACGCACTCAGCACCAGCCCGAGGTTCTGTTCGGTGAAGCCGGCATGGTCGGCGCCCATCGCCCCGGCCATCGCCCAGAGAGAGTCTTCGGCCACGGCCCAGAGGGCAAAACTTACGAGCAGAATGAACCCGGCGATCGTCACGCGACGATCGCCGGTGGGCTTGCCTGGCACGCGAGCCGAGGGAGCCGGCTCTACCGCTGCGCCGACCACCGGGGTCGACACCGCTGCTGCCGTCGACAGCGGCAGCCAGCGCACGGTGAAGATCGCGGCGAGCGCCAGCAGGGCAAGAATTCCGAATGCGCTCTGCATCACGATTCCGAACAGGGGAATCAGCGCAAGCACGACGGTGACCAACACTCGGTTGGTCAGCCCGCTGAAACCGGATGCCCTGTTCGGGTTGCGCAGTGCGGCCAACGCCGCACCGGCAGACGAGACCGCGCCACCCGCACCGAGCCCACCCACGATGACTCCGGCGATCGCCAGCGGTGCGATCAGCACGACCGCCGCCGCGCCGAAGCCCAGGAAGGCAACAAGCAATCCGAGCCGGGCGATGAGCTGCCGCTGTGTTCCCGCAGCCCAGCGCGCTGTGATCAAAGCGGTCAGAGCGGTCGAGACAAGACTGGCGGTCATGACGGTTCCCGCCTGCGTGACCGTCAGGCCGAGCTGGTCGGACAGCGCGATCATCATCAACGGCACGAGGTTCGCCGTCATGAAACCGACGACTCCGATGCCGAAGATCGCGACTCCTTTGCGGAGCGTCAGAGCGACCCGTCCGTCGGCACCCGGAGCAGCCGAAGCAGTGCCGTGCTCGGAGGCATCTGCGGTCAGGTCGGCAGTTTCACGTGTTTCAGTCATTCTTCTCCATTGAAAACGAGTGCACGGGGTCGGTCATCAAGGTAACCGAATGGTATTCGGTTACCTTACGAGAAAGGTCGGCAGTTCCACAACCTTTTTCTTGGGCGCCGATAGGGTGAACTGAGCGTGACGCTCTCCCTTCCTGCAACGCCGACCTTGGAGTGCACGTGGCTCGCCCTCTCTCGCCGAAGCTCTCGCTCGATCTCATCGCCGAAGAAGCCCTCGCCTTGATTGACTCCGGACAACCATTTGGAGTGAATGCTCTGGCCCGTCGGCTCGGCGTCACCCCGTCATCGCTATACAGCCACGTCAGCGGGCGCGACGAGATCGTTGAACTCGTGCGCGCCAGGATGATTCCAGACGTGGGGATGCACCCCGATCCCACCCTGCCCTGGGATGAAGCCCTCCAAGCAACGCTGTGGGCTCAGCGTCGCATGTACGCCTCTCACCCCCACGCGATCTTGCTCCTCGTCGAACTCACCATCACCTCCCCCGATGTCGTTGCCTTCTACGCGCGGCTCGCCGATCTACTCACCGACGCCGGCTTCCCCGAGTCCGACGTGCTCCCCATCATCGAAATGCTCGACGCTCTGGCCATCGGATTCGGAATCGATCAGGCCTCGCCGAGCGCTATCTGGCAGACGAGCGACACCTCGAGCCGATTCGGCCGGCTACTCGCCGCCGCCGAACAGGGAGACGGCAGATCCGACCACGCGTTTGAACTCGCCCTCTCACTCCTCATCGACGCACTGCGCAGACGGCTCGAAGGCATCCACTAGGAGCAGTGGATGCCTTCGGTGCGCCGGATCGGCGGCTCGATTGCGAGCGGTTTCGAGTGGTTCAGGCGAGGATGCGGGCCTTCTGAGCTTCGAACTCCGCATCGGTGAGCGCTCCGGAGTCCCGGAGTGCCGCGAGCTGCGTGAGCTGGGCGATGGGATCTGCCGGGGCCGCAGCGGGAGGTGCTGCAGCGGGGGGCGCGGGAGGCTGTGCGGCCTGCGCATCCGCCACGCCCTGCTGGTACCCGGCTTCACTCGCTTCGGCATTGGCGGTATTGGCTTTGTTCGCTGCATGCGCTCCCACGGCAGCGGCGGTGCCGGCGACCACGGTCGTGCGTACCGCCATGCGGGCGAGCGGGCGTCTTCTCAACATGTCTGACTCCTCTTCTATCTTTCTCTGGCTACTCTGCCGACGGCAGGCCGTCAAGTGCTGCGCTGATGATTTCGTGCGGGATGCGTGCCCCCTCGAGCAGGATTCCGCCCGAGTTGCGCAGCGATTCGGCGAACGGTGCAGCCCACACGTCTTCCCAGATGAGCAAGGCTGCCGACGAGTTGGCTTCCAGTCGCTCTGCCGCGTGTTCGATGTCCTCCGGGCTGATCAGCCCACCCACGTCGGCGTCGACGTCGGCGAATCCCGGCATGTCCTCGACCTCGAACGAGACGGTGTCGCCGTTCGCGTCCTTCCCAATGAAGATGAGGTCAAGAATGCGGATCTTTCCGGATTCGACAAGCGCAATCAGCTCGGGAGCGATCGCACCGTGGAACTCGTTGCCGGGAAAGCCGACGACGATGTATTCAACAGGTCCAATGGTCATGTCGTTTGTTCTCTCTCTCCTTGATCGATACCGATGTCGATACCGGTTGCTACTGGATGGCGGTTGCCACCCGCATCCGCTCTTCTGCGCTGATCAGATGGTCTTGGCTGTCGGTTCCGGTGCGAGGCCGACATCGAGAGTTTCATCGGTGGAAGAGTTCCTCGGAGCTGTCTCACCGATCCGACTGCCGCCGGACGCCGTCCCGTCGATGAAGAGTTCCTTTGCGTCGTAGGTGATCAGCCCGACATGGGCGCGATGCGGTATCGGCAGATTGGAGCGGGACATCGTCGCCACAGGGGTTCCTCCCTTTTGTGCCGCCGGAAGCGGCCAGCCGACGCGTTCCTCGATGCTCGCCAGACGCGTCACTCGACATATTCCCCCATGGCGGGTCGAGATTTCTAACCCCCATCGGGTGAATTGGCCTCAGGCGCAGGAGGATGTCCCCCCGCACGGCGGTCACAACGGGGCGTCGACCCATTCCTGGCCCGCCGTTTCGAGCGCCGAACCCCCGGCCGTCACTCCGGCGACGATGGCCGCCAGTCGCGTGGCATCGTCGTCGGCAATCCGCAGTACCGCGTCGCGCCCATAGTCGGTTCCCAGAATAAGTACGCCGCGCTGGCGTAGCTCGGCCTCGATCCGGCCCGCATCCGTGTGCGAGAGCGCCAGTGTGAAGAGCTCGCGGCGTTCACGCGCGACGACTCGACCCTGGGCGTGCGCCTCGTCGATCGTCGTCAGCACGGCCTCTGAATACGCGCGCACCAGGCCACCGGCACCGAGCAGAGTGCCGCCGAAGTAGCGGCTGACCACCGCGACGCAGTCGATGAATCCGCGCCCCTCGAGCGCCTCGAGCATCGGCCGGCCGGCGGTGCCCGAAGGTTCACCGTCCTCGTTCGAGCGTCGTACCTGGGCCGGGTCGCGTGCTGAGCCGAGCACGAAGGCCGAGCAGTGGTGACGGGCATTCCAGTGTTCCTTGCGCGCCTCCTC
This sequence comes from Leifsonia sp. YAF41, assembly GCF_052113185.1. Classification (NCBI taxonomy): domain Bacteria; kingdom Bacillati; phylum Actinomycetota; class Actinomycetes; order Micrococcales; family Microbacteriaceae; genus Leifsonia; species Leifsonia sp. YAF41. Next base: position 154,421 of record NZ_JBFRCS010000001.1, read on the forward strand.
GATGACGGCCCGCGCCGCATCCTCGGACTCGACCCTGACCAGGCGGCAGAGGAAACGGGAACGTTTGACTTCGATCTCGGTGTCGACGCGGCCCCCGACGCCGCCGCGCACTGTGAGATCTGGCATGACCCCAGTCTCGCGCATCCGGACTTCGGAGGGCGTCGACGTGGGGTCGCCCTGCTATCGAAATGCGCGATTTTTCGACCGAAAAGGTTTCAAATCGAGGCAATTTCGGCACGAATTTCACCGAAAACGTTGTTTTGTCGCCCCGCACGAGGTATACACACAATTTCAGCGACTACCTTTAGAGGATGACGTCACCCGAAACATCCCCGCAGGGCGAGGCAGAAACTGCCCCCGTAGCGAAGCCCTTCTCCGAACTCGGGCTCTCCGACGCAGTATTGAAGGCGCTTAAAGACGTCGGCTACGAGACCCCCTCGGCCATCCAGGCCGCCACTATTCCCCCACTTCTTGACGGCCGCGATGTCGTCGGACTCGCCCAGACCGGCACCGGCAAGACGGCAGCGTTCGCGCTGCCGATCCTCTCGCGCCTCGACCTGTCGCAGAAGGCACCCCAGGCCCTCGTTCTCGCACCGACCCGTGAGCTCGCCTTGCAGGTCTGCGAAGCGTTCGAGAAGTATGCCTCGCACCTCAAGGGTGTTCACGTGCTTCCGATCTACGGCGGCCAGGGCTACGGCGTTCAGCTGTCCGCGCTGCGCCGTGGAGTGCACGTTGTCGTCGGCACGCCCGGCCGCATCATGGACCACCTCGCCAAGGGCACCCTCGATCTCTCCCAGCTCAAGTACCTCGTGCTTGACGAGGCCGACGAGATGCTCAAGATGGGCTTCGCCGAGGATGTCGAGACGATCCTTGCCGACACCCCGTCCGACAAGCAGGTCGCACTGTTCTCGGCCACGATGCCGGCGCAGATCCGCCGTATCTCCAAGCAGTACCTCAACGATCCCGAAGAGATCACGGTCAAGAACAAGACCACGACCTCGTCGACCATCACGCAGCGCTACCTGATGGTGTCGTACCCGCAGAAGGTCGACGCACTGACGCGCATCCTCGAGGTCGAGAACTTCGAGGGCATGATCGTCTTCACGCGCACCAAGAACGAGACAGAGACCCTCGCCGAGAAGCTGCGTGCGCGTGGCTACTCCGCCGCGGCGATCAACGGTGACGTTGCTCAGGTTCAGCGTGAGCGCACGGTCAACCAGCTCAAGTCGGGCAAGCTCGACATTCTGGTCGCAACGGATGTCGCTGCCCGCGGTCTCGACGTGGAGCGCATCAGCCACGTCGTCAACTACGACCTGCCCATCGACACCGAGTCGTACGTGCACCGCATCGGCCGCACCGGCCGCGCAGGCCGTACCGGCGACGCGATCAGCTTCGTCACCCCGCGCGAACGCCGCATGCTCACCGCAATCGAGCGGGCCACGCGCCAGTCGATCACGCAGATGCAGTTGCCGAGCGTCGAAGACGTCAACGTCACGCGCCTGGCGCGCTTCGACGACGCGATCACCGCGGCGCTCAGCAGCCCCGACCAGATCGCCCAGTTCCGCGACATCGTCGGCCACTACGTCGAACACCACGACGTGCCAGAGGCCGATGTCGCTGCCGCACTGGCGATTGTCGCGCAGGGTGACACCCCGCTGCTGCTTTCGCCCGAGGATGCCCGCGCGCAGCGTTTCGAGCGCGAGAACCGCGATGACCGTGGTGACCGTGGAGATCGCGGCGACCGTTACAGCCGCGATGACCGTGGCAGCCGTGACGACCGCGGCGACCGCGGCGGCGACCGCTACAACCGTGACGACCGTGGTGCCCGCGAGCGTCCCGAACGTCGCGAGCGCACCTCCAGCGGTTCGATGGCGACCTACCGCATTGAGGTGGGCAAGCGTCACAAGGTGGAGCCGCGTCAGATCGTCGGAGCCATTGCCAACGAGGGTGGCCTGAGCCGCAACGACTTCGGTGCGATCAAGATTCAGCCTGACTTCTCGATCGTCGAGCTGCCGGCCGACATGTCGAAAGATGTGCTCGCCAAGCTGGAGAACACTCGCATCAGCGGCAAGCTGATCGAGCTGCGCCCCGACAGCGGTTCAGCACGTCGTGAAGGTCCGCCGCGCGCGCCGCGTCGCGAGTACGAAGGCCGCAACTAAGCACCTCGCTCCTGACCGAGTGTGAACGGCGGTCGATGTCTCTGCGGAGCATCGGCCGCCGTTTTGTCGTTCCGGGCGGACTCCCCGCCGGTCATGGAGTAGCGCGGGCACGTCTCGAGAACCCGGTTCTACGATAAGGGAGTGGATATCCGCCGCCGTGTGAAGCGCACCCAGATGAGAACACTCAACCTGGTGCACCATGTTGTCCTCGGAGCCACGGGCGGGCGCCTCGGTTGGTCGATCGGGGCGATGCCCGTCGTCGAGTTGCACACCATCGGCCGCAGGAGCGGACAACGTCGCTCCACCTTGCTCACTTCTCCGATTCACGAACCAGGACGCTACGTTCTGGTGGCCTCGAGGGGTGGCGACGACCGGCATCCCGAGTGGTACCTCAACCTGCAGACGAACCCTGACGTCGAGTTGAGCGCTCACGGTCGCACTCTGGCGATGCGGGCGCGCACCGCGACACCCGCGGAGAAGGCCGAACTGTGGCCGCGAATTGTTGCGGCGGGGCCGAGCTATGCGGGCTATCAACAGAAGACCGAACGCGACATCCCGGTGGTCATCTGCGAGCAGCGCTGGAGCGACGAGCAGCCGGTGACGGAACTCTAGCGGGAGGCTCCGACCGGAATGCACCAGGAGACCCGAGCGGCGAGAAGCGGTCCAGCAGCCCGACGAACACGACCAATGCGAGTGCCGAGAAGCTCACGGGTTGACCTGCCTGGCCGACCGTGACGCTGTCACGAACAATCGTTCATGTTTGAGATGCAGGATCGCCGCTTGCGTGCGGTGCTCGAGGCCAAGTTTCGACAGCAAGGAGGTCACATAGTTCTTCACGGTCTTCTCGGCGAGCCCCAGTTGTTCCGCAGTCTGTCGGTTGGTGAGGCCTTCGGCGATCAATGCGAGCACTTGCAGTTCGCGCAGGCCGAGCGAGTCGAACGCTCGACTCTGCCGTGAGCCGGGCGCCGGGCCGAAACCCGCGTTCGTGCTCGCGGATTCGTTCAGTTGCTCGCCGGCGGCTGTCACCCTCACGGCAGCAATGAAACTGCTGGCGCGAATGTTTGTGGTGACACACCCCGACGCACCCGCGAGAGCGGCGGCTCGCGCCGTCTCCCCGTCGTCGTCGGCCACGAGGATGAGGCATCTCACGTCTGGCCGCGCACTTCGAATCGACCGCGCGACATCGATTCCGCTTTCGTCGGGCAAGGTGACATCGACCACCACCACAGTGGGCTCGGTGGCCGCTACGAGGTCGCGAGCCGAGCGCGCGGTTGCGGCTTCGCCCACGACATCGATATCCTCCGCGTCGTCGAGCACGGCGGCGATCCCCCGTCGAACGAGCTCACGGTCGGAGACGAGGAGCACCCGAACGACGCCGTCGTGACGTGACGGGTCGTGTGAGGTGCTCGCTTCGTCGTGCGCCACAGACAGTCCGATCGGGCCTTCATCGGGGCGAAGGCGCCTAGGTCAGAGTGTAGCCACGTGCCACAGAATCGTTCGAGTGCGAAGTTGGCTATTCACGCATGAGCATGGCCTGCGCCTCGCGCTCGACATCGACATAGGGCTCCCCGCTGACCTCGACGCGCACACGATGCAGGGTGCCGCCGGTGAACGACCACGGATCCGAGCCCGGGTAGTCCATCGTCACGGGTGCGCCGCTGTCACGGCCAACGGTGAGTCCTTCTCCCGCAAGCGAGAACTTGCCGGGCTGGGTGGCGATTCGCACTCTCGCCACTTCTTTGTCACCGTGGTACAGCGACAGCATCCCCGTCGCGCGATGCATCTCGTCTTGGCCATCTTTCACGAAAGATGCGGCGACGATCAGGTTCGTCCCGGTCGGAAGGTCTTCGCTCGCAACGACCATCTGCTCGAGAGTGCCGACGACATTATTCACGTAGTGCAGGCGGTGGTTCTTGACGTAGAGCGCGTGCCCACCGAACAGCGACCCTTGCGCGAAAAGTACGCCTTCGGCATCCGTCGACGGCAAGTCGACGAGCGCACCGATGATGAACGACCGGCTGCGGATGTTGACCGCTTGCGACTCCGGCACTTCGGCGGTGCCCGGGAAGTAGACGTACCGGTCGCGGGCTTCAGCGATGACCGGTCGTGGCGTCATGACGATCTCGAAGGCCGAACGATCGTCGAGCGGGAAGGCCCCGTTCCGACCGGCCTCTGCATACCAGAGGTCGACCAGTTCACGCAGTTTGCCCGGCTGTTCCGACGCGAGATTGTGCAGCTCCGCGCGATCCACGTCGGTGTGATAGAGCTCCCATTCGTCGTCGTGAAAATGCCCCCAGCCGCTCAGCGTCGGGTGGTTGGTGATAGCTTTCCAGCCGTCGTGCCAGACCGCCCGAGATCCCAGCATCGAGTAAAACTGCGTGTGTCGTTCTGAGGGGGCGTCGGCCGTGTCGAACGAGTAGCGCATGCTCACTCCGTCGAAGCCGCTCTGCTCGTGCCCCTTGATGCGTGCCGGAGGCTCGACCCCCAGCACATCGAGGATGGTCGGAACGATGTCGACGGCGTGATGGTATTGCGGACGCAGCTCGCCTCTGGACACCAGCCCGGCCGGCCACGACATGATGCACGGGTCGCTCGTTCCGCCGTTGAACTCGTAGCGCTTCCACATTTTGAACGGGGTGTTGAAGGCCATCGCCCAGCCGTTCGGGTAATGGTTGTAAGTGGCCACCCCGCCGAGTTCATCGAGTTTAGTGAGGTTGTCGGCCATATCGTCGGGAACGCCGTTGATGAATTTCATCTCGTTGACCGATCCGTTCGGACCGCCCTCGCCGCTGGCCCCGTTGTCGGAGACGACGACGATCAATGTGTTCTCCCGGTCTCCGGATTCTTCGAGATAGTCGAGCAGGCGTCCGATCTGGTGATCTGCGTGAGAGAGGAACCCGGCATAGACCTCGGCCATTCGGGAGAAGAGCCGTTTCTCGTCATCTCCGAGCGAGTCCCAGGGACGGGTTTCGTCCATGACCGGGAAGGGGAGTCCGTCGGGGCCGGTCCGTGTGGACGGAGTTCCGATTGGGTTCATCGGCGGCAGCACGGTGTCGGCCGGAACGATTCCCATGGTCTTCTGCCGTGCCAACGTCTCGCCACGAATCGCCTCGTAGCCCTGGTCGAACTTTCCGGCGTAGCGGTCGGCCCATTCCTTCGGAGCGTGATGCGGTGCGTGGGCCGCGCCTGGAGCGTAGTACAGAAAATACGGCTTGTCCGGAGCGATCGCTTTCGCATCCCGGATGAACTCGAGAGCTTTGTCGGTGATATCGATGGAGAAGTGATAGCCATCCTCCGGGCTCTTCGGTTGCTCGGTGGGGTGGTTGTCGTAGATGAGCTCGGGGTACCACTGGTTCGTCTCAGCGCCGAGAAATCCATACGAGCGTTCGAAGCCACGGCCCGACGGCCAGTTGCGCCGAGTGGACGCCACATTCATCTCGACCTCCGGGCACAGGTGCCATTTGCCGACCATGTAGGTGTTCCAGCCCAGGTCCCCCAGAACTTCCGACAGCATCCCGTTGGCCGCGGGGATCGTGCCGCTCGCGTTCGGAAAGCCGATTGCGGCCTCGGTGATGCACGCCATACTGTTGCGCGTGTGATTGCGCCCGGTGAGCAGGCAGGAGCGTGTCGGCGAGCAGAGGGCCGTCGTGTGCCATTGGGTGTAGCGTATGCCGTCGGCCGCGATCCGGTCGATGTTCGGGGTGTCGATCGGCCCGCCATACGACGACATCGCGGAGTAGCCGACATCGTCCAAAACTATGAACACCACGTTCGGCGCCCCGGGAGGGGCCGTCGGCGGCTGGAAAGGCTCCCAGTCAGGGACCGAGTCTCTGATGTCCATGTTGATGGTGCCGCTGAAGGGTTTCGACATGAGGATTCCGTTCTCCCTGGACCGACGGTGTGGCGGTTCACGCTCGGACCTTAGACAGGAGGTCGACTCGACGCTAGAGACGAAGGTCCCGTGACCCCGCCTCACGTCGGCGGTCACGGTTCCCGCCGATCACGCCTTCTGCGCAGCGCCCTTTGCTGCTGCCTTCGCTGCCTTCTTGTTCTCGCGCACACGCGCCAACGACTCGGGGTCAACGATGTCGGCCACCGACATGTACGCATCGGTGTCACCGTAGTGTCCGGCCGCCTCGCGCCAGCCCGCGGCAGTGACGCCGCGCTGCTTGCCGAGCAGCGCCAGGAAGATTCGCGCCTTCTGCTCGCCGAAGCCCGGCAGCGCCTTCAACCGGCGCAGAATCTCGGCACCGTCGGGTTCACCCTTGGCCCAGATGAGTGAGGCATCGTTGTCCCATTCGTCACGCACGGCGGCGCACAGCGCCTGGGTGCGTGCGGCCATGGAACCCGGGAACCGGTGGACCGCCGGGCTCTGCTTGAACACCTCGATGAAGGCATCCGGTTCGTAGCCGGCAATCGTCGCGGCATCGACCGATCCGATGCGGTCACGAATCTTCGCCGGGCCCGCGAAGGCGGACTCCATGGTCACCTGCTGGTCGAGGAGCATGCCGACGAGCAGGGCGAGGGGGTTCTCGGTCAGAAGGGTGTCGGCGTCGGTGTCGCCGGTGATGTGGAGGTCCATGCTGCAATCCTGCCACTCACCTCCGCTGCCGGTGTGTGTGGGAGCGATTTCACCGGCGGGAGCCTCGGCCCGGCCCGGGCAGCAGCCGACCCGCTGGGCCGCTACGATCGGATCGGCCCTGATCGACGAATTGTTTCGGACAGCGCACAATCGAAGGGCGTAATCGTCGTGACTGGAGTCGTTCTGTGAGCATTGTCGAAGTCGTCGTGCTCTTCGTCGCCGGCACCCTGGCCGGCGCGATCAATGCAGTCGTCGGTTCCGGCTCCCTGATCACCTTTCCGGCCCTGTTGGCGCTCGGCTACCCGCCGGTGCTCGCCAACGTCACGAACAACGTCGGCATGGTGCCCGGCTCCATCGCCAGCACGATCACCTACCGTCGCCTCCTGGCCGGGCAGTGGAAACACCTCAGCGTGATTGCCACGTTCTCGGCTGCGGGCGGTGTCGCAGGTGCTCTGCTGTTGCTGCAGCTGCCCGCCGAGGCGTTTCGGATGATCGTCCCGGCGCTCATCGTGATCGCCCTCCTGCTGGTGGTCTTCGGCCCCGTCGTCAAAAGTTGGTCGGCCGCGCACGCCAACCGACCCGATCAACCGGAGAAGAAGGCGCCGCTGTTCACCGCGGCGGCTCTGACCGGCGTCTACGGAGGATACTTCGGCGCCGCTCAGGGCGTGCTGTTGTTGGGCTTTCTGCCGCTGCTCATCAAGGGCGGACTCCAACGGGCGAATGCCTACAAGAACGTGATGGCCGGCGCCGCAAACTTCTCGGCAGCGCTCGTCTTTGTGGCCTTCAGCGAGGTGGCGTGGGGGGCCGCGCTGGTCATCGCCGTCGGCGCCTTTCTCGGCGGCACGCTCGGCGGAAGGTATGGCCAGAAATTGCCGCAGAGCGTCTACCGGGTGTTCATCGTCATTGTCGGTATCGCGGCGCTCAGCTACTTCGTCGTGACCGGGTAGCGGCGACCGAACCAGTTGCCCGACAACGGGCGACCCTCTGGTTGGTGCTGCCGCTCAGAGTTGGAACTGCACGACCCGGCCGGAGTCCCATGGCGTCGCCCAACCCAGCTCATCGAACAGCCGAGACAGTACGAGCGCGGTGAAGCCCCAGATGAGCCTGCCGTCGACGGTGAACGCCGGCATGCGAAGGGTGCGGATGCCGACGGCATGCTCGGTGTGCGCGCGGTTGGCCGGGTCGAGCAGGTCGGCAACCGGAATCCGGAACACCTCGACGGTCTCCTCGTGGTCAACGGCCGCAACCTCCGACGGGTGCGTCCACCAGGCCAACACCGGTGTGACGAGGTGATTGCTCACGGCCAGCGGAAGCTCGGCCAGCGTGCCGAGCGTTTCAAGTCCGTCGGGGTCGAGCCCAGTCTCCTCGACCGCTTCGCGGAGTGCTGCGGCCGTGGGGTCGACATCCGTTTCCTCGAGGCGGCCGCCTGGGAAGGCGATCTGTCCCGGGTGGCTGCCGAGTGTCGCCGCGCGGCGGAGCAGCAGCACGTCGAGGTCGCGCGGCACCGGGGACACCGCCGATTCCTCGGCAGGTTCTGTCGTCACATCCGCAGAGTGCGGAGTGGCCGCTGGCACCGAATCGAGCACCCCAAACAGGATCAGGACTGCGGCGCGGCGCGCGTGGGCGACGTCGGGCAGGACGCGAGACACGTCGGCGTTCCAATCGATTCCGCGTTCGCAGAGCGCCTGAAGCTCGGCGCGAGGTCCATCGGTCAGCGAGTGCATCTGCTCAGCCTACGAAGGATGCCGGAGAATCGTCGCGTTCCCGGTCTTCTTCACTGCCTGGTAATTCAGACGCGCGTGCACGCCGACGCAGGGCGATGGTTGCAACGGCACCAGCGACGACGAGTGCGCCGATCATGACGACGACGTTCGGGATGCTTCCGCCCAGATCCACGACCCAAGACTCGAGGGCGAAGACGGCGCTGGTCGACACGATGCCGCCGAACCCTTCAGCGCCCACGAGGAGAAGGAACACACCGAGGGTCAGCGAGAGCAGCCCCGAGACGATGGCGTGCCAGCTGTTCGTCCAGCGACCGATGCGCAGCATACGGGGCCGAACCCACGCTCGGCGATTCCGCTGGATTCTCTTCCAGACGAGGGCAAGAACGAGCAGTGGCACGGTCATCCCGAGCGCGTAGATCGCAAGCAGGATGCCGCCATAGGTCGGGTTCGCCCCGACCGCTGCCATCGTCAGTACGGAGCCGAGGATGGGACCCGTACACACGCCGGCGACGCCGTAGGCGGCACCAAGCACGTAGACAGTGATGGTGCTCCCCGTGTCAGCCGGGTCGCGGCGACCCACTGCCGGTAGAGAGATGCCGAGCATCTGAACAAGACCAAGCACAATCACCAACACCGCAGCAACGGATATCAGTTCGCTTTGATAGCGCAGAAGGAAGGCCCCGATCGTGCCGGCAAGGATGCCGAGAGGGACCAGGGTTGTTACGAGGCCAAGGTAGAAAACGCCGGTGCGGCCCACCAGCGTCGCCGGGTTGGTGAAGGCATAGGCGAAGAACGCTGGGAGCAGCATCACTGAACAGGGGCTGAGTAGGCTCAATACCCCACCGAGAAGCGCCCCGAGGTAACCGATATCCATCAGTGGCCCACAGCAGCCAGCTCCTGCGCGATGACCTCGCGGAACACCGCGAGCGGCTGCGCTCCGCGCACGGCGGTATTTCCGACGACAAATGTGGGAGTGCTGGCCACCCCGATCCTTGTCGACTCCTGCGCCTCGCGCGCGACCCGCTGTGCGTGGGCCGGGTCGTCGAGGGCATCAGTGAAGGCCTTGACATCGAGTTCGGGGATCGAGGAGGCGATCGCGAGCAGGGCCTCACTGTCCCAGTTCGTCTTGCTGGTTGGCGAGGTCGCGAAGAGGGCCGCGTTGTACTCCCAGAACAACCCCTGCGCACCCGCGGCATGAGCGGCGATCGCGGCATCCGGCGAAGTTGCGCCGAGCACCGGCGCGTCGCGCCACTCAATGCGCACGAGCCCCGACTCGACATAGTCGGTCAGCACCGTCGGCAGCACCTCGTTGGTGAAGACCGCACAGTAGGCGCATCGGAAGTCGGCATACTCAATGATGACGAGAGGCGCGTCGACCGCACCCTTCGCCGCGGTGTCGGCCGGGTCACGGCGGGCGAGCTGGGAGAGTTGCGGTGCCGCAGACTCGCCGGCCCCGGGTTCTGGCTCCGCCGCGGATGCGCTCGCGGAAGGCGACACCACGGTGCCCGCTTCGGGCTGATTCTGTGCCACAGCGCCGACAATTCCCACTGCGAGGACGACAACGCCACCGATGATCCATGCGGCTGGGCGGCGGAGCCTCCGCCGGGAGCCTCCGCTCATTCTCGCTGCGGATGTTCCTGCGGGTTGTGTTGCCAAAGCTGTGACGCCTCCGGTATCGAGATTCGGGTGATGAGGCGTAGTGAACGACCCCCCTGTACGACGCTACACGAGTGGATGCCTCCGACTCTCGTCGGCCTGATCACTCCTGTCGCGCTGGTTGCCCCGAACTCGCGGAATCAGGTTCGGTTCCCGCTAATCTTCCGAATATGGATGCCACAGTGAGCGACGGGAGCACCCCGAGGCGGGTCAGGCACCCGCTTGTCGGATTGGCCGTCGTGGGCGTGAGCCTCACTGTCTGGTGGCCCGCGTTCACGCTCGGCGCGTGGGGGCAACTCTTCTTCGACCAGGTGCTCACCGTCTGGGTGGCGGCAACCGCGACATTTGTGGTCGTCGCGTTTCAGCCCCGACCGTCACCCCACCGCATCCGTCGCCTGATCGCGCTGGCCATTCCGAGCGTCTGGCTCGCGCTCTCCTTCGCCGGGCGCCCCGGTGGCGGTCCGATCCTCGTCGGTATCGACGCGCTCGCCTTCGTCATTGCGATCGCCGGAGTCCCGTTCACCAGCTGGGTTCTGGCCCGCATCTTCTGGCCCGATTTCGGCGACGGCATCCCCCGCCGAATTGTCGCCCTCGGTCTGGCCGTGATCGCCCTGATGGTCGTGGCCAGTTTCGTGCTGGGAACACAGCAAGCTCGTTTTCTGACCTGCCAGGATTTTGCGCTCAGCGGAAATTCAAACCCACCCGGATGCGTGGATGCGACCACCGGCCGCTGACTTCACTGGCTTCGAAGCGGCAGTGGAATCCACGTGTCGAGGGGTGCGACATCGCCCCGGCAGACGATCGACAGCCGCGGGAGAAAGTGCGCCCACCCCTCAATGTGGCCGGCGACCCGGAGGTCGGGCAACCCACTGTGCAGAAGGTCGACCCGGGTACCTGAGTCGGTGGGTATGAGGGTGAAACTCACTTGGGATGCGCCGGGAGGCAGATCCTCGCTTCCGGCGACGCCCCAGGACACGACGACTCGGTGCGGCCGATCGACCTCCAGAAAGGTGCCACGAATCGGGGAGCCGGCGATGTCGACCTCGAAGACGCCTCCGGCACGCGCGTCGAGTACCGCGTGCTCCCCCATCCACAGGGTGAGTCCCTCCGCCGTCACGAGATACTCGAACACCACCTCCGGACTGGCGGGGATCTCAATCGACGATGCATGTTCAGCCATTGGCTCGATCCCGTCCTGCTTCGACGGCCGTTTGAAGGGCTGCAAGCTTGCCTGGCCAGAAGCCGTCGAGATACGACCGCACTGCCCCGAACCCGTCATCATTCACCAGGAACAAATGCCGGGTTCCCGCCCGAGTCTCGACGACCAACCCGGCGCTTCGAAGCACGCCGAGGTGGTGGGATGTCGTTTGCTGCGAGAGGCCGACGCCCCCGGCGATTTCACCGACCGACCGCGGACTCGACTGAATCTCCGTGAGGATCGCGCGCCGGTTTGCATCGGCGAGCGCTCGCAAAGCCTGGTCGAGCATCGGTGCTGACATCACTGTCACCTCCGCAATCTAGGTTGTTTCCGTTATACCACCAACAACCCCTTGTACAAGTGGTCATTTGTGGTCTAGGTTGGCGGCAAGATTCCAGGGAGATTCCAGGGAGAACGCATCATGACCAGCACATCAGGCATCAGCACACCAGATACCAGCACGCCCGACACCAGCCCTGTCGCGGCATCCGTCGCCCGCCGCTATATCGAAGCGGTGAGCGCACACGACCTCGCCCCGCTCGATCAGCTTCTCGACGAGGCGTTGGCCGCCCGTTTTGCCGGTGCAACCCTCGACAAATCCGCGTGGATCGGAGCGCTCGGCCGGCTGCTTCCCGCGCTCGTGCGCAATGACATCCGCGAGGTCTTCAGTGCCGGCGACCGCGCCTGTGTCGTCTACGACTTCGTCACGGACACCGAGGCCGGCGCCGTGCGCTGCATCGAGCTACTGTCTGTCACCGACGGGCGGATTCGCGAGATTGAACTCGTTCTGGATCGCGTCGCATTCGCACCGGTGAATCAGGCACTCGCCGAGCGCGCCGCGCTCCGGCGCTGACCAGGGTCTCTCTTCGCCCTCGATTCAATTCGCAGGCTCGTCGCCCGCGGAGGAAGGTGCCGGACCGAAGGCCGCCACAATTTCCTCGTGCGGCAGACGATAGCTTGCGTGCCCCGCGCGCCCCACCATGTCTTCCGCGGCGACGAGAACGTTGAGCACGCTTTCGTCAACCGCCTCGACGACCGATTCATAGAGTGCGTCGATCGACCCCCAGGGCAGGAAGGTCAAGCTCTCGAGTCGGGAGGTCTCGTCTGGCACCTCCATGCGCGAGCTGAGCGCCCCGGGGTTGGCCGTTGAAAATGCGAGAAAGATATCTCCCGAGAAATGGCTTCCCGTCGTGCCACTCCGGGCCAAGCCGAGGGGCACCCGCCGCGCCAGCGCCGCGCATTGGCCGGGGAGAAGCGGGGCGTCGGTGGCGATGATCACGATCACGCTGCCGGCTCCCCCGACGGCCCGCCCTCCGCCATCGGCTGCGAGCCAGTCGTCGTCGGCTTCAATCGGGCTCGGGGCTGCTGACTGCCGGCCGAGCGGCACCCCTGACACACGGAGTTCCTTGCGAGATCCAAAGTTCGCCTGTGTGAACACACCGAGCGTGTACTCGGCTCCGTCGATGGTGATCACCCGCGAGGCAGTACCGCTGCCCCCCTTGAACCCATAGCAATTCATGCCTGTTCCGCCGCCGACGTTTCCTTCGGGTACCGGCCCCGGGCTCGCCCGGTCGAGTGCCATGCCCGCATCGTCAGACTCGACGTGCTGCCCGTTGATCTCGTTGAGATAGCCGTCCCAGGTCTCGGCAACGACCGGCAGCATCCACTGCGCCGAGACCTCACGATTCGTGCGGTGGAGCCACTCATTGACCCCACGATGCACCGCGCCGACCGAGTGCGAGTTGGTGATGGCGATGGGAAGGGCGAGCGATCCCGACTCGTCGATCCACGCGCGACCGGTCATCTCTCCGTTTCCATTGAGCGAGTAGGTGCCCGCGGCACACGGCACGCCGACCCCGTCCTTTCCGCGAGGCAGGATCGCGGTGACGCCCGTGCGTGCCACGGCGTCATCGGTGTCACGGATTACCGTCACCATGCCGACGAGGACGCCGGGGACATCGGTGATTGCGTTGTGATGCCCCGTCACACCGTCGAGTGGAATTCCGAAGGACCGCGCGCGCGGCCGGGTCGAGTCAGCCGGGAGAATACTCATAGCACCCCAATCAAGGATTTAAACGGATCTCAGATATTCTTGCATGCCCCTTACAAACAGTGACAGAAACCCATACACTCAGTCTGAACTTAGTTCAGAACATGTCCAGACACAGTGATTCGAGGAGTCAACGATGACCCAGCACAACATCACCCACCGCGCGCCAGCGGGGCCGCCCGTCGAAAATCGTCTGGCCGCCGGCCGCTTGGGAACCTGGGACATCGTCTTCTTCGTTCTCTCGGCTGCCGCGCCGCTCACCGTGGTTGTGAGCTCGGCGCCGACTGCCTTCCGCATCGGCGGAATCGGTGCGCCGGGAGCAATGCTGGTCGCCGGCGTCGTGTTGATTTTCTTCGCAATCGGATTTACCGCGATGTCGAAGTCGGTCAAGAACTCCGGTGCGTTCTACGCGTATGTGTCGCGTGGAATCAGTAAGCCGGTCGGGATCGGGATCGCTCTGGTCACTCTCTTCGCGTATCTGTTTCTCACGATCTGCTTTTACGCGTATTTCGGGTTCTACGCCGAGTTCACCGCGGAAGAGTTGTTTGGAGTCGTGCTGCCGTGGTGGATCTGGGCATTCGGCGCACTGGCCGTCGTCGCTCTTCTCGGCTACCGCCAGATCGACGTCGGCGCCAAGGTGCTCGCAGTTCTGCTGACCGCCGAAATTGCCGTGCTGCTCGTATTCTCCATCGCCGTCATCATCGGCGGTGGGCCGGAACAGTGGAGCCTGGCGCCCTTCAACCCGGAATACATCTTCTTCGGCACCTCCTCGGGGATGCTCTTCGTGACAGCGTTCGGCGCATTCCTCGGTTTTGAGAGCACCGCAATCTATGCCGAGGAGGCGAAACGCCCCGAGCGCACCATCCCGATGGCCACGTTCATCGCCGTCGCTTTCCTGGCAGTGTTCTACGCCGGAACCTTCTGGATTCTGACCGTCGCCTTCGGCGTCGACGGCGTGATCGAGCTCGCACTCGGAGACGGATTCGAAACGATGGTGATCACAGGCGCCGGGCAGGCCGTCGGCCCGTGGGCTGCCTGGGTCATGAAACTTCTCATCGTGACGAGCTTTCTCGCCTGCCTGATCGCATTCCACAATGCATCGAGCCGGTACACCTTCAACCTCGGTCGGGATCGGCTGATCCCCCGAGCGTTCGGCCGCACACATCCCACCACGCATGCGCCGCACATCGCGAGCTTTGCGATCAGCGCGGTCTGCGCTGTTGCGATCGTCCTCGCCGCGTTGCTCGGTTCCGACCCGTTCCTCGGCCTCGGCCTCTGGACCTACGCCACGGGAGTGCAGGGGTTGGTGTTCGCCCAGGCGGCCGCCGCGGTGGCCGTGGTGATGTACTTCGCGAAAGACCGTCAAGGGCACAGCGCCTGGCGCGTCGTCGTGGCACCGGTGATCGGCGCGCTGGGCCTCATCGTGAGCTTCGTGTTGATCGTGACCAACTTCGAGTTCGTCACCGGTTTGGTGGGGCCGGTCAACTGGCTGCTGCTGATGCCCACCCCCGTGCTCTTGTTCGTCGGAATTGTCTACGGTCTGGTCATTCGCCGACGCGCGCCCCAGCACTACGGCGCGCTCACCGAGACGATCTCGACGGTCGAGCGGGTCGAGTAGAGCCCGCCCCATAGACTGACGCTGTGAGCAAGACTGAGCGGCAAGCGATACGACGAGGCGAACTCGTCTCGGCATTCTGGAAAGTCGCCTCCCGCGGCTCCGCCGGCGTGAATGTTCGGGCAGTAGCCGCCGAAGCCAAGGTGAGTCCGGCCAGTGTGCTCTACTACTTTCCGAGCATGGACGCGCTGGCCACGACGGCGCTTGACGGGGTGATGGAGGAGTTCTATGAGCGCCGCAAGGTGCTCACGGAGCTACCGCTCAGCGCCACCGACCGACTCGCTTTACTCATCCAGGGCGGCATCCCGGAAGTCGTCAGTGACGAACTGAAGTGGGTGTACGCCAACAACGCCTCAGTCATCGAGAATCCGTCGTTGCAGGCGCTCCACCGATCGCTCACCGAACGGCAGGTGATGCTCTTTCGCACCCTCATTGAGATCGGCCGGGCCGTCGGAGAATTCGAACCCGTGCATCCGTCAGATGAGATCGCACGATGCATCGTCGCACTCGAGGATTCATTCGGGTTTTACCCGTTGATTGGGATGACACCCCCGCGTGCCGTGCTCCTGCAGCACATCAGGGACTATGCCGAGTTGAGCCTCCGATGCTCCCTGCCCCGGCCGGAAGACGTCATTGCTCGCTCGGCTGCGTCTCCGGCGCAGTCGTGACAACCTCGCTCAGCCGGCTCGACATCGCACCGCTATTGCGCAGAAACAGGATGATCCATCCAAAGACGAGCAGGAACGCGACAAGCTCGACCGCGGTCAGGTTGTAGTAGCCGGTGATGAAAAACACTGCGAGCGCCACGATCACTCCGACGAAAATGTAGCCGAGCAGCACAAAGACGCGCGGCATTGCGGGAATCCAGCGGCGGAGGCTGAGCACCATTGTCACGAAAATGATCGCCATCCCGCTTGCCGAGACATTGTGGGCCGTGAGGAATTTGTCGACCGGGAAGAGGCCGACACA
Organism: Leifsonia sp. YAF41; assembly: GCF_052113185.1. Taxonomy (NCBI): domain Bacteria; kingdom Bacillati; phylum Actinomycetota; class Actinomycetes; order Micrococcales; family Microbacteriaceae; genus Leifsonia; species Leifsonia sp. YAF41. The sequence continues at coordinate 170,374 of NZ_JBFRCS010000001.1, forward strand.
GGCCAGAAGGATGCCCATCACGACCAACGCGAGCCGCACGAGATTCCGTCCGCGCAATTCTCGTTCGTTCGCAACGGGGATCGCGGCCGTCGCGTAGTGGGCGATGGTCGTCACGATGACGCCGGCGATGATCAGGGTGACGTTGAAGGTGAGCGACGAGACATCGTCAGAGATTCCCAGGGTGCTCAGATTCTTCTGCCACCAGTACGGGTCGGTGGCGCTCAACATGCTTGCGAAGGTACCGACGACGAGGAATGCGGCGAGGATCACCGAGAAGAGCATCGGGGTGAGGCGCACTGCCGAGAGCACGACGATGTATGCCGTGACGGCAATGGCCGCTCCGGCCAGCACCGCCGCCGCGAGCGAGTACACGACAGCACCGGTGAAACTCTTCTCAAGCAGGTTCGCGATGCCCAGCCAGCCGAGCAGTGCGATGATCGCGTGGGCGAGTGCCAGTGCGGCGACGTCGAACCAGTGCAGGCGCACACCCGGCATATCAAGTCGGTTCCAGACTCCGCGACCGTCGTTCCCACGCGAATTCATGATTATTCGCGCCAGTGCGAAGACCACAATCGCGGCAGTTGCCGAACCCAGCGCCACGAACTGTCCGATCGAACCCGGGCCGGAGATCGGCAGGTCACCGCTCCCCCAGAACCACAGCGCGGCCACGATGCCCGATACGACGAAGACGATGGCGCCGACGACAAGCGCCGACGACTCGAGCGACTCCGAGTTCGCAACGGGCCGACGGAGCAACCGTCGGATCGGTGTTGATTGGCTCATCTGACCCCCGCTTTCCTGCGGCGCCTACTTCTTCGCATCCGCATTTTGCTTTTTGCCGGCAATTTCAATCGGGATGCCGCGGGAGAACACCAGAGACCCCACTGCGATCACGATGAGCCCGAAGAACCCCACACGCAGGGATCCAAGCTGGGACTCCTGGTAGATGTCGGCAAGCGTTGCGGATTCCTCGGCGGAGAGTCCCGCCTCCCGCGCAAGCTCGTCGACGGTTGCGGCGGGCACGATCTCCACGCCGCCTACTGTCGCCTCGTTCACAATTGATCGCGCTTCGGGCGAAACGTCGCTGTCGGCAACTCCCGTCGCGAACGACGTCGAGAGGGCGCCGATCAGGATGGACCCGATCAAGGCGGTTCCGAGCGAGGATCCCAAGTTCTGGAACACTCCCTGTAATCCGCCGACCTCGCTCGATTCTTTCTCCGACACGCTCGACATGTTCACGTTGCCGAGCTGGGAGGCCAGGAGCCCGAGCGCGGTTCCGGCGAGGAACATTCCGGTGGCGAAGAGTCCACTCCGCAGATCGGGAGTCACCGACCAGAGCAGCAGGAACGCGCTGCCCACAAGAATGAGTTGACCGGTCCTCACGATGCGGCGCGGACCCCAGACCCGCGACAGGCCTGTTCCCACGATCGAGAAGAGGATAAGTGAAATGGAGAGCGGGAAGATCTTGATGCCGGTCTGCAGGGCGTCCAGCCCCAGGGTCATCTGCAGGTAGACTGGCACCATGAAGAAGAGCCCGGCGGTGACCGCGTACTGGGCCCCGAGCACGCTCAGGCCACTGCGCAATTGCCGGATTGAGAACTTTTCGACGCGCAACAGTGGCGGGCGGCCGATGGCGACGAGGTGCTGCTGACGTCGGACAAAGAGGTAGAGCAGTACAGCGCCGAGAACCATCAGCCAGGCCGTGAGGGAGATGCCCAGCGGCGCGATCGGTGCTCCCGCGACCTCGGGCGACTGCAGCGGGATGACCCATCCCCACGTCTTGCTCTGCAGCATCCCGAACACGATGAGCACCAGGCCCGCTGCCGAGAGCAGCACGCTCAACACATCGATGCGCACGGACTGTCGCGGGGTGGGATCGTTGATCACGCGGGCGAAGAGCACCACCACGGCCATGATCACGACCTCAGCGACGAAGACGTAGCGCCAACTGAAGTAGGTGGTGACGAAGCCGCCGATCAGTGGGCCGGCGGCGACCGCGGCACCGGAAACTGCTCCGATTGTCGCGAAAGCCGTGATGCGGGCACGCCCTTGATAATTGTCGGCGACCAGAGCGGCGATGGCGGGGATGACCAGGACCGCTCCCAGCCCCTCGATGATTGACCAACCGAGGAACAGCAGTTGCACGTTCGGGCTGAAAGCGGTGATCAGCGATCCCAGCGCATAGATGCAGGAGCCGATCACGAACGCCCGACGACGCCCCCACACGTCGCCGAGCTTCGCACCGAGCAGCATCATCGACGCCATGGTGAGTGTGTAAAACGTGATCGCCGCCTGCATCGCTGCGACGGTGGTGTCCAGGTCGGCGACCACGGTGGAGATCGAAACGTTCATCACGGTGCCGTCGAGCACCATCACGAACTGAGCACAGGCCAAGATGATGACGACAGACCACTTTTTCATGACCTGTGTCCCCCTTCGCCCCGGACTACCCTTCGCCCCGGACTACCCCTCGTCTGAGCGAAGCTCGCGGCCGTGTGCGGTGAGCGCGTAGATGATCAGCACGTCCATTCCGATGACGATGATCGCCCACCACGGCTGGGCCGGAATGAGCATCATTTGAACGACAGCGCTGATGACCGCGAGGATGATGGCAACCACCCGCGCCCAGGTCGCCCCGGTGAACAGCGCCAATGCCGTGAGAATGAGCAGGATGCCGATGATGAGGTTCCACCATCCCCAGCCGGCGACGTCAAAGAGGTAGAGCGAGCCCTCGGTGGCGACGTAGTACGTGTTAGGTCCGATCAGGGCGACGAGGCCCTGGATTCCGCTGAAGATTCCACTGACGAGAATGATGACGCCCGCGAACCGAGCCCAGCCGACCCATCCGGTTTCTTTGACAGTACTCATTTTTCGACCACCTATTCGTTGAAGAGCGAAATGCTCTGCTGTCGACCTCTCGGCCTCGTTGCACTGGTGGAGCTATTACTGAGGGTCATTATGCTCGCGCTCGTCGTCGCCGGTCAATATTTTTGCCTGACGGGTCGGCCCGAGCGCCACGGCTCGTGCTGGCGAGTACTGGCTAGTGCTCGGGACCGACAGCTGTCGTGTGCATGTGGGCGCGTTCACCGTCGTGGTCGAAGATCGTGAGAATCTCTACCGGGCCGTCGTGTGCACCGATGACGTGAGGCACCATCGTCGAGAACTCGGCGGCGTCGCCCTCGCCCACCAGGACGACCCGGTCACCCAGCTGCAAGCTGACGGTTCCGGAGAGCACCGTGAACCATTCGCGGCCCGGGTGCACTTGCACATGCTCTGCTCCGGCAGGCCGTTCGGGCGTGATGCGCATCTTCGCGACCGTCATTCCGCGCGACGACGGCTCGCGCGACAGCAACCATGTCGTCAGCCCGGGAGCGTGTTGTGGTTCTGGTCTGATGATCACGTCGTCGTCATCGATGGGCTCGACCAGTTGATCGAGCGTCGTATCGAGCGCCCGGGCGATGAGCACCAGCTGGTCGAGAGCGATTCTGCGGTGGCCCGTTTCGATGCGGCTCAGCGTCGACGGGCTGAGAAAGCACCGTGCGGCGAGAGTGTCGAGTGACCATCCCCGTGCCAGGCGCAGTCCACGGATGCGTTTCCGCACCACGGATTCCAATTCAATGTCTTGCGGCATACGCAAGAGTGTATGCGCTGAGCGCACAGCGAGGTTAGCGTGGAGGCATGGCGCCTTCAGCTCAGCACCCTCCGCACGGTCAGTCTCAGCACGGTCAGGATCAGCACGGTCAAACGCAGGACCGGCGCAGTCACGGTGCCAGTCGGAGTGCCGAGCACGTGCACGGTACCGAGCACAGCCACGGTGACGAATCGGGCATGGCCGACATGCTCGATCTCGACGCCGAAGTTCTCGCATCCCAGCTGGCGAAGGTGATCGACTGGGCGGGGCAGCTCGGCAGTGGCACTCCCGGAAGAATCGCCGATGTCGGAGCGGGTACCGGAACCGGGAGTCTTGCACTCGCCCGGCGCTTTGCCGAGGCGGAGATCGTCGCCCTCGATGTGTCGCCGGGCATGCTCGAGCGTCTCGTGGCGTCATCGATCGAGCAGGGGCTGGCCGAACGGATGAGCACGGTCCAGGCCGATCTCGACGCCGCCTGGCCCGAGGCGGGCCGGTTCGATCTCGTCTGGGCCGCTTCGTCACTGCACCACTTTGCGGAGGTGGATCGGGTGCTTCGCGACATCCTGACCGCTCTGAACCCCGGCGGCCTTTTCGTGGCCGTGGAGATGGATGGGTTTCCCCGTGTGCTCCCCGACGACCTGGGGTTCGGACGTCCTGGCCTCGAGACGCGCCTGCACGACGTCATCGCTCGCCGCGGCTGGAACGCGCACCCCGACTGGCAGGTGAACCTGGCGTCCGCAGGCTTCGAGATGATCGAACGGCGCGTCTTCACCGCCGATCTGAACCCGGCGCCGCCGATCACTGGTCGCTATGCCCACGCCTTTCTCAGCCGAGTTCGCACGGGCCTGACCGACGAACTGGCCGCCGACGACCTGGCTGCACTCGATCGCCTTCTGGTGGTTGACGGGCCGGACAGCGTTCTGCAGCGCGGTGACTTGACGGTGCGAAGTAGCCGCACGGCGTGGGCGGCGCGCCGAGCTACTGAGCGCCCAACGGCCTGAGCATGATCAGTCGACCGCCGATCACCCACTCCGTCACCGCGATCGCCCCCGACCGAGTGACGGCGATGCCGTGAGGGCTTCGAAATGTCCCGGCCGGCATCGGGGTTCTCTCGACGACATCCCCCGCGAGCGTGTTCGGCCAACCGACTTCTGTCGACGGGGCGCCATCACCGAGCCGCGCCACGACGCGGTCGTCGGGGTCGAATGCGACGATGGCGCCGAACAGCTCGGTAACCCAGAGCAGATTCCCGTCGATGGCGAACCCGGAAGGACTCGACAGCTCGCCCAGCCCGATCGTGCGGAGAAAGCGGCCATCCAGGTCGAGGGCGACGATGCGCTTGTTGCCCCGATCGGCGACTAGCAGCTCAGGACTGTCCCGGCGCGTGTCGACGATGATCGCGTGGGGAGAATCGAAGGCAGTGCCGCTGTCGCTGCCGTCGTCGCTCCAGACCACCTCCCCGTCACGGGAAAAACAGTGAACGTAGCTGGTGCCATAACCGTCGGCGACCCAGACGCGACCGCCGTCCTCCGCCGGCTCACTGGTGACATCCGTCGGCCGCCAGCCTCGGAGCCATTCCGGGAGCGTGGCGGCCTCGAGCGTCTGGAGGATGCTCCCCTCGGCACTCACACGCAGCACCTGTCCTGGCCGATCGATCTCACGGCGCTCACCGCCGTCGCGTGATCCGTATTTCTCGCCGTGGTCGGCCACCCAGATCGAATAGTCTCCGTCGAACGCGTCAACGCTCATCCCATGGCACTCCGTGACGCCGAGCATCACACCGCGACGTGCATCCGTGTCGGTCAGGTGCACGAACGCCTGCCCATCGGGAGATGCCGCGATGAAACCGTCACCCGAGGCGTCGACGACGACCCCGTGATGACCCCAGTCGTTGGTCGGCACCGCACTGGTCGCGTGTTCGCTCCACTGATAGCTGCGCCCCGCCAACTCGATCGTCGGTGTCGACGTGGCGACCTCCGATGTCCAGGTCTTCGTCATTGCTGTCCAAACTGTCGGAGTTGTTCGATGTTCGCCGGTCGACCAGTGGTCTACAGGCCGTCGTCCTCGTGCCAGTGCTCCTGCCAACGCCAGTCGATCGGCTCTGACGCACGCTGGTAGCGGATGTCGGTCGACAGCCGGATGCGACCACCCGGGTCGACGTTGTCGGTGCTGGCATGCACCACGTAGGAGGAGTGCACGACGACGTCGCCCGCGGTGAAGTCGGCCAGAAGCCACCGTGCGTCGTGCTTCTCGGCCAACCCTGGCAAATCCGCGGTGATCGACGCGGCGGGTCGGCGATGTCCGCGTTCCCGTTCATCGGCGAGCGCCCAGTGATGGCTTCCTTCGAGATAGGTGAGGCCACCCATTTCTGGCGGGCAGTCCCCCAACGGAATCCACATCGAGAGCACGCGTTCGCTCCCCTCGCGAAGATAGACGAGGTCGTAGTGGGCCTGAGTGGCAGTGCCGATGCCGGTCTCGCCCGGCATCAGGTGCCGGATGATCTTGCGTTTGTGGAGGTGTACATCGTCGCCGAGAAACCACTGGAACCAACCCTTGATCTTGGGGTGGGTCGTCAACGCTTCGTAGCGCGCGCCTGGCACGATCTCGCTGAAGAGAACGTTGTGCACCGTCTCACGATCGGCGCGAGTCGTGGCGCCGATGCCGTCTGCCGGGTTCGTTCCCGGGGCGATGATTCCGGTGTCGGCCAACGTGGTGAAATAGTAGCGGCGAAAGTCGTTGACGAGTTCAGCCTCGAGCTGCTGCGGCAAGTAGAGGTAGCCGTCGCGGCGCAGTAGCTCCCAGAGGGCGTCCTTGTCGGCGCGGGCGGATTCCGGAACCGGTTCGAGCCGGCCGAGTCTCGCCTCAGAGTCATCGAGGGTGTATCCGTTGGAGGTAAGCATCCATCAAGAATCGGCGAGTCTTGGACTATGCGCCATAGATTATCCGGCGTGATCATTGGACTTTTCGGCGGCGTCGCCTGGTCCTTGGACAATTCGCCCGCTGGTGAAGCTGCGTCGGCAGCGTCGCGGCTACAGCTTGTCGAGCTCGGTATGAATGGATCGCGCCTGCTGCAGACGGAACACCGTTGGCGCGACGCCGACTCGACGGGTGAACAGTCGCGAGAAGTAGGCCGGATCGTCGTAGCCGACGCGCTCGGCAATCACACCGATGTCGAGCCCCGTCTCGGCCAACAACGCCTGAGCCTTTGCAATCCGCACCTCGATCACGAAGTCGCCCAGTGTGCGCCCGGTGGCAGCCTTGACTCTCGCGCTCAGCACACCCACCGACATCCCGACCTGGCGTGCTCGGTCGGCGACATCCAGTCGGCGCGCGGCATCCTGAGCCAACTGGTTCAGATAGGGGGGAAGATCGGTCGCTTCGTCGCTCGCATCGACTGCATCGACGATGGCGAGCAGGAGGCGTTGGGTGGCGAGTGAAGCCGCCAATTCTGACCGTGCCCCCACCGTCGCCAGGGATGCCCGCAGCTTAGCGAAAAGCAGGTCGGCGCCGTCAATCGGCCGCTCCAGGGACAGCACCGGGTGGGTACGGTTGCCCACTCCCAGTTCTTCAAACGCGGCGAAAGACTCCCCGGCGAACAATATCCAGTGCTCGTTCCAGCCCTCTCGGTCAGGACCGTAGCCGTGTTCGACGCCCGGGAAGAGCCAGACCACGGCAGGAGCCTGAATGGGGACGCTCGGTGCGCCAGGTGCGGACGTGTAGGTGCCGCTCCCCTCGGAGACGTAGACGAGTGCGCGCGTCGGGAGTTTTCTCTGCCGGAATGGAGGAGAGAATCCCGCTTGCTCCCCCGCGCCATGACAGGCGATCAGAAACTGCCGCACGGCGTTGCGAGGTGTCGCATACAGCGACCACGGTTCAATGATGTCCACTGCGACTGATCCTAGCGAAGCGTGATGCCCGTAAATCCCAGGGTTCGAGCAGTTAGCTGGGCGGGTCCGAAATCAGGAGTGGAGGTGTGTCGCGGTGGTGGAGAGCAGACTGCTCCGCGGGCGGGACTCCGCCGACACACCTCCGCTCCTCACTTTGGGTCGGGATCAGACCGAACTGGGCGAAAAGGTGGAGAGGGTGGAGAGGATGGAAAGGGGCCGGCGCAGGCCTCACCACTCCGGCTGGTCAGACCCCAGACTGCGCGCCGGAATCGGCGCAGATGCCCGCATACCCTCGACGCGAAGGGGCATCACGAGGCGCCGCGCGGCCCCCCACTCGGTGTGCTCGATCTCAGGCGCGACGTCATTCGAGCGCTCGGGATCGATCGCCTCCTGCACCCCGACGATCCCGTAGCCGGTGAGCAGATGCGCGGTGCGCGCCAACGACAGCGAGGCCCGGCTACCCGTTTCCGAGTGGAGCCGCCGGGTGATCCCGCGCACCGCCGCCGCGGCCATCAGGTAGCCGGTGGCATGGTCGAGTGCCTGCACCGGCAGCGGGGTGGGCTTGTCACGGTGCAGCTGGCGCATCCCGGCGTCCGCGATCCCGGCGCTCATCTGCACCAGGCTGTCGAAGCCGCGCCGGGTCGTCCACTCACTGGACCAGCCGTACGCATCAAGACTGACCTCGATCAGGCCGGGTCGGGCGGCGAGCCGGGTGGCGGCATCGAGGCCGACACTGTCCAGGGCGCCCGGCCGATAGCCGTGCACCAACACATCGCAGTGGTCCAGAAGCGCCAGCAGCCGTTGGCGATCATCCGCGCTCTGCAGATCGAGGCGCGCCGAGCGTTTGCCGAGCATGACATCGGGAATGACGCCGGGTTCCTCCCACCATGGCGGGTCGATGCGCAGAACATCGGCGCCGAACAAGGCGAGAAAGCGGGTGGCGATCGGCCCGGCGAGCACACGAGTCAGATCAAGCACCCGGATGCCGGCCAACGGGCGAGAAGCATCGAATGGCGCGCGGGGCGACGCCGACCCCCAGCCGGCGCCGGCAGAGTCCCCGTCTCCAGAGCCGGTGCCTGACCAGGCGATGAGCGGTTCGGCCGCGACCCGACGGCCGACCTCACTCTGCTGCCATTCGGACAGTGTCTGCAGGGACGCTGCGCAGCCACCGGCAGCGACTACCGCAGCTTCCAGGGCATCCTTCGTCCATCGGGCCACCGCATCCGCCACCTTCTCGCGGTCGGCGGGCACCCCGAGCACACGGAGGGCGGCGGCTCGGTGCGCCGGTGCATTGGTGTGCAGTCGAATCCAACCGTCGACGGTTCGATAGTCACCGGCGATCGCATCCCAGGGTGGCGGCGGTTGCCACCCGTCGGGCCGAATCGAAGAGGCGAACCACATCGAGGCCAATCGTCGATCGACCGTGACGGCCGGGCGGGTTCCCGTGGCGGCAGCGACGAGGTCGCTGAGAGCGAGACCGGCAGCGCCGATCGACGCGGTCGCCAGCTCGGTGACCGCAAACACGGAGGGCAGGTTGCCGCGACCCGTCACCGTGACATCCTGTGCCCAACGACCGAATGCCGGACCACCGGACGCGGGAGCCGACACCGGATCGGGGTCCGACGCGAGAATCTGAGCCAGCATGTCCGCGATGATCGCGCCGGAGTCGGACGGAAACCCGGCCGGAGGATCGATGGTGACCATGGAAAACCTGCTTTCTTCGCCGGCGGTGCTGCGCGCTGAGCTCGGACGCGCTGAGCTCAGGCGAGCTGTTTGCGGGGCATCACGACTTCCTTGATGATTAAGATAATCCCGGCGGAGATCGGGATGGCGACCAGCGCGCCGGCCAGGCCGAACAGGGTGGATCCGGCGAGTGCCGAGATGAGCACGACTGAGCCGGGGATTTGGACCGCCTTGCCCATCACTTTCGGGGTGAGAATATATGCCTCCACCTGCATGTAGATGAGCATGAAGATCAGAACGACGATGCCGGACGTCGGCGAGTGGATGAACGCAAGAATCGTCATCGCAATGGTGGTGAGCACCGTTCCAATCAGCGGGATGAGCGTGATGAAGAAGGCAGCGATGCCGATCAAGAATGCTCCGGGAACCCCCGTGACCACCAGCAGAATGACGCTGTAGACCGCGTTGAAGAACGCGAGGATGACCATGCCGCTGAGATAGCTTCCGAAATTCTTGAGGATGCGTTCGGAGTAGTTCATGAACGACGCCCGGTGGGAGGCGGCGACGAGCCGGTAGGCCGCTGCCTTGGTCGAGTCGTAGCTCACGATGAAGTAGATGGTCAGGATGGCGATGAAGAAGCCGGACGTGATGGCGTTGACCACCGACAGTCCAAAGCCAAGAAGACCGGATCCGACCGCCGCCCAGACCGTCGGGTCGGTGATCTCCGTGGAGACCCACGTCACGAGCGTGTTCAATGCCCCATTGCTCGCCTCATTGACCTGGTCGAACCAGCCCTGGTCTTTCATTGCCGCGACTTCCTGCGGAATGGTCGTCGCGAAGTAGCTGATCTGATTCACCACGACCGGCAGCACCACCCAGATGATGGTGACGAGCACGGCGACGATGAGCAGGATTACGGTGACGATGGCCCATCCCCGCGAGAACCTGCGGCGTTCGAACCAGCGCACGAGCGGGTCAAGGCCGACCGTTGCGAAGGCAGCGAAGAACACCGTGAAGAGCAAGGAGCTCAGCCCGTACAACGCGAGGCCGGTCGCCACCGCACCGATCGCGCCGAGCGTGAAGATGTATCCCGATGCAAACGGACCCCGACGCGCTGGAGGCGGCGGAGTTGCAGGGGCCGTCGTAGTGGCGACGCCAACGACATCGGCGACCGGAACCCGTTTCGTTGAACGCATATGCCCCACTCTCGGACTCCCGAGAGTCCTGTTCGAAATACCGAGTCGCGCTCGTGGCCCGATCACGACAATCATTGCGCGAATCTTCTCCTTCACGTCACCACGACGCGCACCCCGAGGCTCCGCTCCTCCTGAGATAGATAGGCTGGTCTCGTGAACATCTCTTCAATCGCGACGCCCACCGGGTGCTGGGAGGTCGTCGGCGGCTCGTCCTCCGGCCTCAGTCCGTCGTTCTGATCTGCCCTCACCGTTTCGGTGAGACCCGGCACAGCCGTCGCTGTCGTTTTGACCGCTGAGCCGGCGTGCTGTTGTGAACGAGGAATCCCCGTGGCGCCAGCGACCACGGGTTGAACGATTGGAGAATCACCATGCTTGCACTCGACGAAAAGACCATCCGGGCGTCATTCGTCAACGCCTCTCGAAAAGAGGTCAGCGATCTCAGTCTGCCGGCTGATTTCGCGCAGCTCGACTGGAACAAAATCGACTATCTCGGCTGGTGCGACCCCAAGTATGCCCGCCGCGCCTACATTGTGGTTCCCGTCGACGATCAGCTGGTCGGCATCCTTCTGAAACAGGCGGAGGGCTCAGCTCGCTCACGCCCGCAATGCTCCTGGTGCGAAGACGTGCACCTTCCCAACGATGTCGTGCTCTACACCGCGCGCCGCGGCGGGGCCGCCGGACGCAACGGAAACACCGTCGGAACTCTCATCTGTGCTGAGTTCGAGTGCTCGGCAAATGTGCGCAAGCCGCCGCGGATGGCGTACATCGGTTTCGACGTGGAAGCTGCGCGGGAGAAGCGGATCGCCACATTGCGCGAACGAGCAGAGACGTTTGCGTCTGGGCTGCTGCACGACGTCTAGCGCAGGCTCAGGCCCAGCCGGCGAGGCCCGACGCAGGACTCTGCAGCGGACCTCGCCGGCTCATCCACTGTCTTCTGGCTACGCCAGAGAGGATCGAGTCGGCGCGCAGACAATCAGACGCGCGTCACGACGAACAGCTGCCCCTGCTCAGGGTTGATCACCGGCATCATCACTCCGAGCGAGGCGAGCACGGCTCCGCTCAATTCCACACGGGGAGGCCCGTCGGCGAATGTGGCTTGCGTGTAATCCGAATAGCCGCCGGCCGCCGTGATCGGTCCCCACCACGGCGCCGGGCGCATGCTGTTCGGGATGCCCCCGAGCAGCACCGGTTCGACGCGATAGCGGCTCTCGGCTTCGAGCCCGGGGAGGCGAACCCGACCGGGGCTCGAAACGACGGCACGGGCCATCGAGACAAACGAATAAAGCGCTTGCGAACCGTCACTCGCGACGACGCCGTGAACGACGAGGGTGTCGTCGGGGTGGTCAAGCCGCACCAATTCACCGTTGTGGAGAACATCCCGGTACTGCTTGTGCAGATTCACCCAGGCCGTGAGCTCGGCGAGGTCCGCCGCGCTCGTGCCACGCAGGTCAAGCTCGACGCCGAGGTGCCCGAACACAGCGGTCAGGGCACGGAACGAGAGCGAGTGGGTGCGGCCTGTCGTGTGTGAGGTGGCCGAAGCGATGTGGGTGCCCATCAACTCGGGTGGCACAAGCTGGGTCGTCCACCGGTTCATCTGCTGGCGGTCGATCGGATCATTGTTGTCTGACACCCAGACCCGGTCGGTGCGGGCGAGCGCACCCAGATCGACCCGGCCGCCGCCCGACGAGCACGATTCGATTTCAAGACCCGGAAAACGGGCCTTGAGTTCGTCAACCAGCCGGTAGAACGCGAGGGTCTGCTCGTGTACCCCGGCTCGCCCCGTCGACCCGTTGCCTGCGTCGACGAGATCCCGGTTGTGATCCCACTTGATGTAAGCGATCTCATATTCATCGAGGATCGCGCAGATGGCATCCCGAATGTGGGCATAGCACTCGGGGATGCCCAGGTTCAGAACCTGCTGGTGCCGGGACTCCGGCGGGAGTCGGTCGCTCGCGGACATGATCCACTCGGGATGCGCCCGGGCCAGATCGGAATCGGCGTTGATCATCTCCGGCTCGAACCAGAGCCCGAACTGCATGCCGAGAGCACGCACGTGGTCGACGATCGGGTGCAGCCCATTCGGCCACACCTCCGGTGAGACCGTCCAGTCGCCGAGCCCAGCCCGGTCGTTCCGGCGCCCGCCGAACCAGCCATCGTCGAGAACGAAACGCTCAACGCCGATCTCAGCCGCCTTGTCGGCGAGGTCACGCAGGATGTCGGCGTCATGGTCGAAGTACACCGCCTCCCAGACGTTCAAAGTGACAGGCCGGGGCGTGCGAGGGTAACCGGCGCGCGCGCGCAGGTGCCGGTGCATCCGTTTGGCCGACTCGTCGAGCCCGACGCCGTAGATGCCGTAGACCCAGGGGCTTTCATACCGCTCGCCGCGGGCGAGACGCACCTCGCCCGGCAGCAGAAGTTCGCCGCCGCCGAGCAGTTGAACGCCGCCCTGCACGCGCTCGATCTGGTGCACGTGATTGCCTGACCACCCGGTGTGGATGCCCCAGACCTCACCTTGGGCGAATCCGAACCCGGCCACTCCCGCCGTGAGGATCATCGCGGCATCCAGGCCGGTGCGGCCGCGACGGGACTCGCGCCGATGGGTGCCGACAGTGATCGCGCGGCGCTGCGGAGCCCGTTCACCGGCCCAACGTCCGGCGAAGTCGAGAGCCTCGGTGGCGATGGACGGGGTCGGCAGGGTGAGCAGCAGGTCGTCGAGTTGGTAGATCTGCTCGCCGAGGTTCTCGATCACGGCCTGAACCTTGACGATGCCGGCCTCACTGAGTTCGACTGTGAGAATCAGTGCCAGTTCGGCTGCGGCATCGGCGGCCGTCACGACGAGCGTTCCCGCGCCGGTGTTGACGACCTCTCGGCGGTTGGCGCCTTCCTCGGCGCCTAGGCGCACACCATCAAGTGCGACGGCAGTCGTCACCCACAGGGGCGACCAGGAGGTTCCTTCGCGGGAACCGCTGACGCCCGGGCGGCCGTCCCAGCCACGAGAATGCTCGGGCAGAATCGACAACCGCACCGGGACATCCATCTCGCTGGCGGCGATCGGCAGGATGCCGGTGTCTCGCAACGCGGAGAACTCCGGCTCGCTCTGTGCTCCGATGTCGGCGCCCCAGTGCAACACAGTGGGCAGGGCTCCGTCGCTGAGGTCGAGCACGAGCGCCACGTCTCCGGCGCGCATCACGAGTCCAAGGTCGGGAGAAGTTGTCATAGTAAAGTTCCTTTTCATTCGTCTGCTCGACTAGTGTTTACGTCATCATGCTGATTGACTCGACGACCTCGCCCGGATGTAGCGCGCCGCGGGCACGCGCATCGATCAACGATGTCGCAGTTCAAGCCGGGGTCTCTGCTCAAACCGTCTCGCGTGTCGCGAACGGTATGAACAATGTGCGACCGGCGACCCGAGAGCGTGTGCTCGCGGCCATGCAGTCGCTCAACTACCGCCCGAACAGCGCCGCTCGAAATCTGAAGGCCGGTCGCTTCCGCAGCATTGGGTTCGTCACGTTCAACCTCGCGACCTTCGGCAATGAGCGCACGCTCAGCGCTGTTGCCGAGGCATCCGAAGCCGCCGGATACACGACAACGCTGTTGCCCGTCGCTGATCCCACTCAGCTCGACGTCGCAGGAGCCTTCGGCCGCCTCGAGGAGCAGGCCGTCGACGGCATCATCTTGGTCATGTCGGCCGAGGTCGGCTCGCTTGACGAGATTTCGATGACCGTCGGTCTGCCGCTCGTCATCGTCGATTCCGATGCACACCTGCCCTACACGGTCGTCGACACCGACCAGGAGCAGGGTGCGCGCCTTGCACTGCAGCACCTCTTCGAACTCGGCCACCGCGACATCGTTCACGTCTCCGGTCCCGAGTCGTCCTACTCTGCCCGGCGACGCGCCGAGGCGTACCGACACGCGATGATCGAGCACGAGCTCGCCGTGCTGCCGGTGCTCACCGGCGACTGGTCGGCCGCATCGGGTCTGGAACTGGGGCGACAGATGCTCGCCGGCGACCGCGTGCCGACCGCAGTCTTCGCAGCCAACGACCAGATGGCGCTCGGAGTCATGCACGCGATCCATGACCACGGACTCCGCGTTCCCGAAGACATCAGTGTGATCGGATTCGACGACGTCGACGGCGCTGCCGAGTTCTGGCCGGCGCTCACCACCGTTCATCAGAACCTCGACGAGGTCGGCCGCCAGGCCGCAACTTTGCTGCTCGCCCTCATCGACGGCGAGCCCGACGAGAAGCAGAAGATCCTCGTGCAGACCAGGCTCGTCGTACGCGACAGCACCGGAGAGGTGCGCGCAGACTGAACACTGCTTGATTGAGGACAGCCGAGCCCCGCTCAGCTCGGCTGAGGATGGCCCAGCTGAGCGCTGCTCAATCGAGGCCACCGTGGGCATCCCGAGTGGCCGGACAGACCGGTGTTCCATGTCGTCAGGCCTCGGCGGATCCGAGGTTCGGGCGGGCCACGAAACGCACGGTGGCAGATGCGGCCCCGGCGGTCTCGAAGACGACGATCTCATTGGCCCCCTCCCGCAGCACCGGTGCGGGTACGAAGAGTGTGCGCTGCGGTCCGCGGCTCCAGTAGCGACCGAGGTTAAATCCGTTCAGCCACACCACGCCCTTGCCCCAGCCGTGCGTGTCGAGGTGCAGATCGTGAGTCTCCCCAAGCGTGAACGTGCCACGCGCGAACGCCGGCCCGCTCAGCGGCCCGGGGGCGTCGGCAGCTGAGGCCTCGAGGGCAACCCGGATCGCGGGATTCAGGCTTCCGCCGTCTTCGAGTGCGACCGAGCCCGCCGTCCAGTCGGTGAGCGGTTCGCCGTCCAGGGTCACCGGACCGATGAGGCCCTTGGCCTCGCCGATGCGCGGGCCGTAATTCACGCCGCCCATGAACTCCACCAACAGCGTGAGTTCTCCCTGCGCCTGGGGCGGGAGCGGAATCATCCGATCATGGTGGTCACGGTTGAGGATGCCGACGGGGCTGCCGTCCAGGAACAGTTGCGCTCGGTCGCGCACCTCGGCGAAGGCGAGCAGGCCTCCGTGCGCGACCTCGGTGGAGTAAAGCGCAAAGCCGCGTGACGAGCCGAGTTGGCGCGCATCCGGAAGCTGTTCGAAACTCGTGCCCACCACAATCGGCACGCTGCGGAGCGGCACGCTTCGGTCGAGCGCAACGGTGAAGGCGGGAGCGTCGACCCTCTCGGCGGGTCGTTCGTCCGGAACCGGGCCGTACTTCGCGAGCACATCGCGGAACCGCCAGTACTTCTCGGTGGGCGTGCCATCCTCGGCGAGAGGGGCGTCATAGTCATACGACGTGATGTTCGGCCGATAGGTGCCCTTGTCATCGGCCCCCGAGGTGAATCCGAAGTTCGTGCCGCCGTGGAACATGTAGATGTTCACGGAGGCCCCGGCTGCCAGCAGCTCATCGAGCTCGCGCGCTGAATCTGCAGCGGAAGTGGTGCGGTGCGGCGCCCCCCAGGCGTCGAACCAGCCGCACCAGAATTCGGAACACATGAGCGGTCCCGTCGGCTGGTGCCGGCGCAGTGTGGCGAGCCGTTCGGTTGCCCGGGACCCGAACGATCCGGTCCTGTGCAATTCGTCGAGGCTGCCGTGCGACAGCATCGCGTCGGTCGGCTGGTCGACAGTGGTCAGGGGTACTTCGATGCCCTGTTCTCTGGTCAGGGATGTCAGCGCACGCAGGTAGTCGGAGTCGGAACCGTAAGCGCCGTACTCGTTTTCAATCTGCACGAGGATGACCGGACCTCCGTGCTGAACCTGCCGCGGCACGACGATCTCGTACACGGAGCGAAGGTACTCGGACACCGCCTCGAGATAGGCCGGGTCGCTGGTTCGAAGCACCATCGCCGGATCGGCAGTGAGCCAACCGGGCAGGCCCCCGTCGGTCCATTCGGCGCAGATGTACGGGCCGGGCCGCACGATGGCGTGCATTCCCTCGGCGTGAACAAGCTCGAGGAACCGGGCGAGGTCGAGCTGTCCGTCGGTGCGGAACTCGCCGCGGGAGGGTGAGTGCTCGTTCCACGGCACGTACGTCTCGATGGTGTTCAGGCCCATCAGTCGGGCCTTGTGGATGCGGTCGGCCCACTGATCGGGGTGCACGCGAAAGTAGTGGAGTGCGCCGGCAAGCACGCGATACGGCGAGCCATCGAGCAGAAAGTCGGTGTCACCGATGGAGAAGGTAGGCATGCGCTGTCCTGTCGTGTTACTGACCGCGGGGTGCCTGCCACGATGGCAGACACCCCGCGATTGGGTGCAGGTGTTACGTGTTACGTGTTGACTACTTGTTGACCGAGAAGCCCTGCGTGTTGCCGTACTCGACGAGCGTCTTCTGCCACTCTTCGAATGCTGCGTTCAGGTCGGTTCCGGCGCCGAGTGCTGCGCCGACCGAGTCGGAGAACACGTTGTTGGCGTAACCCTGGTAGGGCAGGTACTGCCATCCGGGAACAACCGACTCGGACGACGCTGCGCCGATCTGGTTCGCCGGCTGACCGCCGTAGGCGGGGAACGGCTTGTTCAGCCACTCCGGGTTGCTGAGGTCGGCTGTTGTCGACGGGAAGCCGTTCTCATTCAGGAGCGCGCGTCCGTCGCCGTCGGCGAAGTACTTCAGCACCGCTGCTGCGGCGGCCTTGTTCTTGCTCTGGTCGGTGACGGAGAGTGCGCTGCCGCCGTTTTCGGCGGAGGCGGGCTTGCCATCCCATGACGGCATCGGTGCGACGGCCCACTTACCGGCGGTGCCGTAGTCGTCCATGCCGCCGATCATCCAGGAGCCCATCATCAGGGTGCCGAGCTTGTCCTGGGTGAGTGCCTTGGTCCACTCGTCGGACCAGGTTGCAACCGGGGAGAGTTCGCCGTTGCTGAGACGGCTGTTCCAGAAGTCCGCGAACTTCTTGGAGCCCTCGTCCTGCAGGTTGATCGTGACGTTCTCGCCATCGACGGCGAACGGCTGGCCGCCGGATGCCCAGATCATGCTGGTCACGAAGCCGGCATCGCCGCTGTTTGCGATGTAGGCCTCGGGGTCTGCGGCGTGGATCTTGGCGCTGGCGTCAGCCCACTCGTCCCACGTGGTCGGAGCCGCGGCGACGCCCGACTTCGCGTAGAGGTCCTTGTTGTAGATCATGACCATGGGGCCGGAGTCCATTGGCAGGGCGACGAGCTTGTCCTGCAGGTTCACGGAGTTCCAGGTCGAAGCGGTGAAGGCGTCCTTGTAGCTGTCCAGGCCGTACGGCGTCAGATCGGCGAGAGCCTTGCCCATGGTGAGCTGCGGCAGCGTCTGGTACTCAACCGGCACGAGGTCGGGGGCGCCCTTGCCCGCCTTGACCGCGTTCTGCAGCTTGGTGACCACGGCATCCGGGTTCTCCAGCTTGACCACGTCGAACGTGATGTCCGGGTACTTCGCAGTGAAGGCATCCGCGAGGTCCTGGGTGCTGTCGCTCCAGGTCCACCAGGTGAGCTTCGTGGGTACGGTGACCGCTGCATCGAGGTCGGTCGAGCCTTCGCTGGAGCCTCCCGCTGCAGCGCTGCAGCCCGAGAGTGCTCCGACGAGGAGCGCGCCGGCGCCGACGACGGCGCCAAATCGCGCCCATCGGCTTGTTGTCATTTTTTCCATTGTGATTCCCTTCGCTTGGTGTTGGGGGTGTAGCTCCGGACGAACCGGTCTATTTCACGCTCCCGGCGGTCAATCCCGACTGCCAGAAACGCTGCAGATAGAGGAATGCCGCTGAGATCGGAATAACGGTGAGCAGTGAACCGGTGATGACGAGGTTCGGGATCGCCTCGCCACCGATCGCGCTCATCTGCGCTGACCACTGAGCGAGGCCGACCGGGAGTGGGTACCACTGCGGGTCGCTCAGCATGATCAACGGGAGAAAGTAGTTGTTCCAGGTCGCGACCACGGTGAACATCAACACCGTGATCAGCGCCGGCGCGAGCTGGCGAAGAGAGATCGAAAAGAAGATGCGGATCTCTCCGGCGCCGTCGAGGCGGGCCGCTTCGATCAGCTCGTCGGGAATTGCTTCAGCTGCGTAGACCCAGATCAGGTAGAGCCCGAACGCGCTCACCATCGAGGGGATGATGACCGAGAACGGTGTGTTGGTGAGGCCGATGTTGCTGAAGAGCAGAAACTGTGGCACGGCCAGCACCGAGGTGGGGATCGCCATGCCACCGATGATGACGGCGAAGACCCAGCGGCGCCCGGGGAAGTTGTACTTCGCCAGCCCGTACCCAGCCAAGGTGGCGAGCAGAGTGGCGCCTCCGGCACCGACTACGACGTAGAGAATCGTGTTGAGGAACCAGCGAGTGAAGATGCCGTCGTGGTAGGTCAGGGTCTCAACGATGTTGTCCCACAGAGCGAACTCGCCGCTGAACCAGAACGCGAACGAGTTGTACAGCGAGTCCATCGTCTTCGTCGAGTTGACGACGAGCCACCAGATCGGCACGAGGCAGTAGAGCATCATCGCCGTCATCAGCAGGCCCAGGGTGATGGACGCGCGCTTGTGCCGTGGAGTGGCCTGCTTCTTCAGGGCTCGGTCGCGAGGTGCGACCTTTCCGCTGGCCAGACGACTCGGCGCCCGGCTTGAACGGACCGCACTCGGGGTGGCGCTCATGCCAGCTTCTCCTTCTTTTCGCCGGTGGCCTGAACAAGGTAGGCAACCACCATGGTGATGACTCCCGACAGGATGGCGATCGCTGCCGCGTAGTTGAACTGAGAGCCGGCGAACGACAGATTGAACGCGTACATATTCGGAGTGAAGTACGTCGTGAACGAGTTCGGCGCGATCGTCTGCAGGATCGAGGGTTCGTTGAAGAGCTGGAAACTTCCGATCACCGAAAACACCGTCGCAATGATCAGGGCGCCGCGGATGGACGGCAGCTTGATGGCGAAGATCGTGCGGAACGCTCCGGCACCATCGATTTCTGCTGCTTCATAGAGATCCTGGGGAATCGCCTTCAGCGCTGAGAAGAAGATGAGCATGTTGTAGCCGACGAATTCCCAGGTCACGATGTTTCCGATCGCGGCCATCACGAAGTTCGGGGCCATCGGCGACGGCAGGGCGAGCCCGAAGAACCGGTTCAGGTCGGCAATGAGCCCGAACTGTGATCCGTACATATAGCCCCAGATCATCACCGCGACGACGCCAGGGACCGCATAGGGCAGAAAGATCGAGAGACGGTAGAAACCCACCCAACGCAAGCGCGCGCTGTCGAGGGCAAGTGCGGCGAAGAGAGCGAGCAGCAACATGATCGGCACCTGCACCAGCAGGAAGATTGAGACACGGAGAATGGCATCCCAGAATTTGGGGTCGGTGAGCGCGATCCCGTAGTTCTCCAGCCCGACGAACGAATTGCCACCGACGAGCGTCTCGCGGAAGAGGCTGAGGAAGATCGCGTAGGCGAGCGGTGCAATGAAGACGAGCGCGAAGAGCGCCATGAACGGCCCGACGAACATCCATCCAGACCAGTTGCGGCGCTGCTTCTTCAGGGCTGCCGGCGCGCCGGGCGATGCCGGGATCAGGAGGCTTTCGGTGCTGGGGTTGGAACCGGTCGCCGGGTGTACCAGCGTTCCGGTGCCGAGGGGAACGGTAGTCATGGGCGACCCACCTTGTCACCTCGTGCGTTCGACGTCTTCGTCATTCGCTCGCTTCCTTCTTCAGAATGTTTGCGTTCCCATCACAGTATGGGACAGGATGATGTTTGCGCAAACAGAATTGTGAAAATCAAGTAACGAAAGAGTCACAGATGATCTCTACCCTGCATGTGGTCTTCAAAACGCACCTCGATCTCGGCTTCACCGACTACGCCGTCAACGTCACCGATCGCTACGTGCACGAGTACCTTCCGCGAGCGATCGAACTCGCCCGCGAGCTGGATCGGCGCGGAGGCCAAGCCGGCTTCATCTGGACTACCGGCTCCTGGCTCATCCACGAAGCGCTCCGCCTCGGCACCCCCGACGAGCGTGCCGCTCTTGAGGATGCGATCCGCGCCGGCCAGGTGAGCTGGCACGGACTCCCCCTGAGCACCCACACCGAACTGATGGATGCGGGGCTGGTCGAACACGGCATCTCGATCGGGCGTCGACTCGACGCCCGATTCGGTCGTCACACCATCGCCGCAAAGATGACAGATGTCCCCGGTCACACCATCGGCCTCGTTCCGTTCCTTTCCCGCGCGGGCCTCGATTATCTGCACCTCGGCGTGAACGGCGCCTCTGCCGTTCCCGAGGTGCCTGAGTTCTTCATCTGGCGGGCGCCCAACGGGAGCGAGGTGGTCGTCAACTATGCGCAGAGTTACGGCGCCACGGATCTCGGCGTCGCTCTGGCACCCGGCGGCACCGATGCATTGCACCTCGCCCACACCGGCGACAACTTCGGGCCTCCCTCTGTCGCCGACGTCGAGGAGCTCTTCGCTCAATTGCAGGAGGAGTACCCCGGCACTCGGATCATCGCCTCCACCCTCGACGCATTCGCGGCGGCCGTCCTACAGGACCGCAACCTTCTCCCCGTGCTCGAGCAGGAGATCGGCGACTCCTGGATTCACGGCGTCGCGAGCGACCCCGTGCTGACAGCGCGCCTCCGCGCCCTGCTGCGTCTCCGCACGGGTTGGGTCACATCCGGTGCGCTGGTGCCGGGCACCGCAGAGTGCGACGGATTCAGCGATGGGCTGCTACTCATTCCCGAGCACACCTGGGGCGAAGACCTGAAGACCCACCTTCCCGACTATGTGAACTACGAGAAGGCAGCATTTCAGGCGGCGCGGGCCGCGGATGTGATCGACCCCGTCCAGAATCCGGCGCAGTTCGACGAGTTCGCCTGGGCCTACACCGACCACCCGAGCGCACAGGGGTTGACCTATTCGAGTTTCGAGCGATCCTGGGCCGAGCAGCGCGCCCACGTCGACCGCGCGTTGGCCGCGCTCTCCCCCGCACGACGAGTCGAGGCCGAAGCCGCCCTGGCCGGCTGCGAGCCAACGAACGAGCCGCAACCGAATGCCGCGGCGATCGATTGCGGGGCCGAACACGCTGTCGGCGACTACCGGGTGCGATTCGGTCGTGATGGTTCGCTCGTCTCCCTGATCGATGCCGACGGCACGCAGTGGGCCGGGGCCGAGCATCCGCTCGCCGCCTACGCCTATCAAACCTTCGACGAACGCGACGAAGCCCGTTGGCTGAGAGAGTACGGCCGCAATCGTGCCGAGAACGGCATGTGGTCGATCCCCGATTTCTCGAAGCCCGGACTCTCGATCGCGAACACACAGCCCGGCACGCTCTTCACGCCGACCATCGTCGCGGCCGAGCGGCACGATGCTGCAGACGCTGCGGTGCTGACGCTGTCACTTGAGCTGCCGGCGATCGCGAGTGAGGCCTGGGGCGCGCCCCGCGACATCCGGCTGAGCTATCGCTTTCCGAGTGCTGGGCCGATCGGGATCACGCTCGACCTCTGCGACAAGGATGCCTCGCGCCTGCCCGAGGCGAGTTGGCTCGAATTTCGGCCGCGCACCGCGCCCGGCGACTGGACGCTCACCAAGATCGACAGCCACGTCGACCCGCAATCGGTGGTGCGCAATGGCAACCGGAGCATGCACGCGGTAGCCGCTGTGACTCATACGGCATCGACGCACACGGCGGATCGTACCTTCGCTCTGCGTCCACTGGATGCGGCACTCGTCGCGGTCGGCCAGCCGGCCCTACTGCGATTCACCAACGACGTGCCCGACCCGAACGACGGCTTTCACGTCAACCTGCACAACAATATCTGGGGTACGAACTTCACGATGTGGGTCGAAGACGACCTTCGTTTCCGCTTCGAGCTGGAGCTCGCGTGACGAGCATTCAAGAGAGAAAGAACACTATGACGTCGCTAGTCACCAGCCCACCCGTCGTGATGGCACCCCGCGAAGACGGCGCAGAGGTCGTCTGGGGCGTGAGCCGGCTCAGTCGCGGCTGGCTGGAGTGGAAATCTGCCGACGGGCGCCGCGGCGTCGCGACCGCGGATGCCTTCGGCATGGTTCCGCAGGGCGACCGGGTACTGCGGGTGCGACTGGCCGGGCTTCCTGCCGGGAGCGAGCTGAGCATCCGCGCGGTGACCGAGGCGATCGAGGACCCGGCGGAGCGCCACGAGAGCGAGTGGAAGACGGTGCGCACCTTCGCCCCGGATGCGCCGACCTCTCGCTTCGCCGTCTGGAATGACACTCACCAGAACGATGACACCGTGCGCGCGTTGGACGCGCTGACCCCCGAGGTCGACGTGCTCGTCTGGAACGGTGACCTCTGCAATGACTGGAAGGAGCCGACCTGGTTCACCTCCACGATCTTGAATCCCGCCGGCCTCGATGTGAGCGCCGACCGCCCCCTCGCGATCGTGATGGGAAATCATGATGTGCGGGGGCGCTACGCCTACCAACTGGAGGAGTTCGTCGCCGCACCGGAGGGCCGCCCGTTCACCGCGTTCCGCATCGGCCCCGTCGCCTGCGTGGTGCTGCACACCGGCGAAGACAAGCCAGACGCGCACCCGAGCTTCGAGGGCCGGGTGGCGTTCGAACCGCTGCGGGCCGAGCAGGCCGAGTGGCTGCGCGAGGTGACCACACGCCCCGAGTTCCGGGATGCCCCGTACCGGGTCGTGTTCTGCCACATCCCCCTGCGCTGGATCGACGAGACTCCGGCCGACTACGACGCCGGCGGCTACGACTGGTTCAGCCGGATGAGCCGCGATGCGTGGCATGACGCGCTCGTGAACTGGGGAGCCCAGATCGTCGTCTCCGGGCACACCCACGAGCCGGCCTGGCTGCAGCCGTCGGAGGAGTTTCCCTACGGCCAGCTCGTCGGCGGCGGGCCCGACGCCGATATCGCATCCGTCGAGGCCGCAACCTGGATCGACGGCGTGGCGACGCCCGAGTCGCTCGTGCTGACCATGCGCACTCTCGACGGCGAGGTGCTGCACGAGATCCGGCTCGCACCCGTGACGGCCGACGCCATGTTCGCGACAGCCGCCGTCTAGCCAGAACATGCGTCGAGGTCGGGCCGCCACTGGCGACCCGACCTCGATTGATGCGCTCAGCGCTTGTGCGCCGCCCCTAGCTCAGGGGCTTGCAGAGCAGCGCGCTCGGCACGCCGCCCTGGCTCCAGCGCCAGGTGAACGCGACGCCGGCGATGTACTCGTTGTCAGCACACTGCCCCTTGTACTTCGTCGGAGCCCAGTCGCTGGCGGTCGACCCGCCGTTGGCCGGACGATTGTCACCCTGGTCGAACCACACGTTCCTGCCCTGGCTCGCCGGCAGCGCCTGCGCGCTCTGACCGCAGAGCAGCTTCGACGTCGACCATTTGTTCGTGCTGCCGATCGTCAGGCTGTAGCCGATCGCCATCTGGCCGGTCGGGCACTGCAACTTGTTGTATCCCGACGCCCAATCGTTCGTCACGTTGGCCTCGTTGCTGACGAGGCTGGTGACGGCGGTCGTCTGCGGCTGCGCGTTGTCGGTGCAGAGCGCGCGGTTCGTGCTGCGCGCGACACCGATCAGCCGCTCGGAATCGGGGCAGGTTCCCTTCCACTTGCCCGAATCCCAGTCGGGCTGGCTCTGCATCCGAAGCGACGCATTGGTGTCGGGGCTGGTGCTACCGCTGCCGAGCATGTTCCAGCGCACCGGCGTGGCCACCGCACCGGTCTTCGAGGGCGCGTTCACGAGCTTGACCCAGGCCGGGTAACGCCAGTCCTCGGCGATGCTGAGCTTGGTGCCGTCTGCCTTGTAGGCCAGCAGCGCGAACGTGTCGGCGAAGTTTCCTGATGCATCGGCCCAGGTGACGAGCGGCCAGGCAGCGAAATCAGTGTCGTTCGCCACCAGCACGTCAGTGAAGTTGACCCACCACGCCTTCTCCTTGTCATTGGTCTGGCTTGCCCCGGCCGTGCCGAACTCGCTCAACCAGACTGGTGCGGTGTAGTGCTGGTTTGCCGTGTTCACAAACAGGGCCTCGGTCTTCATTTCTGCGGCAAGCTCAGTCGCAGTGAGGTCGCGATAGCGGTTGTCGTGGGTCTCCCCGAGCCCCGTCGCACCGGTGTGCTGCGGCCCGGTGAACCCGTAGACGTGAGCAGAGTAGACCAGCTTGTTCGGAAAGAGGATTGTGTTCGAGGTCGACGCCACCGGCTTCAACTGCGGACGGTCATGGAACAGGCCGTCGAGGGGAATCCCCTGCCAGTTGATCCCCTCCATCACGATGAGCGCATTCGAGTTCACCTTCTGAATGGCGATTGCCGCCTGCTGGTAGGCCTTGTACAGATCGTTTCCGTCGCCCATTCCCCAGTTGGGGTCATCCAGGATGTCGCGACGTACCTCGTTGCGCAGGTCCATGCCGACCACACGCGGGTTGCCCTGGTACCGCGCCGCCAACATGACCCAGTCGCTCACCCACTTCTCGGTGGTTTGACTGCTGTACCACTTGCTGTTTCCGTCGTCGGCGCCGCAGCACCAACGCGAGGTTGTGGTGTGGTTGTTCAGCACCACAGCGAATCCGTCGGCGGTCAGTGCGGCAATCACCGCATCGAAGATCTGCAGCGGCGTCTTGCCCGCGAGGTCCGGGTTCGCGAGCACCGCGGCATCCGGCACCGGCGTAGTCGTTCCGAGCATCTCGTTCGAGAACGGCAGACGGATGCTGTTGATGCCGAGCGCATGGAAATCGTTCATGAGTGTCGCCATCGGCACCCGGTCGAGCCCCATCGGGATGTCATAAGTCGGTCCGGCGATCGTCTGATTGGCCGGGTCGGTCTTGGATCCGGTTCCGTTCCAGTGCCCCTGGGCTCCGTCCCAGTTCGCGGACTTCAGCTTGAAGCGATTACCGTTCGCATCGACGATGTAGCGCCCGCGGGTGCTGAGCGGTGCAGCCCAGGATGCCGACAGTTCGGCGCCGGTCACCGCGGGAATCGGATCAGCAGGAGTTGTGGCGTAGACGGGCGTGGCCACCGACATCGCCAACGTGGCGGTGGTGAGTGCGACGGTGAGCCGCAGGAAGCGACGTTGCATTGCGAACCTCTCTGTTCGTTCTCGCACCGTCGCACCCCTCCCAGAAAGGGGGGCACGGGTGCCTGACATCGTCATGCTAGGGGCGCGATCCACGGAATGTCAACGTAAACATGTCAACGTAAACATCGCCGATTGCCCCTCGGACGGGTGGTTCGCCCGTTCCGGGTGAGGGATTGCCGGCAGCGACTCAGAATCATGGGGAGTGGCGGGCATGCAATGTCAGTCGCGTACGGTCGCTCCGGAGGAGGAGCGACCGCGTCACCAACGAGTGAGGGGCACAAGAGCAATGACGACAGAGAATTCTTCGGTACAGCGTGGGGCGCTGCCGATTCCCGACCTGGCGTTCACCGGAACGGTGACCTACGACGCGACCGATCCCGACACTCACTACCCGCCGATCCGGCGCCTGCTGCCTCCGGCGGGAGCTCCGAACGTGCTCGTCATTCTGATCGACGACACCGGCTTCGGCGCATCCAGTGCGTTCGGCGGTCCTGTCGCAACGCCGAACTTCGAGCGCGTCGCCGCTCAGGGCCTCAAATACACCCGCTTTCACACCACCGCGCTCTGCTCCCCCACCCGGGCAGCTTTGCTCTCCGGACGCAACCACCACACGGTCGGGATGGGCGGCATCACCGAGATCGCCACCAGCGCGCCCGGTTACAACTCACTGCGCCCGAACAACTGTGCGCCCCTCGCCGAGACGCTGCGCCTCAATGGCTACAGCACCGCCCAGTTCGGCAAATGCCACGAGGTGCCCGTGTGGGAATCCAGCGCGGTCGGCCCGTTCGATCACTGGCCGACGCCGGGCGGTGGATTCGAGTACTTCTACGGCTTCATCGGCGGGGAAACCAACCAGTGGTATCCCGCGATCTATGAGGGAACGACGCCGGTCGAGCCCTGGGGCACGCCCGAAGAGGGCTACCACTTCATGGACGATATGACCGAAAAGGCAATCGTCTGGACCAAGCAGCAGAAGTCCCTCGCGCCCGACAAGCCCTTCTTCACCTACTTCGCGCCGGGCGCCACCCACGCCCCGCACCACGTTCCCGCCGAGTGGGCTGACAAGTACAAGGGAAAGTTCGACCAGGGCTGGGACAAGCTGCGTGAAGAGACCTACGACCGGCAGGTAGCGCTCGGCGTGATACCTGAAAACGCGACTCTCACGACTCGCAGCGAGGGCATCCCTGCCTGGGATGAGATGAGCGATGAGATCAAGCCGGTGCTCGCGCGCCAGATGGAGGTCTACGCGGGCTACCTCGAATACGCGGACCACTATGTCGGCAAGCTGCTCGATGCCCTGGAAGAAATCGGTGAACTCGACGACACGCTCGTCTACGTGATCATCGGCGACAACGGCGCGTCGGCCGAAGGCACGATGACCGGCACCACCAACGAGGCCTTCACCATCAACCACATGACCGAGATCGAGACCGACGAGTACAAGATCGCGCACAAGGATGACCTGGGCACGCCGCGCTCCTACAACCACTACGCCATCGGCTGGGCCCACGCGATGGACACCCCGTACCAGTGGACGAAGCAGGTCGCCTCGCACTGGGGCGGCACCCGCAACGGCACGATCGTGTCCTGGCCGAACGGCATCCCGGCCAGAGGCGAGATTCGCAACCAGTTCGCACACGTGATCGATGTGGCCCCGACCGTGCTCGCCGCAGCCGGCATCCCGGAGCCGTCGACCGTGTACGGCGTGACCCAGCGCCCGTACGAGGGCACGCCGATGAACTACAGCTTCGATGCAGCGGATGCCGCAGAACAGCACACCACCCAGTACTTCGAGATGCTCGGAAACCGGGCCATCTTCCACAAGGGCTGGACCGCCGTCGCCATGCACAAGAAGCCGTGGCTCGGCTCTGACCACGGCCTCGATGAGGATGTCTGGGAGCTGTACAACGTGGAGGAGGACTGGACGCAGTCCCACGACCTCGCCGCCCAGGAGCCGGAACGGCTCGCCCAGTTGCAGCGTCTGTTCCTGATCCAGGCCGCGCGCTTCAATGTGCTGCCGCTCGACATCCGTTCGGCTGAACGCTTCAACGAGGAGATCGCCGGCCGGCCGGCGTTGGTGCGGGGCACCTCGCAAACGTTCTATGCCGGGATGAAGCGACTGAGTGAGAACTCCGTCGTCAATGTGAAGAACAAGTCGTTCACGGTCACGGCGAAGGTCACGGTCCCCGAGGGCGGCGCCAACGGCGTGATCATTGCGCAGGGCGGTACCTACGGCGGATGGTCGTGCTACCTCACCGACGGAAAGCCGGCTTTCGCCTACAATTTGGGCGGCATCTCAACGGATTTCGTGCGGTCGGACACGGTGCTCGCCACGGGCGAGCACGAGTTGGTCGTGCATTTCGCCTACGACGGCGGCGGACTCGGCAAGGGCGGCACGGTCACCATCTCCGACGGCGCCGCTTCTCAGGGCACGGCGGCGCTGGCCGAGGGCCGGGTCGAACGCACGCTGCCCTTCTTCTTCTCGATGGACGAGACCGTCGACATCGGGGAAGACCTCGCCTCGCCGGTCTCGAGTGACTATGGGGCGACGGGCAACGCCTTCACCGGAAAGATCGCCTCGATTCGGCTTGACGCCGGAGACGACTCTCACGACGACCTCATCGAGCCGGAACACCTGATGAAGATCGCGATGACGCGGCAGTAGCGGGTCGCGATCGCACGCCGGGCATCCTGGCGTGCGGAATCCCGCTGGGCGTGCGAAAGGGCGCACGCCCAGCGGGATTCTCCACGCCCAGGCCGGAGAACCCGGCCGCGCATCCACTCGCTGGCCGCCGCGTGTCCTAATATCGAACGAGCGGATCAGATAGTGAGACGATCGTCGTCGATGCACCGGTGGAAAAGAGGCACGGATGGCAGAGCAGAGCAGCGCGCAAGCGGGATCCCAGACGCTCGACCGCGGCATCCGCTTGTTGGAGATTCTGGCCAGCGCCGACCGCAATCTCTCGATCGCCGAGCTGGCGGCCACGCTGGATGTGCATCGCTCCGTTGCCTACCGGCTACTGCGCACCCTCGAAGACCACGACCTCGTCACGCGCGACACCGCCGGCCATCTCGCGCTCGGCGTGGGGCTGGCTGCGCTCAATTCCGGTGTCGCACGCAACCTCCAGCAGGCGGCCTCGCCCGTGCTCAACGAGATCGCCAACGAGCTCGGCATGACGTGCCTGCTCGCGGTGCTGGCCGACAGCGGCGAAGCGGTCACGCTGGTGAGCGCGGTGCCGCGCCAGACCGTTGCCGTGGTGTCGTACCGGCCGGGATACCGGCACCCGATCAGCCGGGGCGGCCCCGGCAAGGCGATCTTGATGGGGCTCCCCGAGAGCGCCTGGCCCGCCGATCTGAGTGCAGAATTGCGGGACGAACTCGCCGAGAGCCGGCTGCGCGGCTACGCCTCCAGCCACGATGAAGTCGTGCCGTCGCTGCGGTCGGTGGCGGTGCCGCTCACCCTCCCCGGGCAACCGCGCGCCTCAATCGCGGTCATCCATGTCTTCCTCCCGGACTCCGAGAGCGAGATCGCCGAGCGGCTGAAACTCGGCGCCCAGAGCGTGGCACGCGCCTACGGCGCTTGACCCCCACCTCGCGAGGGAGCGGCGAATCGCTCACCGCCCCCTCCTTCTTTCACGCCGGTGCTACCGGGCGAGCAAGTTCGTTCTGAAGAACGCCGCCAGTTCGTCGGTCGCTGACAGCGGCAGCACGTTCGCCACGTACTGGTCGGGGCGCACCACCACGACGACGCCGCCACGGTCGAGCCCGCGAACCTCGAAGATGTCCTCCGCCGGGTCGATGCCGTAAACCTTCTCGTAGTCGGTCAGCCCGAACGGGCCGGTCTTCGGCAGGAACACCGGCGGAACCCGACTGATGTCGACCTCCGGGTGCGGCTGCTGGTAGATCACCTTGACGTCGAACACGCTGTCGACGTCGCGATCCTTCGGAGAGTGCACGAGCAGCGGAGAGTCCGGCGCGGTCTGCAGCCAGTGGGCCCAGTCGGCGAGTGCCGACGGTTCACCGGATGCCGCGGCATCCGCGAACGCGTAGACGCGCCACCGGCCGTCGGCGCGGTGGTGGTGCCCGAGCTGCACGTAGTTGGCATCGCCCACCCGCACGGCACGGGCCGACTTGAAACGTTTGCCGATCGGAAAGCCCGTCGCGAGGTCTTGGAACGACGCCTCACCGACCAGCATCGACGGCGGGTACTGCGTCATGAACCCGGCCGGGAACTCGGCGGTGCGTGTGTAGAAGTCTTCGAGCTCGGTCGGGTCGTCGAGATCCTCCGGCCGTGTGGCCATCAGAGTCGACCACTGCTTGTCGAAGTCGATGAGGCTCTTGGCGACCGGCTGGCGCTCGGCCGAATAGGTGCTCAGCAGGCTCTCGGGACTGCGACCGTCGAGTACGTAACCGAGCTTCCAGCCGATGTTGAAGCCATCCTGCATCGACACGTTCATGCCCTGCCCGGCCTTCGCACTGTGCGTGTGGCAGGCGTCACCGGTAATGAAAACCCGCGGCGTGCGCGTGCCGATCTCCTCGACAACCACGTCGTCGAAGCGGTCGGTGAGCCGGTGCCCGACCTCGTAGACACTGTGCCAGGGCACATCTTTCACGTCGAGCGTGTACGGGTGCAGAATCGCGTTGGCCTTCGCAATGATCTGCTCGAGTGTGGTCTGGCGCACCGCTCCCTTGTCAGAGGGGTCCACCTCACCCAGGTCGACGTACATACGAAACAGCTGGCCGCCCTCCCGCGGAATGTGCAGGATGTTTCCACCCGTGTCGGATTGGATCGCGCACTTGGTGCGGATGTCCGGGAAGTCGGTGACCGCGAGGGTGTCCATGACGCCCCAAGCGTGGAATGCCTGATCTCCGGCCATCGTGCAGCCGATGGATTCACGCACAGCACTGTGGGCACCGTCGGCGCCGACCACGTACTTGGCATGAACGATGCGTTCCTGCCCCGCGTGCTCGCCCGTCGTGTGCACGAGCGTCACGGTGACGGGGTACTCGGCGTCTTCGTCGGGGGCGGCGACCTGAAGGCTCTTGAATTCAAACCCGTAGTCGGGCTTCATTCGGGCCGGCGAGTTGGCCATGAATTCGGCGAAGTAGTCCAGCACGCGTGCCTGGTTGACGATCAAGTGCGGAAACTCGCTGATCCCCGTCGGGTCGTCGACCGCGCGGGCGGCGCGGGCGATCTTCGAGGGGTCGCTGGGGTCTGGCTTCCAGAACGCCATCTCCGTGATCTGGTAGGCCTCGTCGATGATTCGATTCGCGAAGCCGAATGCCTGGAAGGTCTCGACGCTGCGGGCCTGGATGCCGTCGGCCTGGCCGATCGGGAGCCGGTCGCCACGGCGCTCCACGATCCGGGTCGTGACGCTCGGGAACTGTGCCAGCTGGGCGGCGGTGACGATGCCGGCCGGGCCCGTTCCCACAATGAGCACATCGACGTTCTCGGGAAGCTCATCGGGCCGATCGATGCCGACCCCTGCTGCTGGTTCGACGCGCGGGTCGGTGGATACGTATCCGTGGTGGTGGAACTGCACGGCTTCCTCACTTCTCTGTGGGTGATGTGGACCAAGGTCCCAAGTTGTTCGATAATCGAACTGAGCGTTCTAATATCGCTCGTTGAATCATACGACTGGTCGAGGCCTGGAACAAGCACATCGCTCGTTGAGAATCACTCGTTGGGATTCAGTTACAAAGAAGCCGGATGTGCCTCACCGCTGGAGCGGGCACGATCGCCCCAGACGTCGCGCTGCATTCTCGTGTTGTGACGCCTCACACAATCTTCTGCCCGTAGACACACCCGATCGCCCTCCCTCATGATCGATATCTGAAGGGGAGTAGCTCCCACCGCCGCGTGATCACGGGGCGACGCGGTACGTCGACATACTGGCGGGTCATGACGATCTGCCCGGCGTGCCTCCTCGATTTCGAGGTGAGCGAGACCTTCGGCCCGATAGTCGGCCGGAGCGTCAGAGTACCCTCCGGTCGTTCGAGACCTGGAGACACCCATGCCCCCACAACTAGTTCGCCGCATTCTGCTCTGCCTCGGCATTGCGGCTCCGGCCATGACCCTGCGAATCCTGGGCCTCTCCCCCAATCCCGTGCTCGATCTGGCGTTGTTCGGAGCCGCCGTCGTCGCGGCATCCTTCCTCCTCGCGTGGGCCGCGGAGGCGGCACAGAAAGACATCTCCGGAGCCCTGGCCATCGCGCTGCTCGCCTTGATCGCGGTGCTCCCCGAGTATGCGGTCGACCTCTTCTACGCCTTCAAATCAGGTTCGGACCCGGCATACGCGCAATTCGCGGCAGCGAACATGACCGGCTCAAACCGGCTTTTGCTCGGCTTCGGCTGGCCGCTCGTCGTGCTCGTCGCACTCGCGGTGGCACGCAGATCGGCGCGCCGGCTGGGCGCCCCGAAACCGACGTTCTTGCAGCTTCCTCGTGCAAGCCGCCTCGACATCGGCTTCTTGGCGATTCTGGCGGTCGTCGCGTTCGCGATTCCGCTGATGGGTCAGATCCCGTCGTGGTTCGGCCTGGCCCTCATCATGGTGTTCGCGCTCTACCTCTGGCAAGCCGGCCGCGCGCCCGACGACGGCCACGACGAGTTCGTCGGCATGGCCGCGCACATCGCTGAGATGCCACAGACTCGTCGGCGGATCACTGTGATCGCCCTGTTTGCCGTGTCGGCGATCGTGATTGTGATGGCGGCCGAGCCGTTTGCCGAGTCCCTCGTCGCATCCGGTTCGGCGCTGGGAATCGACTCGTACTTTCTCGTGCAGTGGCTCGCGCCACTCGCGTCTGAGGCTCCGGAGTTCATCATCGCCGTGCTTTTCGCGATGCGCGGCATGGGAGCCGCGGCCATCGGCACGCTGATCGCCTCCAAGATCAACCAGTGGTCGCTGCTCGTCGGTTCGCTCCCGCTGGCCCATTGGATGGGTGGCGGCGGGTCGAGCTTGCCTCTCGATGGCCGTCAGATCGAGGAATTCGTGCTCACCGCCAGCCAGACCATGATGGGGGTCGCGATCATCGTGGCACTTCGATTCCATCGATCGGCAGCGTTCGCTCTGGCTGGCGTCTTTGTGCTGCAGTTCTTTGTCACTGACACCACCGGGCGCTACGTTCTCAGCGCCACCCAGATGCTCGTCGCCATCGTGATGCTGTTCATCAACCGTCGCCACATCCTTCCGGCGTTGCGTGCTCCGTTCGGCCGAATGAAGAAGCGCGATGTCGCTCCTTCGACCGAGAAGATTTCGGCATGACTAGGCTGAGAGCCATGCCCCATCCTCCGGTTTCGAAGGTCGTCGAAGACTACGTGACCCTCATCTGGAAGGCGTACGAGTGGGCGGATGTCGCCCCGCAAACCACCGAGTTGGCCGACCGCCTCGGCGTCACCCCCTCGACAGTGTCGGCGAATCTGAAGAAACTCGCCCGCGAGGGGTGGGTTGCGTACGAGGCCTACGGACCCGTCACACTCACTCTTGCCGGAGACGCGGTCGCTCGTGAAGTTGTGCGTCGCCACCGGATCATCGAGACGTATCTCGTGCAGCGACTCGGCCTGGGCTGGGAACAGGTGCATGCCGAGGCTGACGAGTTGGAGCATTCCGTTTCAGATCTGGTACTCGCCGCGATGGAGAAGCAACTCGGCTTTCCCACCCGGGATCCGCACGGCGACCCGATCCCGACGGTCGATGGCGTTGTGCACTCCGTCGAGGCGACCCGGCTGACGGATGCCGCCGCCGGATATGTCGGCAGCATCGCACGCGTGGCCGACCGCCACCCCGATGTCTTGCGCTACCTCGACGAGAAGGGCTTGCGACTCGACACCACGCTCACCGTCGTGCGCACGAGTTCTGCGGCAGGAATCATCCTGGTCAGTGCGAATGGTCGGACGGTTGAGTTGCCTCTGACTGTCGCGGATGCGATCTGGACTCGTCCGACTACCTGAGTGAGGCTCCCTCGCCAGCACCGGATGTCGAGGCAAATGGTGCGAGGAAGGCCGCGAGGTGCGCCTCATACGCTGCAGGATCGACGTTCCAGCTTTGGATATGGCCCGCCTCCGGCACCGGAACATAGGTGGCTGAGGGCAGCCCGGCAGCGAACTGCTCACTTTCGGCATGCGGCACGAGTGGATCGGCGAGGCCTTGGAACAGCAGGATGGGCAGATTCTCGAAGGTCTCGGTCTGAGTCAGCTCGTCGAGCATGCCGAGGTCGATGTCACCCCGCCAGGAGACGACGGATTGGAGCGCTCCGCCGAGAAATCCGACGTGGAGACGATCGGCCTGACCCTGCAACACGCCTTTCCAATTGAGCACCGGCGCATCCAACACCATGCCGACGACCTTCGGCGCGTACTGCGACTGGTGCATGAATTGGGTCACCATGCTGCCACCCATTGAATCGCCGTAGAGGATGAATTCGGTCGCGCCCTGGCTGAGCGCATAGGCGGCGGCTGCGTCGAGGTCGTGCCACTCGGTCTGACCGAGGTGGATGAGCCCGTTCGGGCTGGCCGGGGCATCGGTATCGTTGCGATAGCTGATGGCCAGGGTGGGCAGGCCCGCGGCCACCAGAGTGGGTAGCGGTCGTAGTGCACTTTGCCGGAGGCCGTCGATTCCGTGAACGAAAAGCACCCAGGTGCTTCCGGTTCCCTCGACCTTCCAGGCCGGCATCGACCCGAGTGCACCCTGTACCAGGGCGGTGCTGAACGGGATGCCCAGGCTGGTCTCTGGGTCACCGGTGTAGATGTTTGGGTTGAGCTTCACTGCTGTACCGACCGTCAACGTGCCCTGGATGTTGGAAATCGGGCGGATGACCGTGTCAGTCGTGCTCGACACGACCGGTCCGATCGTCGCGGTTCCTGCAGTGGCGGCGCTGTCGGAATCCGCGGCCCATTGCAACCCATACGTGCCGACGCGCTCGGTGACCGCAGTCTTCTTGAGCGTAATCTGCGTCTCGGTGAGGTCGAGCACCGTGCCGGCGGCGGTGGTCATCCCATGATGCGGGGTGAGGAGCACTTGGGCGCCGCCGAAGACAACGCCGACGAATGCCAGCAGCGCGACGAGCGCCAGTGCCCCGAGCGTGATCCACGGCCAACGACGGCGGCGACCCCCGGCCCGTCTCATACGTCTGTTCTCCCTCACCGCAACACTCTAACGGGTGGTCTGGTCAGGCCGAGGTGCGCAGAAGTCGCGTCGCAGCCACCTGATCGAATCGGGCGGCGCAACGACGAGCAGTCGTCGGTTTGGCCTCCTCGCATGACTCGAAGTGGGAGATGCGTCAGCAGATGACTCAGCAACGGCGCCCGCCTGGGTTATCCGATCCGGTCTGGTCGGGCCCGAGTCAGAACGGTGGCGGTGTGACCTGGATCAGGTTCGCCGGTTCGGTCGTGTAGGTGTGCCCGGTCGGTGTGGTCCAGTCGATGACGCCGCCGGGCCGGTGGTTCAGGGTCCAGTTGGTCTCGGTTTTCAGTTTGTGCATCCGCTTGCAGAGATGGGCGAGGTTGTCGTGGCGGGTGCGGCCCTGCTCGTGCCATTCGATGCCGTGGTCGATGTCGCAGCTCGCGGCGGACTGGTTGCAGCCCGGTCCGCGGCAGGTCTCGTCGCGCACCCGCAACCAGCGGCGGAGGTCTGCCGGCACCGCGTACCGGCTGCGACCGACGGAGAGGATGACGCCGGTCTCCGGATCGGTCAGCATCCGGGTGAAACTCGGTGCGTGGGCGGCGATCCGACGGGCGGTGTCGGCATCGATCGGCCCGTACCCGTCGAGGTGGGCGGGGTCGTCGTCGTGGCCGAGCAGGGTCATCACCGACACCATCACCGCGACATTCCCGCGGACGCCCCGGCCGAGCCCACCCGAGGTAACCCCGTCGAGGAGCACCTCGGTGATCGCGTCGGCACGCAACTGGGTGAGGGTGCGGGCTTCATCGGCGCGTTGCAGCACTGTCGCCAGGCCGGTGGCCCGGTCGAAGACCGCCTGCACCTTCTCCACCGACTGGTACAGGTGCAGGTACGCCATCCCGTCCGGCGCCGGTTCGAAGACCAGCTCCCGGTCATCGAGACAGCGTTGGTGCCGCACCGCGATCGACTCGGGGTGCAGTTTCTCCCGCCAGCGCCGGGCGACACGGTCGAACTGCGCCACCGTCAACGTCGCCGCATTCGGCAGCACCGCCGCCTCGAACCCGGGCCGCGCCGCGGCCGGCAGCGACCAGGCCTGGTCGAGGAGAGCGTGCGCGTGCCGGTAGCTGATCTGCCCGGCACCGAGCGCGGCGAGGGTGTCCGGGAAGTCATGCACCAACGCCTGGCTTTCAGCGATCAACGTTTGCACGGTGCGGTCCGGCAACCGGAGCAGGGCGGCCAGCTCGCTGACCAGCACCCGGTTGGTCAGATCACGTTGGTAGGCGTCCCCGCCGAAGCCGACGTAGGCCGGGGCGACCAGCGCACTGGTGTTGATCGTCAGCTCGGAGAAGAGGCGGGCGGCGTCGATGCGGCGGGCCCGGTCGGCATCCGCCGCGGCGCGCGCCTGTTCGGAATCCAGCACCAAGTCGATTAGGGAGCCGAGGTGATCGGCCATGGCCGCCGGGGACATCCGGGATACGTCCGGGGGAACCGGATCGGGCGGTTTCGCATCGGGCGGTTTCGCGTCGGGCGGTTGGGAGAACTCGTCGTTGAGGTTCATACCCCTAGGTCAACCGGTGACCACTGACATTCGAGGGCCGAAAAGACCCCGAAACGACGGGTCTGGGAAACATTCTCGGAATCTTTTTCCAGAC
Source organism: Leifsonia sp. YAF41 (assembly GCF_052113185.1). Classification (NCBI taxonomy): domain Bacteria; kingdom Bacillati; phylum Actinomycetota; class Actinomycetes; order Micrococcales; family Microbacteriaceae; genus Leifsonia; species Leifsonia sp. YAF41. Next base: position 206,558 of record NZ_JBFRCS010000001.1, read on the forward strand.
CGGGGCGAAGTACCTTCAGAGGTCGGCTCGCGAGATCTCGAGACACGTGCTCGCAAGCTCGCGCGCTCCTCGATCAACGAGGCGGGGCCGCACAACCCGAGTTTCGGAGGTCGGCTCGCGAGGTCTCGACAGGCTCGACCACCGAGGACGGCCGAGTTCGGAGGTCGGCTCACGAGGTCTCGACAGGCTCGACCACCGAGAACGGCCAAGTTCAGAGGTCGGCTCGCGCGGTCTCGACAGGCTCGACCACCGAGGACCGTCGAGTTCAGCGAGCAGCTCGCGCGATCGTGAGACGCCACCGCGCGAGCCTTCGCGGTAGCCGCTACAACGCCGGCGCCCCCACCGAGTCGTACATCGCGTAATCGTCGGTGACCAGGGTGCCGTTGTTGAACAGGTTCAGCCCGAAGCTGACCGCAGTTGCTCCGGCGGGCAGCGCCGGTGTCGTGAAGCTCGCCTGCGTGTACGCGGCGGCCGCGGCGAACCAGGGACTCGAGGTCCAGTAGACCCAGGTTCCGGATGCATCGCGATAGTAGAGCGCGAACTGGGTCACTGCAGTCGAGGTGTACCAGGCACGCACCGAGTAGGTGTGGCCGGCGATCGCAGCCGGGGCGCAGGAGGTGCTGTCAAGCGTCGGCAGCAGCTTCGCGTCACCACTGGAGTAGCCCGACATGACCAGGCGCTCCGCCTTGGTGCCGGAATGCGCGGTGGCGACGGTACTGAAGACTGGCGTGTTGGTACCGAATCCGCTCGTCTGCCAGCACTGCGGCGTGGACCCGGTGCCGGCGGTCTCCAGGCTCGCGTTCTGCACGAGGTTGGAGCCGGCGGGCGGCGGTGGCGGTGGCGGAGTCGCGGTGGAGTCGAACATCTCGTAGTCGTCGGTCGTGAGCGTGCCATTGCTGACAAGGTTGAGCCCGAAGCTGATCGCGCTCGCCCCGGCCGGCAGAGGCGGCGTTGTCCAGGTAGCCTTCAGATAGCTCGTGGAGCCGGCGAAGAACGGGCTTGCAGTCCAGTAAGTCCACGATCCGAGGCCCGTGCGGTAGTACAGCTCGAATTGGGTGGGCGCGGTTGATTTGTACCACGCGCCAAGCGCGTAACTGTGTCCGACGGTCGCGTTGGGTGAGCATCCGCCGAGATCGAGTGCCGGAAGCCACTTCGCATCGCCGCTCACGTACCCGGCCACTCGCAGCTGCACCGCGCGACTGCCGGTTCGCCCGGGGCTCACCGTCGTGAACGTCGGGGTGTTCGTGCCATAGCCGCCGTTCTGCCAGCACTGCGGCACCCCATTCGTCAGGGTTTCGACCCCGGGGTTGGTGATGAGGTTGCTGCCGACCGGCTTGGGCGCGACGACCGGGCCAGAGACGAGGGCCTTCACGGGGCCGCCGATCACCTGGTCGATCGTCTTGACCGTCGTCGTTGCCGGGCGCGCTTTGAGCCAGGTCGCGAACTGAGTGAACAAGGTGGGCGAGACGATGAGGGGGTCAGTGCCACCGGTACCGATGTGATGGAAGGTCAGCTGCATCCAGCCGCCGGCCGTCTCGGCCTGCGTGACGGTCCTCTGCAGATCGGCGAGTGTCCAGGTGTTGTCGACCTCATCCGGTGCCTGCATTTGGAACGGATCGGCGGGCGGAATCGACTCCGCCAGGGCGCAGCCCCTGCAGCCGAACCGGGTTTGGATGTCCCCCAGGCTGCGGGCACTGTTATAACCGCAGTTGTTCACGATCGTCTCGGTCGCCGGCGTCAGCGAGGCGAACGGATAGGCAAAACTCGTGATCCTGAAGCCCCAATTACTCAGATTCACCCGGTCGTTGCACACCTGCCGGGTGGCCTCGTCGGCCGGCAGCGTCGCCAGGTCGGGATGCGTCACCGTGTGCCCGGCGATCTCGTTGCCGTCTGCGGCGAGCCCCTGCAGATTGGCCACCGAGAGGTAGCCCGGCTGGTTGACGTAGCCGGACGGGATATAGAAGGTGCCGTGCAACCCGTTCGTCTTCATGATCGAGGCGGCGGTCAGTTGATCAGCATTGGCGTCGTCGAAGGTGAGGGTGATCACCGCCGGATTGGCGGCCTGCGCCGGTGCCGCAGTGATTCCGTCTGCAATGCCCGCCGATGCCATGACGACGATCGCGAGCGCCGTCGCCATCCAGGCGAACCATCGACGTCGACCGGATGTCCCTGGTGCAGAAATCGGAGGCGAAATGCGGTTTCGCTGGGTGGACATGGCGTTGCTCCGTTCGACGTCGCGGGGGCTCGTCGGCATCGGGGGTAGGGACGGCCGACTGTGCGACTGCGCTATTAAGTTCCGGATTCGGCGGTGCTGTCAATGACTTTCGCCGTCGAGATGTGACGGTGTGCGCGCGGATGTTCCCATTGCGGCGCAGCGCGACGCGCCGCCTCGGAATAGCCCTCCCTCTGACGGCGTTCAGCTCAGAGGTGACGACGCGCCAGCGCCGCCACTTTCCGCTTTGAAAGGCCACACTGAATGGATCTCTTCTCGCCCGTCTCTCTCGGAGACCTGCACCTGCCCAACCGCGTCGTCATGGCACCGCTCACCCGAACTCGCTCGGGCGAATCCGGTATTCCGGGCGATCTTCTCGTTGAGCACTACGCGCAGCGCTCCAGCATCGGTCTCATCATCACCGAAGGCACCTACCCGAGCCACGAGTCGCGCGCGTACCCGGGTCAGCCCGGCATCGTGACCGACGAACAGAGTGACGGATGGCGACGGGTCACCGACGCCGTGCACGCAAAGGGCGGTCGGATGGTCATGCAGCTGATGCACAGTGGGCGGGTCTCGCACACGGAGATCACCGGGACCGACCGGATCGTGGCGCCGAGCGCGGTCGCCATCGCCGGCGAAACACACACCGCGACCGGCAAGGTTGCCTATCCCGTGCCGCACGCCCTGACGACCGACGAACTCGCGGACATCCGTGACGAGTTCGTGGCCGCGGCGAAGCGCGCGATCGACGCCGGTCTCGACGGGGTCGAGGTGCACAGTGCCAACGGCTACCTGCTGCACCAGTTCCTCTCTCCGGTATCGAACCAGCGCGACGACATCTACGGCGGTTCCCCCGAGAACCGCGCACGTTTGACGATCGAAGTGACCACCGCGATTGCGGAGGCGATCGGTGCCGGACGCGTCGGAATCCGCCTCTCGCCCATGCACAACATCCAGGATGTCTTCGAGACCGACGAGGTCGATGCGAAGGCCACCTACGACGCGCTCGTCGACGGAATCGCCCCGCTCGGACTCGCCTATTTGAGCGTGCTGCACAGTGAGCCGACCGGCGCACTCGTGCAGGACCTTCGGGCCCGGTTCGGCGGCAAAGTCATCGCCAACAGCGGTTTCAACAGTGTCACGACGCGCGAGGAAGCCATCGCGCTGATCGCGAACTCCGACGCCGACGCCGTTGCCATCGGTCGCCTCGCCATCGCCAACCCCGACCTCGTCGAACGCTGGCACGGTGAGCACCCGGTGAATGAACCCAACCCCGCCACGTTCTACGGACCGGATTCCGTCGGCTACACCGATTACCCGCGGCTCAGCGCCTAACAGCGTAGGGCGCCTCACACACCCGATCACACCAGCGCGGCTGCCGGAGATTCTCCGGCGGCCGCGTTCGTGCGTGGACCCGCTCTCGGCTCCGGATCGCTCCCCCAGATCGTTCATCGGCGACCGCGCGACCTGAGTGCAACCGGTCGTAAGCTCGAAGCTGGTGAGACCGCGCCGGTGACGTCGTCGAGAACAGCGACGGCGCATCCGTGGAGCTGACGCCTGACGGTTGCACGACAGATGGAGAAACGATGAGCACTGCCACGAGCGTCGACACGCAGTCGCCGGAACTGCACGTTGCCGACACGCACGACCTGATCCGCGTGCGGGGCGCGCGGGTGAACAACCTCAAGGATGTCAGCGTCGAGATCCCCAAGCGCCGGCTGACGGTGTTCACCGGTGTGTCCGGTTCGGGCAAGAGCTCGCTCGTGTTCGGCACGATCGCCGCGGAATCACAGCGGATGATCAATGAGACCTACAGCGCGTTCGTGCAGGGATTCATGCCGACGCAGTCCCGGCCCGATGTCGACGTGCTCGAGGGACTGACCACGGCCATCATCGTCGACCAGGAGCGGATGGGCTCGAACCCACGATCGACCGTCGGCACCGTCACCGACGCCAATGCGATGTTGCGCATCATCTTCAGCCGGATCGGCACGCCACACATCGGTTCCTCTCAAGCGTTCTCGTTCAACGTGGCCTCGGTCAGCGGCGCGGGCGCTGTCACGATCGAGCGTGGCGGAGAAAAGGTGAAGGAGCGCCGCAGCTTCTCGATCACCGGCGGCATGTGCCCCCGGTGTGAGGGAGTCGGCAGCGTGACCGACCTCGACCTCACCCAGCTGTACGACGACAGCAAATCGCTCGACGAAGGCGCACTCACCGTTCCCGGCTACAACGCCGGCGGCTGGAACATGCGCCTCTACAAGGAATCGGGCTTCTTCGACCCCGAGAAGCCGATCCGCGACTTCACGAAGGCGGAGCTTCACGATTTTCTTCACAAAGAGCCGGTGCGCATGAAGATCGCCGGCATCAACATGACCTACGAGGGGCTCATCCCCCGCATCCAGAAGTCGATGCTCAGCAAAGACAAGGAGTCGATGCAGCCCCACATCCGCGCGTTCGTCGACCGGGCAGTCACTTACACGACCTGCCCCGATTGCCAGGGAACCCGGTTGAACGAGGGCGCCCGGTCGTCGAAGATCCGGGGCTTGAGCATCGCGGATGTCTGCGCGATGCAGATCAGCGACCTGGCCGAATGGGTGCGTGAGTTCGACGAGCCGTCGGTGGCGCCCCTGGTCGAGACGCTGCAGCTGACCCTCGATTCGTTCGTGGGAATCGGGCTCGGCTATCTCTCCCTCGAACGCCCGTCTGGCACGCTCTCCGGCGGAGAGGCCCAGCGCACCAAGATGATCCGTCACCTGGAATCGTCGCTGACCGACATCACCTACGTCTTCGACGAGCCGACGATCGGGCTGCACCCGCACGACATCCAGCGCATGAACACCCTGCTGCTGCAGCTGCGCGACAAGGGCAACACGGTGCTCGTGGTGGAGCATAAGCCGGAGACGATCGCGATCGCCGACCACATCGTCGACCTCGGCCCGCGCGCCGGCACCGGTGGCGGAACCGTCTGTTTCGAAGGAACCGTCGACGGCCTGCGTGCCAGCGGCACCCTCACCGGTCGCCATTTCGACGACCGGGCCGCGCTCACAGAGACGGTGCGCACCCCCACCGGCACACTGGATGTGCGCGGCGCGACGATGCACAACCTGCAGAACGTCGACGTCGACATCCCGCTCGGCGTTCTTGCCGTCGTCACCGGAGTCTCCGGTTCCGGAAAAAGCTCGCTGATTCACGGGTCAGTCTCCGCTCGCGACGGAGTGGTGACCATCGACCAGGGCGCCATCCGCGGCTCCCGGCGCAGCAACCCGGCGACCTATACCGGGCTGCTCGAGCCGATCCGCAAGGCGTTCGCGAAGGCGAACGGCGTGAAGCCGGCCCTGTTCAGCTCGAACTCGGAGGGCGCCTGCCCCACCTGCAACGGCGCCGGCGTCATCTACACCGATCTCGCGATGATGGCCCCTGTGGCCACGATCTGCGAGGAGTGCGACGGCAAGCGATTCCAGGCATCCGTGTTGGAGTACCACCTCGGCGGCCGTGACATCAGCGAGGTGCTCGCGATGTCGGTGACCGAAGCCGAGGAATTCTTCAGCGCCGGTGACGCACGCACACCGGCCGCGCACGCCATCCTGCACCGACTCGTCGACGTGGGTCTCGGCTACCTGAGCCTGGGCCAGCCGCTACCGACCCTGTCGGGAGGCGAACGCCAGCGGCTGAAACTGGCCAGCCAGATGGGCGAGAAGGGCGACGTTTATGTGCTCGACGAGCCGACCACCGGCCTGCACCTCGCCGACGTGGAGCACCTGCTCGGCCTGCTCGACCGGCTCGTGAAATCGGGCAAGTCGGTGATCGTGATCGAGCACCACCAGGCGGTCATGGCCCACGCCGACTGGATCATCGATCTCGGCCCCGGTGCCGGCCACGACGGCGGCCGGATCGTCTTCGAGGGCACGCCGGCCGACCTCGTCGCCGACCGTTCGACGCTCACCGGCGAGTATCTCGCGGCGTACGTCGGGGCCTGATCGCGGCGATCCATCGCAATCCGGGTGGTTGAGGAGGCCCGCCAGGGCCGTCTCGAAACCTCGTGAGCCGACGTCGAGAACGCAACCGACTTTCAGGGATCGGCTTGCGTGGTTTCGAGACGCGGCCGACTCCGTCGGGCGCTCCTCAACCACCAAAGACTGACATGTAGTACCTCAGGCCCATGTGTCGAACGCACACATGGGCACTCGTGGGGACGCGCCGCAGGGCGTGGGAATTTAGCGTGAGAACACTTGACATGTTCTGACCGAAGGAATCCCCTCTATGTCGCTGCTCACCCGCCTGAGCCTCGCTAATCGCGCCATCGTCGCCCTACTCAGCCTGCTGATCGTTGCGGTCGGGCTCTGGGCGACCGGCTCGATGAAACAAGAACTGCTCCCCTCGATCGAGCAACCGACCGCGGTCGTCGTTGTGGCCAAGCCCGGGGCATCCTCGGCAACGCTCGACCGGCAGGTCGTGGTTCCGCTCACCCAGGCGCTCTCGTCGGTGGCCGGAGTAGACGAGGTGCGGTCAAACACCTCAAGCGGCTCCGCCGAGATCAGTGTTCTGTGGGGATTCGGGGCCGACGGCGACAAGATCCTTGCCGATGTGAAGGCCGCGACGGCGAGCACGCTTGCGGTCGCGCCGGATGGCGTCAACTCCACCGTCTTCGCGGGAAGCACCAGCGACATCCCGGTTTTGGCCCTCGCCCTCACCAGTGACGGCGAACCAGACGCGCTCGCGGCGCGCGTGGATGCGGTTCTGGTTCCGGTGATCTCGAATGTTCCCGGCGTGCGTGATGTTCAGGTTTCCGGACGCACCCAGGAACGCGTGCTGGTGACGGCCAACCCGGCAGCCCTGGCAGAGCACAAAATCGATCAGGCACTGATCGGTGCATTGCTGCGCACCGCGGGCACCGTTGTTCCGGCGGGCACGAGCGTGGAGGGAAGCCAGTCACTCGCGATCGAGGTGGGACAGGAGAACACCACTCTCGCCGATGTGGCCGCGTTGCCGATCCCGACCCTCGCCGGCCCAGTGGCTTTGTCTGAGCTGGCCTCGGTCGAGCTGGTTCCGGTCGACAAAACGTCGCTCTCCCGCGCCGCCGGTCTCCCCGCAATCGGGCTGACGATCACGAAAACCCCCGATGCGAATGCTGTGCAGGTCTCCCACGCGGTGGCCGCTGCCATCGCGGAGACACTCCCCCAGCTCGGAGCCGGCGCGGCGACGCACACGATCTTCGATCAGTCGACGATGGTCGAGCAGTCGATCCACGATCTCTCGGTCGAGGGCGGCCTCGGACTCCTTTTCGCCGTGCTCATCATCCTGATCTTCCTGCTCTCGCCGCGTGCGACACTCATCACCGCGATCTCGATTCCGATGTCCCTGCTCATCGCGATCATCGGCTTGCGGGTCGGCGGCTTCTCGCTCAATATCTTCACGCTCGCCGCGCTCACCGTGGCGGTGGGACGCGTCGTCGACGATTCGATTGTCGTCATCGAGAACATCACGAGGCGGCGGGGCTCGGGAGGGCTCACGATCGAAGGAGTACGCGAATCGGTGGGCCAGGTGGCGGGAGCCGTCACGGCGTCCACCCTGACGACCGTCGCGGTCTTCCTGCCCGTCGCCTTCGTCGGCGGGGTCTCCGGCGAACTGTTCCGTCCCTTCGCCGTGACTGTCTCGATCGCCCTGCTCGCCTCGCTCGTGGTCTCGCTCACAATCGTGCCCGTTCTCGCCTACTGGTTCATGCGCAAGCCCTCGACGTCGGCCGGGAAAGCAGGCCATCAGGCCGCAGAACCCGCTGACGGCACCGGGATCGCGATCGCCGAACAGGCCGAGGCCACCACGCCCATGCAACGGGCCTACCTTCCGGCGTTGCGACTCGCATTGCGCCGGCCCGTGACCATGGTGATCGTCGCCGTGCTGATGTTCGCGGGAACGCTGATGGCCACCGGATTCCTGAAGACCGACATGCTCGGCAGTTTTGCCGACGCTCGAGCAGTGCAGTTGAAGCAGACGATGCCGCTGGACTCGACCCTCGAAGCGGCGGATGCGGTGGCTCGTGAAATCGAGAAGAACATCGCCTCGGTCGACGAGGTGGAGTCGTACCAGACGACGCTCGGGTCGCAGGGCGCGCCGGTGCAGCTTGACCTCGTGCTGGCGAAAGACGTCGATCCTGATGCCGCACTGACGAGCATCCGTGCGTCGGTCTCATCGCTGCCCCGCGCCGACGACATCACCGTTGCGACGCAAGCCACGCAGACGACCAGTTCGACGATCGACGTCATCGTGAAGGGCACCGACGAGGCCACCCTGTCCACGGCGACGTCCGCGATCGCTGACAAGCTGGGCGCGCTCCCCGAGATCACAACGGTCACCACCGATCTCGCCGCCGAGCAGCCGGTGCTCAAGGTGTCAGTGGACCCCACGGCCGCCGCAGCACAAGGTTTCAGCGTCGTCGAGGTCGGCACCGCGATCGCCGCCGCCGTCGAGGGCGAGCGACTCGGTTCGGTGAGTGTTGACGGTCAGACGCATGATCTCGTGCTGCGCTCCCAGGTGACCCAGAGCGATCCCGCGGCGATCGGCGCACTGGCACTCCCCGTCTCGGCGCTTCAGCAGCAACGCGCTCAAAAGAATGCGGTGGACGCCCTCACGCTGGAGCAACAACAGATTTCCGACGACGCTCGGTCCGAGGGGAACCGCTCGGCCGATCGGCAGGTTTCGAAGCTGGTGGATGCACGCGCCCAGTCGGCTCGGGATCTGGCCGGCCTGCGAGACCAGCTTGCAACTCTGATCGCGAACCCACCGCCCGCAGACCCGAACCCGGTGACCGGTGGGGACCTCAGCGCTCTGGAATACCAGAAGCTCGTCGGAGAACTCAGCGGCGCGGTCAGCGGCGCAGCGGCCGGTCTGACTGCCCTCGATGAGCAGATCGCCTCGGCCAGGGAGTCCATTTCCGATGCGGCTGCTCAGCAGGCCACCGCTGAACGACTCAGCCAAGCTCAGCGGAACATCGAGAATCTCACGGCACCCGCCATCCATGTGAGCGATGTCGCAACGGTGACGGTGGTGAACGCCCCGGCGACGATCACCCGAATTGACGGAGTGCGTGCGATCACCATCTCGGCCATGCCGCGGGGTGGCGACCTCGGCGCCGCGGCAGCGGCGGTCGACAGCACTGTTGCCGCGCTCGACCTGCCCGGCGGCGTCAGTCTCGATCAAGGTGGTGCGGCCGAGGAACAGACTGACTCGTTCGCCCAGCTCGGACTCGCCATGGTCATTGCCATCGCCCTGGTCTACATCGTTCTCGTGGCGACCTTCCGCTCGCTCGTACAGCCGCTTCTCCTGCTCGTTTCGGTGCCGCTTGCGGCGACCGGCGCGATCGTGGGACTGCTCATCACGGGAACGCCGCTCGGAATCCCCGCGATGATCGGGATGCTGATGCTTATCGGCATTGTCGTGACGAACGCGATCGTTCTGATCGACCTGATCAATGACTATCGCCGACAGGGTTCAAGCATCGACGAAGCGGTCACCCACGGCGCCCGACTGCGGTTGCGACCGATCATCATGACGGCATGCGCGACGGTATTCGCGCTGCTGCCGATGGCGTTCGGGCTCACCGGAGGCGGCGCATTCATCTCCAAATCGCTGGCGGTCGTTGTGATCGGCGGGCTCGTGTCCTCCACGATTCTCACCTTGCTGCTCGTCCCCGCGCTCTACGCACTCCACGAGCGCCGGGTCGAACGCCGCGCGGCCAAGCGTGCGATGCGCAGAGAACCGTCGATCAACGAGGAGGACGACATCGACTTCAGCGACAATGCATCCGCGGTCAGTGACCTCGACCTCGACCGTGGGAGACTGACACCGTGACCGACACTGTGCCGCGCAGCATTGCTCTGGCCGAGCGTTGGCAGCGTCACCCCCGGCTGGTCGACACCTTGGTGGCTCTCAGCTGGGTGCTGGTCAGCGCTCCGTCCTTGCTGTTTGCCACGGTGGGCCCCGCCTTCAACTGGGTCTCGGGCGTCGTGTTCGTTGTCATCGTGGTCGTCGTCGCCGGTTGTCTCCTGGTGTTCCGCCGTCGCCGGCCGCTGCTCGCCTTCGCGATCACGTTCATCGTCACCCTGCCCCTTGTTCTGCTGAGCCCCGATCTTCCGAGCGTGGCAGCGGCGTTCTGCATCTTCGCCATTGGTGTCTACGACTCCGTGCGTCGGGCACGGCTGGCCGCCGCCGCGTCGGCCACCGTCGCTCTGCTGACATCCGTGACCTTTTTCTTCCTCGATCCTCCGCTCCTCGTGCCGTCCGAAGGCGTTTCACGAATCGGCAACGTCATCACCTACGCGGTGACCGGCCTGCTCGTCTTGCTCGTGGCGTTGCTCTGGGGGCAGAACTCCGGCAATCGCAAGCGGTACATCGAGAGCCTGCTCGAGCACGCCCGGCACCTTGAGCGCGAACGGGATCAGCAGGCTCAGCTCGCCGCTCTGGCCGAGCGGTCCCGCATCGCGCGCGACATTCACGACATCGTCTCGCACTCGTTGTCGGTGATCGTTCGTCTCTCCGACGGTGCCAGCGCTGTGTTCGCTCGGGAGCCACAACGAGCCAAAGTTGCGATCGACCAGGTCGGCGGGGTCGCGCGTTCCTCTCTCACCGAGATGCGACGGGTCATCAGTGTCTTCGAGTCCACACCCGGCACTGCCGCCTCGCAGGCCGGCACCGGCTACGACGATCTCCCCCGGCTCGTCGAGGTCTACCGTGGCATCGGGCTGCCCGTTGAACTCACGGTGATCGGGGAGGCCCCGCCGGAGTCAGGTGTGCAGGTGACGGTGTTCCGCGTGGTGCAGGAAGCCCTGACGAATGTGTTGCGTCACGCGCGCACCCCGGTGATCGTGCGCGTGCAGGTGGAGGCCGGCGACGACGTGACCGTCACCGTGCAGAACGACGGCGCACCAGAACATCCGCAGCCCGACGACGCGCACCGCGAACGCGTCGGCCGAGGCCTCGTCGGCATGCGCGAGAGGGCCGCCCTCTATGGCGGAACCCTGTCGGCTGGTCCCGACGGCAACGGAAGTTGGACCGTGCACCTCGTTCTTCCGGGGGCCGGCCGATGAGCACCATCCGAATCTTGATCGTCGACGACCAGGCTCTCATCCGCGCAGGTCTCGCCATGGTACTGGGGGCGACCGAGGGCATGGATGTCGTCGGAGAGGCCTCTGACGGGCTCGAGGCCGTCGCGCTCGCTGGGGTGTTGAAACCCGACATCGTTCTGATGGACGTGCAAATGCCCCGGATGGACGGCATCGAGGCCACCCGGGAGATCATGGCGCAGGGCGGTGGCAGCCGGGTCATCATCGTGACCACGTTCGACGTCGACGCCTACGCCTTCGGCGGGCTCGAGGCCGGAGCGAGCGGCTTTCTGCTCAAAGACTCGACGAGCGAGGACATCCTCACCGCCGTTCGAGCGGTGGCAGCGGGCGATGCCGTGCTCGCGCCGCGCGTGACGTCCGAGCTGCTGCGGCGCTACGGCGCGCTGAGTCGACCGACGGGTGACTCGGCCGAGCTGCAGCAGGTCGCTGACCGCCACGCGGCACTCGAGCGGCTGCAGGCTCTCACTGATCGTGAGCGTGACGTGTTCGACGCGCTCGTGCTCGGGCTCTCCAACGCCGAGATCGCAGAGCGGCTCTGGCTCTCCGACTCCACCGTCAAGACTCATGTCGGTCGCATCCTGCAGAAGCTCGGGATGCGGGACCGCGTGCAGGCTGTCGTCTTCGCCTTTCGAAACGGCGTGATCTAGCCCGACGCGCTGTGCGCATCCTCTCGGTGCTCGAGTCTCAGACCGAGCGATCCGAGTCTCACACCCAACCCTTCCCGCTCGCGCACCCACAAGGTTCGCGGCATCGTCCCACCCCTCCACCCAGAAATTGGAACCATGAAAAAGCTGCTCAGAATCACACTCAAGACGATCGCTGGCATCGTCGTTGTCATCGCCCTCTTCTTGGCCACCACGTCGATCGTGAACCTCGTTGCGACCAACTCGGAGGGCGGAAAGATCGAATCCTACGGGCAGCTCGTCCATGTCGACGGCAAGAAAATGAACGTGACGATCAGCGGTGCCGGCGACGAGACGGTCGTGCTGCTGCCCGGGTTCGGCACCGCGGCCCCCGCTCTCGACTTCCTGCCGGTGATCGAGCAGCTCACGCCGAACTACCGTGTGGTCGCGATCGAGCCGTTCGGCTACGGACTGAGCGATCCCACCGACAAGGAGCGCACGACCGAAAATATTGTCAGCGAGGTACATGAGGCGCTGCAACAGCTCGACATTGACCGGTACGTCTTGATGGGCCACTCGATCGCGGGTATCTACGGCATCGAATACGCCCAGACCTACCGCGACGAAGTCACCGCCTTTGTCGGCATCGACTCGAGCGTGCCGGGCCAGCCCGGAATGGACGACGCGATGCCGATCGGTGAGCTGAAGGCGGCGAAGGCGCTCGGGCTGATGCGCGTGCTCGGCGCGATCGGCGGCGACCCCTACGCAGGTACGACGTTCGACGACAAGACCAAGGAGCAGATGACGTTCCTGTCGAACAAGAACTCGCTGTCGTCGACCTATGCGAACGAGATGGAGCACATCGGCGCCAACTTCGCCGCAGCGACGGGAAAGACGTTCCCCGCGGATCTCCCCGTGTTGCTCTTCGTGCAGGCCAACGACCCGGAGGTTGCGGGCTGGGTTGAACTACATGAGGCGCAGGCGGCAAGCGTCGACCACGGCGAGGCGATCCTGCTCGACGGCGGCCATTACCTGCACCACACCCTGTCGAAGCAGATCGCTGCGGACACCCAGCAGTTCCTGTCAGAGCTACCGCCGGCATCCGCGGAGTAGCGACTGCGCCGAGGTCTCACCATTTCGTTGGGTGAGGAGCACGCGAAGCGCGCGTCTCGAAACCACGCGAACCGACGATCGAACGCAACCCAGGTTCAAGGATCGGCTCCCGTGGTTTCGAGACGCGGCCTCCTGCGTCGGCTGCTCCTCGACCAACGACATGTCGGCCGGGGTCCACTGGAACGGGCGTATGGTGGGGCACACTGAATTCTCATGGACATCGACGACCTCGGCATCAGCATCGCCACGCTTCCTGACCTCGCCTGGGTGCCACAGATCGGCACAGCCCAGGTCGACGAGTCCCTCGGCCAACTCACTCTGGTCGCCGAGCCCGGCGTCGACTGGTCGAACGATGCCCTCGGCGCCAGCAGCCAAACGGATGCGACTCTGCTCGGTTTCGAGGCACCGGCCGAGTTCTCCTTGTCGGCTCGTGCGCGCGTCGACGGCCAGCGCACCACCTTCGATGCGGGAGTGCTCGCCCTCTGGGCAGACTCCGACCACTGGGCGAAGCTCTGCTTCGAGTACTCCCCCGACGGGCATCCGATGGTCGTCAGCGTGGTCACCAACGGCTTTTCCGACGACTGCAATTCAACGATCGTCACGACCGATGCCGTCTACTTGCGTGTGATGCGCACCGGTGCGGCCTGGGCTTTCCATGCCTCAACCGACGGAGTCAGCTGGGATTTCGTCAGACTGTTCCGGCTGAATGCAACCGGGCCGATCCGGGTCGGATTCCTGTCGCAGGCCCCGATGGGCGACTCGTGTGTGGCTCGATTCGACGAAATCAGGTTCAGCCACGACGTGCCGCAGAACCTCCGCGACGGAAGCTGAGCCCCTCGGGCATCCGCTTCGATCGCCGCGACACGAGCGGCCCTCTAGGCCTCCGGAATCTCCCGCCCGAAGCTCTCGAGGGTGATCATTTCCGGCTCGGGGCCGCCGCGGATGCCGGTGTCGAGCGCGTCGATCGACGCAAGTTCGTCGGCGGCGAGTTCGAAGTCGAACACATCGAAGTTCTCGGCGATGCGCTCGGGGCGCACCGACTTCGGGATGGCCTGGCGGCCCTCCTGCAGGTGCCAGCGAAGCATGACCTGCGCCGCCGTCTTGCCGTGCCCATCAGCCAGACCGACGATAACCGGATCGGTGAACGTGGTCTTCGAGCTGTCGCCGCGATACGACGTGATCCCGCCGATCGGCGACCAGGCCTGGGTGACGATTCCGTGCGCTACATCGGCCCTCTGCACGTCGGGCTGCGAGAAGTACGGGTGCACCTCGACCTGATTGACGGCGGGCACGACGTCGGTCGCCGCCAGAAGCTCATCCAGATGAGCAGGCATGAAGTTGCTCACGCCGATGGCACGCACCCGACCATCCGCGAGGAGCGTTTCGAGGGCGCGGTAGGCGGCGATGGTCTTGTCGAATGCGCCCGGCAGTGCCTGGTGCAGGATGAGGAGATCGAGGGTGTCGACGCCGAGCTTGCGCACGCTCTTTTCGAAGGCGTGGAGGGTTTTGTCGTATCCGTAGTCGCTGATCCACACCTTGGTCTCGATGAAGATGTCGGAGCGGTCGAGGCCCGACCGACGGATACCGTCGCCGACCCCGCGTTCATTCAGGTATGCAGCGGCGGTGTCGATGTGCCGGTAGCCGACGCGGAGCGCGGTCTCGACGGCCTCCGCCGTGGCATCCGGCGGCGTCTGGAACACACCGAAACCGAGAGCCGGCATGACGACGCCGTTGTTCAAAGTGATCGTTGAGGTCATGCGCCAACGCTAGACCAGCTTGCCGTGCGCAGGGAGCCCCGTGAGTACAGGGTTGGGCAGTGAACTCCTGATCGTCACAACCGGCGCGCTTCGTGCCGCCCGGGTGTGTGAAAACAATTCCGGTGCAGCAGGGGGTGCCCAAGGTACGCTGTCGGCATGATTCGATACCAGCCTCCGATTGCCGACATTGCGTTCGCCCTCGAGCACGTTGTGGGCTACCCGGAGATAGCCAACCTTCCGGGCTTCGAGCACGCCGACCTCGACACGGTCGTCGATCTCATCGAGCAGTGCGGCGAGTTCATGGCCGAAGTTGTGGCGCCGACCAATCAAACCGGCGATGTCCAAGGGGCACGTCGGCAGCCCGACGGCTCGGTTCTGACCCCCGACGGGTTTGCGGAGGCCTATCACCAGTACGTCGAAGCCGGATGGGGCTCGGTGCCTCTCCCCGAGCAGTTCGGCGGTGGCGGTTTTCCCCGCACCGTCGGCCTCATCATTCAGGAGCTCATGACGAGCGCGAACATGGCGTTCGCGCTCTGCCCGCTGCTGACGCAAGGTGCGATTGAGGCTCTGCTGCACTACGGCGATGACGCCCAGAAACTGCGCTATCTGCCCAAGATGGTCAGCGGTGAATGGACGGGAACGATGAATCTCACCGAGCCCCAGGCCGGGTCGGATGTCGGCGCACTCACCACGCGCGCTGTTCCGCAGGCCGACGGCAGTTTCGCCATCACCGGGCAGAAGATTTTCATCACCTTCGGCGACCACGACATGTCCGAACAGATCGTTCACCTCGTGCTGGCCCGCACGCCAGGCGCTCCGGCGGGCACCAAGGGCATCTCCTGCTTCATCGTTCCGAAGTTTCTCGTCAACGACGACGAATCGCTGGGCGAACGCAACTCGGTGCACACCGTGTCGCTGGAGCACAAGATGGGAATCCACGGCGCGCCCACCTGCGTGCTCTCCTACGAAGAAGCCACCGGTTACCTCATCGGCGAGGAGAACCTCGGCATGCGCATCATGTTCGTGATGATGAACAGCGCGCGGCTCTCGGTGGGCATGCAGGGCCTCGCGGTCGGCGAACTCGCCTATCAGCAGTCACTCGCCTATGCGCAGGAGCGTCGGCAGGGCCTCGCGATCGGTGCAACGGGCGCCGAATCCGCGATCATCGAGTTTCCCGATGTGCGCCGGATGCTGATGACGCAGCGTGCCTCACTGGCGGCGCTTCGGTACGTCATGCTGCTCGACGCCAGCTATGTTGACCGCAGCACGCACGATCCCGACCCCGCCGTGCGCGCCCGCGCAAACGAGATCGTCGGAATCCTCACGCCCATCTGCAAGTCCTTCGGCTCTGACCTCGGCAATGAGCTCACCTCACTCGCTCTCCAGATTCACGGCGGCATGGGCTACATCGAGGAGACCGGCGTGGCCCAGCACGTGCGCGACGTGAGGATCGCCGCGATCTACGAGGGCACGAACGGCATCCAGGCCGCAGACCTCGTCGGCCGAAAACTCGGCGTGCGCGGCGGTGCGTCTGTGCTCGAGTTCCTCGCGACGATGCGCGAAGTCGCGGCAGAACTGGCCGATGCCGGCAGCGAATTCGACACGATCCGCGACGAGCTCGGCCGGCAGTTCGATGCCCTCGAGGAGGCCACCCACTGGATGCTCCGCACCGGTCACATCGATCCGAATGCCGTGCTCGCCGGCTCGACGCCGTACCTGCGAATGTGGGGGCTCTGCGCCGGGGGCTGGCTGCTGGCGCGTGCAGCGGTCGCGGCTCCGGCAACGGGCGACATCGCGTTGGCTGAGAGTCAGCTGGTGTTGGCCCGGTTCTATGCGGAGCAACTGCTGCCTCAGTGTGCTGGTCTGCTGGGGGCGGCCACCGCCGGTTCGAGCGATCTCTTCGCACTTGATGCGTATCAGCTCGCGGGTGCAGCAAGTCGGGTCAGACGCTAGCGGCCTCTCTCGCCGGAAGACTCTGTGGAGCGCGCCAGCTCCGCCCGTGAGGCGACAGCTTCGGCTTGTTGCGAGCCTCGCGTTGCGAGCCTCGCGCCAGCAGAAGCCGGAACCTCACGGGGTGGGAGAGAATGCTGGTGCGTTCAGAAGGTGATCAGACCTGCCGTGGTGTCGCGGGCACGCTCGAATCGGCGTGTGACGTTTGCCCAGTCGATGATGCTCCAGAACGCGGTGACATAGCTCGCGCGCACGTTCTGATAGTCGAGGTAATACGCGTGCTCCCAGACATCCAGCATGAGCAGCGGGATGATGCCGGCGGGAAGATTGCCCTGCTGGTCGTAGAGCTGCACGATAATCGGTTGCTGGCCGAGAGTATCCCACGCCAGGATGGCCCAGCCCGAGCCCTGCACGCCCAGCGCGGTGGCGGTGAAATGTGCCTGGAACTTCTCGAACGAACCAAACGCGTCATCCAGCGCAGCGGCGAGTTCGCCCTCGGCCCGCTCGCCGTTCGGTGCCGTGAGGTTCGTCCAGAAGATTGAGTGGTTGACGTGGCCGCCAAGGTTGAACGCGAGATCCCTCTGCAGCTTGTTGACGTTCGACAGGCTTCCGGAGTCGCGGGCGTCGGCCAGCGCATCCAGAGCCGCGTTGGCGCCTGTCACGTACGCCTGGTGGTGCTTGCTGTGGTGCAGCTCCATGATGCGGCCGCTGATGGCAGGCTCCAGGGCACTGTAGTCGTAGCCCAGCTCGGGCAGGGTGTATCGGGTCATCGGATTCCATTCTGTGGGAGGCCACCGCCGGTCGGCGGTGAGGATGGGCAGTGAAGACGAACAGCGGCGATGGACAGCGAACGGATGCGGGCGAACGGATGCAGGCGAACGCCGGCCTGATCAGGTCAGGACGCTGCTTCGATGCGGTGAAAACCGCGATCGTGGTAGACGAGCGGGGTGCCGGTCTCGCCATGCTCGATCGCGAGCACCTCGACGACGACCAGGGTGGATCCGCCGACCGGAACCGTCTGAATGATGCGACACCGCAGCATCGCGAGCGCACTGCGGAGAACCGGCTCCCCCGTCGCCAGGGTCGTCCACCCTTGCTCCGGGGTGAAGCGAGGAGCACCGGAGCGAGCGAATGCTTGAGCGATCTCGACATGTTCCGAGTGCAAGAGGTGCACGACAAGACTTGGTGCGGCCAGGATGACCCCGGCCGAGCCGGTCACCGTGGTGACGGAGAACACCAGCGCGGCGGGGTCCGCCGAGACGGATGCGACGCTGGAGGCGGTCAACCCGACCGGGCCGTCCGGACCAGCTGCAGTGATCAGCGAGACTCCCGCTGGGTGCATTCGAAACACGGATTTGAACTGTTCCACCAGCTCAACCGGTGCCGTCTCAGTCTGGGCGATCTTCGTCATCCGTCTCCTTGATTCACGCGCTCTCCGTTGAAACGGTGCGCCATCTGGACGCTAACACCTCAAGTACACTTGAGGTCAAAACGGCTGACGGATGGCGGACCAGGTGGCGAAGGAATGACCGAGAAGGTGTCGACGGTTGACCTCTTGCCGATTGGGCAGGTTGCGAGCCGAGCCGGCGTGCCGGTCTCGACGGTGCGCTACTACGAATCGTTGGGTCTCATCCCGGCGACGCGGTCGGCCGGGAATGTGCGACTCTTCCCGCGGCATGTGCTCCGGCGCATCGCGCTGATTCAGGTGTCAGTGCGCTACGGCATCTCGCTCGCCGAGGTCGCCGAGTTGCTCGCCACTCTCCCGCGTGACCGGCCGCCGAGCCGGGCGGATTGGCAACGCATCTCCGAGAAGTGGTCTGAGCATCTCGAGCAGCAGCAGCGGGTGATCGCTCGCATGCAGGAGGAACTCACCGGCTGCATCGGCTGCGGCTGCCTGTCGCAATCGCGTTGCGCCGTCGTGAACTCACAAGACCGGCTCGGGCAGGAGGGTGCTGGCCCGCGCCGAGTGCTGGACGAGGTCGGCTCCTGACCTGTCCCGCTCACGATGTACTCGTAAGGTGCCAGCTTGTACACGCTCCGGGCTCCGCCAACGAGCAAGAGTTGGCACCTCACGGAGGCGAGGGCCCGAGGAGGCAATCTCAGAAAATGCTTGCGCGCAAGAAAACGCTCGGCTAACGTCACCTGTTAATCGATTAACTTAATCGGTTAAACGACCCGCCACCGCGGCCCGTCGAGTGGATTCAAAGGAGAAGCCCATGCAGTTCAGCCGATCACGCACCGCAGTGGTCATTGCTCTCGGCGCGATTGCCGCGCTCGGACTCAGCGCGTGCGCCAGCGGCGGCAGTAATGCCGCCGGCTCCGGCGCCGAAACCGGCGATGTCACCATCAGTTACGCTCTCTGGGACAAAAACCAGGAGCCGGCCATGAAAGAGATCGCGGCCGCATTCACCCAGGAGCACCCGAACGTCACCGTCGACGTGCAGGTGACGCCGTTCACCGACGGGGCCTACTTCACCAAGCTGCAGACATCCGTGTCAGGAGGTTCCGGGCCCGACGTGTTCTGGATGAACGGACCGAACTTCCAGTTCTACGCCGCCAATGGCGTGCTCGCCCCGCTCGACGACCAAGGCATCGACGCGGCCGACTACCCGCAGGGCCTCATCGATCTGTACACCTTCGACGGCAAGCTCTACGGAGCGCCGAAAGACTTCGACACCGTCGCACTCTGGTACAACAAGGAGCTGTTCGACGCGGCCGGCGTCGCGTACCCCGATGCCAGCTGGACCTGGGACACCCTCAAGGAAAACGCGGCCAAGCTCACCAACCCCGCTACCGGCGTCTACGGAATCACCGCGACCCAGTACGGCCAGGAGAACTACTACAACAACATCGTGCAGGCTGGAGGCGAGGTGATCAGCGCCGATGGCACCACCTCAGGCTTCGGCTCCCCCGAGGCGCTGGAAGGCATCTCCGTCTGGACCGACATCTTGGCGGCGGGATCCTCACCGACCGCGCAGCAGATGACCGAGTCGAGCCCCGAGAGCTTCTTTCTCTCGGGCAAGTCGGCCATGTATCAGAACGGTTCCTGGGCGGCAGTCGGTTATGCCGACAACCCCGACCTCGCCGCCAAGGTGAATGTGGCTCCGCTGCCGAAGGGCCCGACGGGCAACCAGAGCATGATCCACGGTCTCGGCAACGTCGTCAACGCCAAGAGCAAGCACCTCGATGCAGCCAAGCAGTTCGCCGCCTTCGCGAGTGGTGCGGAAGCCGCGAAGATCCAGGCCGACACCGGCACCGTCATCCCGGCCTTCGCCGGAACTCAGCAGGACTGGGTCGACGCCCTGCCGCAGTACGACCTGCAGGTGTACATCGATGCGCTCGAGACCGCGGTGCCCTACCCGGTTTCGAAGAACACCGCGGCCTGGAACGCCATTCAAGACGAGATCCTCGCGCAGGTGTGGGCCGGCACGGTGACGCCGAAGGATGGCCTCGCCGACCTCGCCGTCAAGATGCAAGCGGCGCTCGACAAAGAATCCGAGTAGTCAATGTCCGAACTGATCGCCAAGCGCAGCGCTCTGCCGACCCAGGAGCGCACGGTCGCGCCGGTCACGCAGCGCCGCGCCGCCGGGGCGACGCCGAACGGAGTGCGGCCGCGTGCGACCGTGCTCCGC
Organism: Leifsonia sp. YAF41; assembly: GCF_052113185.1. Taxonomy (NCBI): domain Bacteria; kingdom Bacillati; phylum Actinomycetota; class Actinomycetes; order Micrococcales; family Microbacteriaceae; genus Leifsonia; species Leifsonia sp. YAF41. The sequence continues at coordinate 226,964 of NZ_JBFRCS010000001.1, forward strand.
CGGCGGCGCCGAGGACCTGGGCAATCGGGGTGGTGGGCCCTCGTCTTTCTCGGGCCCACCGCCGTCGGCCTGCTCACCTTCTATCTCTGGCCGACCGTGCGCACGTTCATGCTCTCGTTCACCAAGTCCGGCCCTTTCGGAGGATCGGAGTTCATCGGCTTCGGCAACTACGTCGCCCTCTTCCAGGACCCCGAACTGGTCGGCGCCCTGCGCAACACGGCCCTGTACACGGTCATCGCGCTGCTCGGCATTCCGATTGCAGTGGCCATTGCCGCCCTCCTCAACACGGAGGGGCTGCGCGGCCGCGGCATCTACCGCACTCTCTACTTCATCCCCGTCGTCACGATGCCGGCCGCTATTGCGCTGGTGTGGCGCATGATCTACAACGGCGACTACGGCGTGCTCAATGAGACCCTCCGCTTCGTCGGCATCCCGGGCAACAACTGGCTGACCGACCCGAACACTGCGCTCGTCGCGATTGCCGTCGTCGGCATTTGGGCGGGCCTCGGCACGAACATCGTGATCTTCCTCGCCGGCCTGCAGGGCATTCCCGACACCATTGTCGAAGCGGCCGACCTTGACGGCGCGGGCCCGGTGCGCAAGTTCTTCTCGATCACCATCCCATTGCTCAGCCCGAGCATCTTCTTTGTGAGCGTGATCAGTGTGATCAGCGCACTGCAGGTGTTCGACCTCATCTACATGATGCTCGGCCGCAACAACCCGGCGATGCCGAACACCCGCACGATCGTCTACCTCTTCTATCAGGCGGGATTCCTCGACAACGAGCGGGGCTACGCGGCGGCCGTCGCCTTCCTCTTGTTGCTCATCATTCTCGTGCTCACGGTCGTTCAGTTCCGGATGCAGAAAAAGTGGGTGCACTATGAGTAACCCGACGTTGGTTCACGCGAACGCGGAGCGCACTGAGAAGCAGAGCGTGGATGTTCAGAGCACGGATGCGGCCCGTCGCGCCCCGCGCGGAACATCCGTCGCCTCGCGCCGACCGCAGAACCGCGGGCTCTGGATTGTGCACCTGTTGCTGATCTCCGGCGCTGTGGTGATGGTGTTCCCGTTTGTCTGGCAGGCGCTCACCGCGTTCAAGACGTTCGAGGACTCGGTGCAGGTGCCGCCCACGATCCTCCCCGACCCCTGGGTCTTCACGAACTTCGCCGAGGTGTTCGACACGATGCCGTTCGGTCAGATGTTCCTGAACTCGGTCGTGCTGACGCTCGGACGCACGGCCGGCCAAGTCGTGCTCTGCACGATGGCCGGCTACGCGTTCGCGCGCATTCCGTTTCGGGGTCGGAACGCCGTGTTTGTGGTGTTCCTGTCGGTGCTGATGGTGCCGTCGCAGCTCTACCTGCTGCCGCAATATGAGCTCATGCAGAACCTCGGTTGGCTGAACACGTTGCAGGCGCTCATCGTGCCCGGCATTTTCAGCGCGTTCGGCACCTTCTTGATGCGGCAGTTCTTCATGTCGATGCCGGCGGAGCTCGAGGAAGCGGCACGGATCGACGGCGCCAACCCCTGGCAGACGTTCTGGCGGGTGATGGTGCCGCTGGCAAAACCGGGAATCATCGCGTTGGTCGTGTTCACCGTGCTGTGGTCGTGGAATGATCTGCTGTGGCCGCTTGTGGTGACGACGGACCCGGCGAGGATGCCGCTCTCGGTGGGACTCGCACAGCTCGTCGGATTGCACGGCACCAACTATCCGGTGCTGATGGCGGGCACATTGTTGGCGACACTGCCCATGCTGATCACATTCATGATTTTGCAGAAGCAGTTCATTCAGGGCATCGCGTTCTCGGGATCGAAGGGTTAGTCCATGGAGGATCACTTGTCAGACCGAGAGTCGGGCCACGAGACGACGCCCCCGAAAATCGAGAAGCGCCCGACGCTGAAGATGGTGGCCGAGGCCGCCGGAGTGTCGACGGCGACCGTGTCCTACGTGCTCTCGGGTCGTCCCGGCGGCGACGCCCAGGGATCGGGCATCTCCGAAATCACGGCGCGCACCGTTCGGGATGCCGCGGCGCGGCTGCGCTACCACCCCAATCGTTCGGCGCAGGCGATCCGCACCGGCCGCACCGGCGTGGTGCTGCTGTCGCTGCACATGCTCAGCGACCCGTGGTCGCTGGCCGTCGCCGATGCGGTGAACACCGAAGCCAACAAGCACGATCTCACCACCATGATCCTCGCCGACGGCGATTGGTTCGGGGCGTTGGAGCGGCAAGCGAGTGACATCGCATACATCTACCATGTGGGCTCGGATGCGGCAGCTCCGGAGAAGCTGGCAAGCCTGGCCGCGCGCGGCCAACGTCTAGTGGTGTTCAGCGAGACCCTCGAAGCCGACGGCTACGACACCATCCGTTCGGACGCCATCCCCGGCTGCTATCTCGCGGTGGACCATCTGCTCGAGCGGCACACGAAGATCGCCTGCCTGGCCACCGAGGAGGAGGTCACCGGCGTCGGCGTCACCCGCTACACCCCGTATGTCGAGCGGCTCACCCACGCCGGCCTCCCGATCAACCCGCGCTATGTCGAGCTTTTCAGCGCGACACAGGCCAGTGCGTTCTCGGCGGCGATCCGGTTGCTCAGCCAGCCGGACCGGCCGACGGCGGTCTACGTCACCACTGACTTCGCGGCGATCCAGACCATCAACGCTGCGCACCGGCTCGGTCTGCGCGTGCCAGAAGACATCGCCGTGATCGGCGTCGGCAACACTCCGGATGCCCAGCTCGTCACCCCCACGTTGAGCACGGTCGGCCCCACCGACTTCTACGAGCGGCAAGCCGAGATCATCATCGGGCAGTCGTTCGCCGACGTGAGCGAGCTCGGCACCGTTCACGAGTTCGAGTGGACGCTGCACGCGGGCGAATCCACCGGTCTCGCGGTCGACGGCCTCCCCTCCTAGAAGCCTCTACTCACGCGCCCAGCACCCGTACCGCGCACCGCTTTCGACGCGCCCGCACCGCCGGCGCTCCCTCCGCAGCGCCCAAAAACGGCGCACCGAACCCAAGGAAACCCCATGGACCTCAGAATCGGCATCATCGGCTTCGGCGCTCGCGCCGGACTCTGGCGTGAAGCTCACCACCCCGGGCACGGCTCCCGTGTCACCGCAATCTGCGACACCAGCGAACGCTCCCGCGCCGACGCGGCATCCGTGCTGCCCGACGCCCTGATCACGGCCGATCTCGACGAGCTCCTCGCCTCCGGCGTCGATGCCGTGTTCGTGCTCACCCCCGATCATCAGCACGCCGAGGTGGCCATCCGCGCCCTCGATGCCGGCGTCGCCGTCTTCTGTGAGAAGCCGTTGGCCATCACCATCGCCGACGCCGACGCCATGCTCGAGACCGCGAAACGCACGGGCAGCCGCCTCTACATCGGCCACAACATGCGGCACATGTCGGTGATCACGCTGATGCGCCGCTTGATTCAGGAGGGGCGCATCGGCGAGGTCAAGGCCGTCTGGTGCCGTCACTTCGTCGGCAACGGCGGCGACTACTACTTCAAGGACTGGCACGCCGAACGTTCCAAGACCACCGGGCTGCTGCTGCAGAAGGGCGCCCATGATCTCGACGTGATCCATTGGCTGGCGGGTGCCTACAGTGAGAGCGTTGCGGCGATGGGTTCGCTCAGCGTCTATGGCGACATCGACGACCGTCGCGATCGGTCGAACGAGCGGATGTACGACTGGTTCAGCCTCGGGAACTGGCCGCCGACCGCACAGACCGGGTTGAACCCGGTGATCGACGTCGAGGACATCTCAATGGTGAATCTCCGGCTGCAGAACGGCGTGCTGGCGTCGTACCAGCAGTGTCATTTCACTCCCGACTATTGGCGCAACTACACAATCATCGGCACCGAGGGGCGGATCGAGAACCTCGGCGACGAGAGCGGCGACGAGGTGCGCCTCTGGAATCAGCGCCACACGCGGGCAGCCGAAGCCGATGAGACGTTCATCGTGCCGGAGCTGGACTCCGACTCCGGGCACGGCGGCGCCGACGGCCTGCTGGTTGCCGAGTTCCTGCGCTTCGTCAGGGACGGCGGGGTCACCGAGACGTCGCCGATCGCCGCGCGTGAGGCTGTGGCCGCCGGCATCCTGGCCACCGAATCGCTGCGTACCGGTGGCGGCGCCCTCACTGTGCCGCGCCTCGATCCCGCTCTGGTCGCCTACTTCGAGGCTGGCCAGCCCTCGCAGGTCTCGGCCTAGAGTCACCCCATTTGTTCGTGAGGTGCCAGCTTGTGCTCGTCGGCGAAGCCCGCAACTAGCACAAGTTGGCCCCTCACGGGCCTCGCTGCGTCGTCGGGCGAGGCGACACAATCGGGCGAGCAGCGGCGCAGTCCCGCAGAATGAGGTCATGTCCTCCTCGAATGCCGGTGCGTCGTCTGAACCGCGCACGCGCGTCGACGCGGGTGCTCACAGCCCCGCGCTCGCCCTCGTCGCCATTCCGCCCGGTGCGCTCGAGATGCGCGATGCCCGCTCGGAATCCTCGCGCCATGTCACCCTGCGCGCGTTCGAGATCGGACGGACTCCGGTCACACGAGCCGAGTGGGACGCGGTCGCCGGCAACTCTGCGTCGGCCGGTGCACCATCCGGCTCGACCTCGGCCTCGACCTCGACATCGACATCCACATCGACGCTCGCACCGGCGCATCCGGTGACCTGGTTTGACGCGGTGCGCTGGTGTAATGCGGCGTCTGTCGCCGCCGGCTTCTCCCCCGCCTATGGCGTTGACGGACGCGATGTGAAATGGCACGTCGACGCAGATGGCTACCGACTCCCGACCGAGGCTGAATGGGAGTGGTCAAGCCGCGCCGGAACGCTCGGCCCCACGTATGGGCCTCTCCCCGAGATCGCGTGGACGGCAGTCGATGACGTTTCGGGCCCGCAGGATGTCGCGCTCAAGCAGGCGAACGCGTTCGGACTCTTCGACACGATCGGCAACGTCTGGGAATGGTGCTGGGACTACGCCGATACCGCGCGCTATGCCGACTACCGCAGCCTCCGCGGTGGCGGATGGGCCGATCAAACGTGGAGCTGCCGGGCGTCGGTGCGCCGGGGAAGCGCGCCAGATGCCGTGCTCGAGGACGTGGGCTTTCGCGTCGCGCGTGGCCCGGTCGGCGAGGCGAACTCCCATGCCGCGCAGGGCTGGTCGCGGGTGGCGGACCTCAGCCGGGCTGACATCCGAGGCCCGCTTCCGGTCGGCTGGACTCCCCTCCGCCCACCGACCTCGTGAGGTGCCACGTTGTGCTAGTTGGGAGCGCCTCGCACTAGCACAAGGTGGCACCTCACGGACTCCGCGGTGCAGCGGCTACTACTCGGCCGACGGCCGCTGCCGGTTCCGTTTCGTTTCAAATCGCTGCCCCTTGGCGGCGAGCCGTCGTCGGTTCGAGCCACGTGTGGGTTTGGTCGCACGACGGCGAGGACCATCGGGCGCCAACCCCGCGGTCACCAATTCGGCGAGCTTCGCCAAGGCGATCTCGCGGTTGCGCAGCTGGGAGCGCTGTTCAGACGCGGTGACGGTGAGTGCCCCGGCGACGAGGCGACGCGCGAGACGCGAGAGCAGCAGCATCCGTTGCTCCTCGGATAACACCGCCGAGTCGGCGACACTCCAGATGAGTTCGACGCGACTGTCAGAGGTGTTCACGTGCTGGCCACCCGGCCCCGACGACCGCGAAAAGCGCCAGCCGAGTTCCGATGCGGGGATCGTCAGCGCGGGTGACACCTCCAGATCCATACCTCTAGGGTCGCACGACCACGGTCCTGTGATGTCCCCCGGACTAACTTGAGCAAAACAGAATGCGCTCCCCCTCGGCGTGGGCATCCTGCTGCTTGTCGCCGATTCGTTGCTCGCCTCCCGACGACGGGCACGTGCAGACTCGCGCGCCTGATCCGTCGCGCCGGGCAACATAGCTTGACGGCGCAGCACGCCCTGGCAACACTAGGGTGACGGGCCCCGAACACCGATTCCCAGCGCGGGACGACGGTGCGCCACGGCGCATCTCTATCCCAGTCTGAGCGGCGTCCCGCGAAGAGGAGGACGTCATGAGCGACCGAGTCGGCGCGACTGCGGGGCCGGCTTCGGCCGCTCCCGACACCTGGTTCTCGCTCTCCCCTGAACAGGTGGCCAGCCAACTGCAGGTCGATCCCGCCCGCGGGCTGACCGCGGCTGATACCCAGCAGAGGTTGCAACGGTATGGCCCGAACGTGTTGGCCGCCGCGAAGACGGAGCCGACCTGGAAACGATTTCTCAAGCACTACCGGGACTACATGCAGATCGTGCTCGTGGTCGCCGCGCTGGTCAGCCTGCTGATTCAGGAATACGGCACCGCGATCGGGCTCTTCGTGCTGACGCTGTTCAACGCGTGGCTGGGCTATCACCAGGAGGGCAAGGCCGAGGCGGCTGCGGCATCCTTGGGAAAAATGATGAAGTCGGTCGCCAAGGTGCGCCGCAACGGTGAGATCGCCGAGATCTCGGCCGAAGACATTGTGCCCGGCGACATCGTGATGGTGGATGCCGGCGACCGGGTTCCCGCCGACGGCCGAATCATCTTGGCGGCCACCCTCCAGATCGAAGAGGGTGCATTGACCGGCGAGAGCGTGGCGGTCGAGAAATGTACCGAGACCATTGACCGGCCCGACGTTGCGCTCGGCGATCGACTCAACATGGCGTTCATGAACACCAACGTGACTCGGGGCCATGGCGAGATCCTCGTCACCACCACGGGGATGGGGTCGGAGGTCGGCCGCATCGCCACCTTGTTGGCCGAGCAGAAGGTGGAGAAGACTCCGCTCACCAAGCAGGTGGACCGGTTGACGATCTTCATCCTGCTCGCCGCTGGATTCGCTTTCCTCGCGATCGTGGTGATGGGGCTCATCCAGGGCGAATCGTTCACGGTGCTGTTCGGCATCGGCGTGGCACTGGCCGTCGGCTCGATCCCCGACGCCCTGCCGGCCGTCGTGACCACGATCTTGTCCGTCGGCTCACTCAACATGGCCAAGAAGAACGCCATCATGAAGGTCTTACCGGCCGTCGAAACGCTCGGCTCCACCTCCGCGATCAACTCCGACAAGACGGGCACGCTCACTCTGAATCAGATGACGGTGCGCGAGATCTCGACCGTGCAGCACCGCTACACCGTGAGCGGTGAGGGCTACAGTTTTGACGGCCAGGTGCAGCGCACGGCCGGCGACCCCGAACGTGACCTCGACTACGTGATGTTCTCGTGCGCGCTCTGCAACGACTCCGACATCCAGAACGGGGCTGTCGTCGGCGATCCCACCGAGGGCGCCCTCTACGTGCTCGCGCAGAAGGGCGGCGTTGATGTGCGCGAGTTCCGCCGGAACAACCCCCGGGTGGCGTCGGTGCCGTTCGACTCCGACTACAAGTTCATGGCCACCTTCCACCGGATGCCGGGCGCCGACGGCCGGCCCGTCATCCGTGCGTATGTGAAGGGTGCGCCCGACGTACTGCTGGGCCGCTCGGCCTCCGCTCGACTGCCGGGCGGCAACACCGCCTCGCTCACCGCGGAGATGCGTACGCAGGTGCTCACCGAGAACGAGCGCATCGCCAGTCAGGGCATGCGGGTGCTCGGCCTCGCTCAGCGCGAATTCGACCCGGCGACGTTCGATCCAGCCGGTGATCTGATGGCGCTGATGCAGAACCTGGAGATGTCCGCGTTGATCGGCGAGGTCGATCCCCCGCGCGCCGAGGCCGTGGCCGCCATCGCCGAGGCGAAACGGGCCGGCATCCGTGTGCGGATGATCACCGGCGACCACGCCGTCACCGCTGCGGCGATCGCCGCGGAACTCGGCATCGAGGGCCGCGCGGTGACCGGCGCCGAATTCGCGGAGATGACCGACACGGAGGCGGACCGCCAGGTGGATGAGATCGGCGTGATCGCCCGGGTCGCCCCCGAGCACAAGGTCAGACTCGTCGAGGTGCTCAAGCGTAAGGGCAACATCGTCGCGATGACGGGCGACGGAGTGAACGACGCGCCCGCCATCGGCGCCGCAGATATCGGGATCGCCATGGGCATCACGGGCACGGATGTCGCCAAGGGCGCGGCGAAGATGATCCTCGCCGACGACAACTTCGCGACGATCATCAGTGCGGTCGAACAGGGCCGGCTCGTCTACGACAACCTGCAGAAGTTTCTGCGCATCCAGATCGCCAACCTGTTCATGTTCATTCTCGCTTTTCTCGGATCGTCGGCGTTCGCGATCGCCGGCACGGCCCTGCTCAGCCCGGCCCAGGTGCTCTGGATTCACATGGCCGTCGTCGCGCCGATCGGCGCGGTGATGGGCCTCGACCTTGCGACGCCAGGCATCATGGATCGCAAGCCCCGGCCGTTCAACCAGCCGATCATCGTGAGGTCGATGATGGTGCGTCTGTTCATCGCCGGACTGTTCATGGCTGCCGCGACACTGGTGCTCGTGCAGATCGGCAAGGTCTCCTACGACTCGCTCGAAGTCGGCCAGACCATGGCACTGGTGGGTCTCAGCCTGATGAACATCAGCGTGGCGCTCAACCTGCGGTTCCCTCAAGAAAGCGCCTTCGGGCCCTCGACTTTCTCGAACCCCAAGCTCCTCTGGGCCTTCGCCTGGGCCTTCGTCGGGGCGATGCTCATCACCCAACTCGACGTGTTGCGGAATGTTTTCGGCACCCTCCCGCTGACCGGCTGGCAGTGGGCGATCTGCCTCGCACCGGCGGTGCTGCTGTTGCTGCTCGGTGAACTGGGCAAGGTCGTGCTGCGGGCTCGGCGCCGGTAGCGCGCGGTGCGGCGGCAGTTACAACCTGAATTTGTGCTTCGCGAACTGTGCCCAGGCGAGCCGGAAATCCGTCTCGGATGCCGCCGCCCGGCTTGCTTCCAGGGCGTGCAGACGTCCGTAGCTGAAGCTGCTCTCTCCTCGCAGCTGTGCCGTCGCTGCCATGCGCAGCAGAAGGTCTCGTGCGACGATGCTGTCCTGGTGGTCGCCGAGAATGGATTGCAGTTCCTGAGTTGAGTTTGCCAACCGGCGAGCCGCTTCCCCGTACACCGGCAAAGCCGACTCCGCTGCATACCGGAGACGTTTTGCGCGCTTGCGCACCTCGTGCAGGGCCAAATCACGCACGTGGCTGCCCGCTGGCGCCGCCTCAGCGGCGCGGACGAGCGTCCTCAGTTCGTGCCATTCCTCCCGGATAAGCCCTGGCACAATCTTGCGGGCTGGCCTCCCCGCAGAGTCGACCAGCGGCGGCGCGATCATGAAGGCGTCAAGCGCGTCGACGAGGCGAACGTAGCGCACGGAATCGAGCGCGGCCACGCCCTCACGTCGGGCCTCCTGAAAATCGGCCTCAAGCTGTTCGGTGATCCGCTGCCTGATTGGTCCGACGATGACTTCTGGTCGTTCAGCGGCAAGCTGAACCGTGAGTCGTTCCCGAATGACCTGGATGTCCCGGGCGGAGCCTAATACTCCGGCGAGCCAGCGCAAGTCGGCCCGGAGCTGCTGCACCGCCGTGGCGTCCAGAAGGGAGCGGTAGGTGGTCAGGGTGGAACGCAGACGTCGGCACGCGACACGCATCTGGTGCACCGCATCCGGCTCGCCCTCGCGCACCCGCGGATCCTGCAGCTTGAGCTTTCCCACGTGCTCGTGCACGTAGCCGAGCAGCACGTCGGCAGCGGACTCCGTGCGGTGCGGGTTCGGCGGCTTCGCGCCTTCGGCCGAGATCGTCATGCGTTAATACTGGCCGGTCGTTGCGCCCCGGGCGCGTCAAAACGCAAAAGGACGCGATTTTGTACACGCGTGCAACGCGAAGGCGCCCCACCCGCGAGGGTGGGGCGCCTTGATGACGCTACGGCCTAGGCTGCGCTACGGCGCCGGCGGATGGCTCCGCCAAGCATGAGCAGCAGAGCGCCGGCGATCGCGAGACTCGCACCGGTCGCCGCTCCGAAACCGCCGTCAGCGCCGGTCGAAGCGAGGGCTGTCGAACCGACCTTCGCGGCGGGAACAGTCTGCGGGGCCACTGGGGTGGCGGGCGCAGGCTGCGGGTCAACATAGGCGACGGGCTCGGTGAGCGAGACGGCGCCGATGGTGCCATTGCGCAGCACGGTGAACCAGGCTGTCGAGGTCGCGGCAGTGCCGTCCAGAGCGATGCCTTCGAACACGAGGCGGTGAGCGCCCGCCTCCGCGTTCGCGGGGATGCGACCCTTCAATACAATCGTGCCGTCAGCCAGCACCGTGCCGGTCGCCAAAACGATCGGCGTCGAGTGCATTGTGATGGTTGCCGTGCTACCCGGAAGGAGGTTGCTGGCGGTTACTTCGAACGGTGCGTTTGCTGCCGCATCACCCGCCTTGAATCCGAGATCGATGACGATGGCGGGGGTCGGTGCCGTCTGGCGCGTCACGACGATGGTTGTCGTCTTCGTCGTCCCGTCCTGTGCCGTCGTCACGAGGGTGATCGAGTTCTCCCCGACAACGAGCGGAACGATAGCCGATGTCACGGATGTCGCGATCTTCCCGTTGATCGTCAGGCTGGCCGTCGCATCCGCGACCGAGGCTCCGACCGTGATCTGCTCGGTGAGGTAGTCCACCGTGGCCGTGTAGCCCGTGGTTGTTGCCAAGAAGGCAGGCGCAAGGGTGCCGTCCGAGAGCGTGATACCGCTCAGGTCGGCGTCGGTCGACGCAGCCTGTCGCGCAACGGCGACCGTGTACTGACGCGACTCGCCATGAGCCGCGGTCACCGTGACCGTGATCGTGCTTGACCCGACGGGAACTGCAACCGTCGATTCCTCGGTCTCGGTGCCGTCAATCTCGAGCGTCCAGTCCGGCTCAACGGCGGATGCCGCGACGTCGACCGAGGAGACCGAGAACGGCAGTGCAAGCGTGTACGCGGTGGTGTCCGCGTCGAACGCCGGCGAAAGCGTGCCGCCGGTGACGGTGAGAGCGCTCAGGTCAAGATCGGGTGCCTCACGGGTGACTGTGAGAGCGCGAGTTGTCGTCGAGACGCCGTCTTCGGCGGTCGCGGTGACCGTGATGGTGTTGGCGCCAACCACGAGGGCAACCGGTGCGGAGGCTGCTCCGGACACCGTGTCGTGACCGTTGACGCGAAGGATGGCTGTCGCATCCGCCGTGGTCGACGTGACCACCGTCGATGTCGTGAGATACGGGACGGTTGCGGTATAGGCGGTCTCGGAATTCGAGAATGCCGGCGACAGGGTGGCGTTCGAGAGCGAGAGGCCAGTCAAGTCGGCGTTCTGCGACGGCTGGTCGCGCGTGATTTCAACAATGTAGGTCTTCGTCACACCGTTTGCTGCAGTGACGGTGATTCCGAGTCCGTTGCTGGAGTTGAAGTTGAGGCGTACGGTCGCGGGCTCGCCCTCAACGACCGGCACATTGTTGATCGTCAGCGTGTTGCCGGGTGTCGACGCCGTCAGCGTGATCTGAACCGTTCTGTTGGCATACGGCACGGTTGCGGTGTAACGCAGGGTTGCCGGATCGAAGGCCGGGCTAAGTGTGCCGTTCGACAACTGGATGCCGGCGAGGTCAACATCCGCGGTGGGTGCAGGACCGCGCGTGATGATGACGTTGTATTGCTTCGAGGTGCTGTCTGGGGCGGTCACGGTGACGAGTGCCAAGTTGTTGCCGATTCCGAGGCGAATCACCTCGCCGACCTCTTGGCCACCGTTGGTCACGACGACCGTGTTGCCCGCAGCGCTTGACCCGGGAGTGACGGTGATGCTGGTCGTCGTGTACGGAACATCGACGGTGTATGCCGTTGTTGCGCTGTCGAAGGAGGGGCTGAGAGTGCCTTCGGAGACGGTCAGACCGTTGAGGTTGACGTCGGCGGGCGGCGGAGCCGCCTGCCTCGTGACAAACATGGTGTACTGCCGTGTTGTCGTTCCATCCGGTGCGGTGACCCCCGCTGTCATGATGTTCAGTCCGACCCGCAGAAAGGCGGGGGTGGTGGCCGTTCCACTCGCGGTCGAGGCGAATCCCTGACCGTTGTACGAAATTATGGTCGCAGCCGAATCATTCGCTGTCGGTGTGAACGCGAACGAAGACACACTGTTGGGAACAGTGACCCGGGAGATGACGTCCGAATTCGAGTCAAAGGGAGCGTCAAATGTGCCCGCCGAGACCGTGAGGCCGCTGAGCGTCGCGTCGTTCGGGAGGGCGGCCTGCGCCGCTGGTGCGGCGACGAGGGCCACCCCGGCGGCAAGCGTGAGTGAGAGCGCCAGCGCTAGGGCGCGGCGGAAGGGTTTGAGGGTCATGGCGCTTAGCCTATTGAAATCGCTCGGCCGGGGCGCTCCCCTTTTCAGGTGTCATCTGCGCTTTTACTGAGGATTCTCCGCCATGAACGGCTCCCAAACGGGGGTGGAACGGGACCTACTCCGCCACGAATCCGTTTGGCACGTTGCCGCTTTGGTGGCCTTCCGGCGTCTCGACGTACGTCGCCTGACCCAGGAGATACGTCGCCAGAACAGTGTTCGTCGGGATGAGGGCGGGCGCCTCGGACCGAGGGTCGCGGGCCAGTATGGCGAAGTCGGCGCTGTTGCCCACCTCAAGGGTGCCCCAGGGGTGCTCGGTCGTGTCGGCGAAGGCTTGGTATGCGGTCCCCCGGGTGTAGAGATCCATCGCCGACTCGAGGGGAAGGATCTCCTCGGGCATCCAACCACCGACCGGGTCGCCGTCGACGGTCGTGCGGGTTGCCGCGATCGCGATGCCCTCCCGCGGGTCCGCGGAGGAGCACGGCCAGTCGGAGCCGAAGGCGACCCTCGCCCCGGAATCGGCGAGCGTGCGCAGGCGGTACTGCCGATCGGAGCGTTCTGGCCCGAGACGAGGAACGGTGAGCACCGTCATGAGCGAGTCTTGCTGCGCCCACAGCGGCTGCATGTTCGCGATGACGCCAAGCTCGGCGAAACGGGCGAGGTCGATGTCTTCGGCCAGCTGCACGTGGGTGACGACCGGGCGCGTGTCCAGCTCGCCGAGCACGTGCTTGGCGGCCTGCATCGCATCGAGTGCGGTGCGCACGGCGTCGTCACCGATCGCGTGAACATACGGCTGGAAGCCTTCCGCCTGAACCGCGGTCACCGCGTCGGCAAGGTGCTGCGGCTGCCACACTCGCATCCCCCGGTGGTGACCGGTGCAGTACGGCTCCAGCAGGGAGCCGGTCTCATTCTCAATCACGCCGTCTGCGTAGAACTTGATCGTGTTCGCGGTGAGAAGCGGATGGTTCAGGGCACGCACACGGTCACGGGCCGCAACAAGCGCCGCAAGTCCCGAGGGGAACTCTCGGGGATCAGCGAGGAAAGCCAGATTCATCCGCACGCGCAGCATCCCGCGTCGGGCCGCCTCCAGGTACACGTCGACGTCACCGAGCGGCACCAGGGAGTCGTGCACATAGGTGATGCCCAACGACGTGAACATGTCGATGGCCCGGCCAAGAGCCCGAATCCGTTCCTCGAGCGGATGTCCCGGACTCACCTTCAGCATCAGGTCAAGAGCACCCACCTCGCGGAGCGTGCCGAGCGGTTCGCCGTCTGCGCGCCGTGGGATCTCGCCCAGCACGGGCTCCGGAGTGTTTCGGGTAATGCCGGCCCGGCGGAGGGCTTCGGAATTGCACCAGAGCGTGTGGTAGTCCCAGGCGTAGAGCACGACCGGCCGATCGGACACCGCGGCATCCAGCCAGCGAGCGTCAAAGAGGCCACCGTCGACGAGCGAACCGTTGTACGACGCCCCGAGAATCCACTCGTCCTCGGGATGTGCGACGGCATAACGTCGCACTTCGTCGACGATGGCCTCGACGCTCTCGAGACCCACGATTTGGGGACCGCGCTGCTCCAGACCTCCATCGATCGGGTGTGAGTGGCCCTCGTTGAAACCGGGCATCAGAAATCCGCCGTCGAGGTGCACCCGCGCGGCGTCAATCTGATCGGCACGTTCGGCGGCGGCCGCATCGAACGCGGTGATCACGCCGCCTTCGACGAGCACCGCCGTGTGCTCGGCCTGGTTCGTTCCCGACCAGATCGTGCCGCCGTGAAAATAGGTTGCGGGTGCGGTTGCAGCCATGGTTATCGTGTCTCCGTTGACTCGGATGTGGTCTTTCAGGTGGTCTTAGAGGCGGCGCTCGGAGTACCAGTGCGGCTGGCTCGTCAGCCCGTGCTCGATCCACACGTGCTTGGCCTCGGTATAGGCGTCGAATCCTTCTTCGCCGAGTTCGCGGCCGAGGCCGGCCTCACGGAAACCGCCGAAGGGTGCTGCGTAGTTATCGGGCAGCGGGTTGTTGATCCAGACCGTTCCGACCTTCAGCTCCCAGGCGGCCTTCATCGCCAGGCCGAGGTCGCCGACCAGAACGTTGCAGCTCAGGCCGAAGCGGTTGTCGTTGGCATACGCGATGCCTTCCTCGAATGTGGCGATCGGCACGATTGGTGCGACCGGCCCGAAGATCTCGCCGAGCTCGTTGATCTGCTCGTGGTTCAGGCCACGGATGAGCGTGGGCTGGAAATACGCGCCCGCTCCGTCAATCGGTTCCCCACCAAGCAGAAATTCAGCGCCGGCCTCACGGGCGCGACGGCAGTAGTCGACCAGACGCGCCTGGTGCGCGAAACTCGCCAGCGGCCCGACATCCGTGCCGGGGGCAAGCGGGTCGCCGACGAGGAGAGCGCTCATTCGAACGGCCAGCTTCGCGGTGAATTCGTCGACGATGGTGTCGCGCACGAAGAATCGCTCGGCCGCGGTGCAGACCTGGCCGTTGTTGGCGAACTTCGCAAACAGCGCGGCCTCGACCGCGAGGTCGAGATCGACGTCGTCCCAGACGATCATCGCGTCATGGCCCGACATTTCGACCGAGCAACGCTTCGCATCCTGGGCGCAGAGCGCCAGGATCTTCTTGCCCACCGCGGAGCTGCCGGTGAACGCGATCTTGTCGATGCCGCGGCTGAGCACGAGGGCCTCGCCGATGTCGGCGCCGCCCTGCAGAATCTGGTGCACGCCCTCCGGCAGATCCAACGCCGCGACCAGGAGCGGCAGTGACAGCATCGTCTCCGGCGACGGCTTGGCGATGATGGTGTTGCCCGCGGCCAGTGCGGGGGCGGCCTTCCACGACCAGAGCAGTAGCGGGTAGTTCCAGGGCAGGATCGCTCCGACGACACCGAGCGGTTCCTTGATCACCAGGCTCGTCGAGGTTGGAGTCGCCTGGGGTGCGAGCCGGCCACCTCGGGTGCGTGCCAGGCTCGCGTAGTAGTCGAAGACATCCGCTGCGGCCGCCACCTCGAACTCGGCCTCCATCAACGGCTTGCCGCTTTCGAGCGTCAACGCCCGGGCCACCTCACCGGCGACGGCGCGCATCTGGGCCGCGCAAGCCTGCAGCACGTTCGCACGCTCAACTGGGGTCTGGCTGGACCAGTTCTCGAACGCGTTGCGGGCGATGACGACGGCGGCCTCGACATCGCTCACGGTGGCCATCGGAACCTCGGCGATGAGCGCCCCATCGATGGGGCTGATCGCCTGGGCGGTGTGCTCGGAAATCAAACTCTGGGTCATGACTCACTCTTTCTGCGGCTGCACGGCAACGATGTAGGTTTCCGAGCTCTGGTGTTTGCCAGCTACTCGGGGTGAAGCAAGTTTGGCCGGGCTGTCAGTCAGCAGTGATGACAGGTCCAGATTCAGTAGCATATCCCTCACACGCGCCCTCTCAGTGGCGCAAACTGCAGCCACACTCGTGCTTCACCGGCGCACTCGCTGATCTCATCACGTTGCCGACCCTGTTCTGGGGGCGAATCAGGTTGCCATCTAGACAGCTGGTGGTGCGGTTACAAACGGTCGAGGTGTCTCCGGAGTGTGTCGCGGGATCCCGATGGTCGAGCTAGTCGAGTCACTGCATGGATGGCGACTGTGTCGTTGGTGGAGGAGGTCGCAACGACGTGGACTATGCCCTTTCCGGTGGTTGAGGAGCAGCCGACGGAGGAGGCCGCGTCTCGAAACCACGCGAGCCGACCTCTGAACCTGGGGTGCGTCTGAGGATCGGCCGGCGGTGGTCACTTCGACAAGCTCAGTACATCGCTCGAGACGGCCGCGGGCGGCCTCCTCGACCAGCGAGAGGGTGACGTCCGCCTCGGTCAGACCCGTTCCGGTGGTCGAGCTTGTCGAGACCGGGTGAGTGATTCTCGACCATTTCGGTGGTTGAGGAGCAGCCGACGGAGGAGGCCGCGTCTCGAAACCAAGCGAGCCGAGCTCTGAACGTGGGGCGCGTCTGAGGGGCGTCCGGCGGAGGCCACTTCGACAAGCTCAGTACATCGCTCGACAGGCTCGACCACCGGTCAGCCGGCCCGTCGGGCGGGCCGCGTCGTGGGGTGCTTCGGCGGGAAGAGTTCCAGCATCAGCGGGCTTTTGCTCGGCATCGGGATGGGGGTCTGGTCGGCGTCGAGGGCGGCCGGTGGGATGAGCCAGTAGTCGGCTCCGGTACGCCGGATGTGCCAGCCGTTGTTGTGCAGCAGCAGGTGGTGGGCTTTGCAGAGCAGGATGCCGTCGGCGAGATCGGTTTTGCCGTGTTCGGCTTTCCAGTGGTCGATGTGGTGTGCTTCGGTCCAGGAGGCGGGTTTGTCGCAGCCGGGCCAGCGGCAGCCGCCGTCGCGGGCGGCGAGCCCGACGCGTTGCCGTGCGGTGAAGAGGCGTTGGTCACGGCCGACGTTGATGCACTGACCGTCGTCGTCGAACTCGATGCCGGTGAGGCCGGAGCAGAGCAGGCGGTTCACGGTTTCCATCGAGACCGGGTCGGGGTGCCCCTCGATCTGTCCGTGCCCGGGAGGGAACGGGACGTCTCCGGGAGGGTCGGTGCAGGTGGGGGTCGGCCCGGTTGAGGATCTGGTCGGTGGGGATCCGGTCGATGGGGATCCGGTCGATGAGGATCCGGTCGGTGGGGATCCGGTCGGTGGGGATCCGGTCGGTGGGGATCCGGTCGGTGAACCGGTCATGTCCGATCCGACCGCGGCCGCTCCGGTCGGTGCAGACCCGGTTGAAGAATGGCCGGCCGAGGATCCGGCGGGCGCGTGACCGGCGGGTGTGCGACCGGCGGGTGTGCGACCGGCCGGGTTCCGGAAGGCCGGGCCCGGGATCGTCTGGGCGAGGTCACGTTCGGTGACGAGCACCCGCACGGTCGGCCGGCGGCCGAAGAACACCGTGTTCGGGTCGGCCTCGGCCGCGATCTGCAAGAGCGCGAGGATCGTGTCCGCGGCGATCTGCTCGATGCTGCGTTCGTCGTCGCGGAGCGCGTCGGCGCGGGCCTGGGTGCGCGGGTCGACGAAGCGGGGTCCGCCGCGGCGCGGCGACGTGGCGCCGTCGACGATCAACTCGACGAGGCGGCCGTCTTCCGGTGGCAGCAGCGCGGACACACGGTACATGCCGTCGGGTTGGCGCCAGATCCGGAAACTGCGCGCGTCCCGCTGGGTCTTCTCCCGCCGGGCGATCCCCTCCGCATCCAACTGGTCGCGGAGCCGCCGGGCCCGGCGGAGCAACTGGTCCGCGTTCAGCGTCCCGGCCTCACCGAGCAGGAACTCCGCGGCGGCCGCGAGCTTGTCGGCGGGCACGCCCGGGTCGATGTCGCCGAGGCCCTTCCGGATCGCCTCCGCCGCATCGACGGACAGAGTCCCGGACCGGACGGCCCCGGCGACGACGGCCAGCCACGGGGCGGCCAGACCGGCCAGTGCGGCCCGCTGCTCGTCGGTCAGCGAGTCCGGGTCGGCCTGCCGCAGCTGGTGCTGCAACTCCTCGTCGGCCTCGGTCTGGGTGAGCAGGGTGCCGACCGCGACCAGTTTCACGGCCTCGGTGCGGGTGCCGCCGGTCGCCGACTGGATCAACTCCACCGGGGAGAGAAACCCGTTGCGCTGCGCCAAACCCGAAAACCCGAGCTCCCGGGTGGAGCGCCGGGCGATCTCCCCGGCCGCCCACGCCGCATGCGTCTCAAACGACCGGCGAATCAGGCCAAGCTGCGTCTGCGACTCCAGCAAGTCCGCATCAGAAAGTGCCGCATACCCGGCCGCGCCATCACCGATCCGCGCGACCGCCGAGGCGGCGTCCCGGAGTTGATCAGGCAGAGGCTGATCGGTGAGATTTTGCATACTCCCAGACTAGAAAAAGGGGGAGAGTCGAAACCCGGATACTTCACATCCGTGAGTAACTTCTCGAACAGCCCACCTGTGGAGGAACGTTCCGGCACCGCGCCGATCGACCGGCAGACCGTGGTCGAGCCGGTCGAGAGAACGCACCCAGGTCTCGAGGCCGGCCCACCGGGTCTCGACGAGCTCGACCACCGAGGCATCCGAGGCAACCGAGGCAACCGAGGATCTCGTCGGCTCACAGTGCACAATCCGACCTCAAGACCGGCCCACCGGGTCTCGACAAGCTCGACGATCGAGATGGTCGCCGCGATCGCGGTTCGGCAGGAACCGAAGCGCGTGCCGGACCCAAGCTCCGGCCACGAGCAGGCGCGAGCTACCGTGCCGACACCCCACGCCGAGAACGCCGCAACCCGACCATGTACGGCAAGCCCAGACCGGCCGCCGCAAACGTTCTCCCGAGGCGTCCACGCCACGACGGCCCAGGCAACGGCGGGAGCGGGTCGTCGAGATCTTCGACGTCGACAAAGTACGCGCGCACGGTTCCGATCCCCTCGAGCTCGTGCGAGATCTCCTGCACAGTATCGGGCACCAGCGTCTCGCCCGTGCTGTAAAGCTCCTCGGAGAGCAGCACGTACTCCGGTATGTTCACCGGATTCTTTAGAAGGCGGTGCACAAGGATGACGTCGATCCCGACGAGCTTGCGCCGTTGCCGGATGGTCTGGGTCGCCACATCCCCGACGTGTGCCACGAACTTCAGCTTCAAATTGTCGGCTTCCTTGCACCCCGCGCACGGGCAGAGGTTTGTCGCGACATTCTGCCGCTCAAGATGGAATGCCCGATGCATGGCGACGGCAACCTGGAGAATCTGCGTGACGGTGGTGTCGGGATCGCTCGTGTCGGCCTGACGTGAGAGAAAGGCCGCATCACCCTCGATTTCGATGAGATCGTAGCCTGGAGCGGCGTCGATCATCTTGTCGAGCATCCGTGCGGTGTTGACTTCGGCGTGCGCGAGACTCATGCGGTGACTGCTCATGTAGTCGGTGTACCCACCAATGTCTGCGATCAGCAGCACTGCGCGCCCGGAATTCATGCCCCAAGGATCTACCCAAAGCCGGCGTTACTCAACCAGCGAGGCCCTGACGACCACGACCACGACAGCGACGACTCCTACTGTTTCGGCGCAGGCGGCGCCGGCGGCGGATCCTCGAACGGACTCTTCGGGTCAAAGCGATCCAACAGCACGTCGACGGCCGTCGACGCCTGCTGAGCGCTCGGCGTGTAGCCGAGCACAACGGGGAGGAACCGGTCCGATTCCAACGCCTGCAGCCGCAGGTCGCTTCTGGCCACCACGGTGGCCGTTCGGCGGGTGCGGCGAAGCAGCGCGATCTCACCGAAGCCCTCCCCTGGTCCGAGTGTTGCGATGACCCGACCGTCGCCCATCACATCCGCCTTCCCCGACTCGATCAGGTAGTACCGGTCGCCGATGTCCCCCTGGGCGAACACCACGTGACCCGTGGCCACGCTGACCGGTTCCAGACCCCGGGCCAGCCGCTCGACAGCGGGTAGCGGCAGAGGGCGGAACATCGGCACCCGCTGCAGCAGTCCGGTATCCAGGTCCAGGATGTCCACGGAGCGGTCGAGGGATCGCAATCGTCGCCAGGCAGCCGCCGCCAGAACCGGGCACACCAGTCCGATCGTCACGAGCGCGGTCTGCACACCGAACCAGTCGATCATCAACGACGCGACGATGGCCCCGATCCCGATGAACACGGTGACCAGACTCTCCAGCACGCCGAAGACCCGGGCCAGCACCTCGTCGGGGGCCATCCGACCGATCAGGGTGAACCCGGCGACATCGATCAGGGCATTGCCGACCCCGACTAGGGCCAACAGGCCGAGAGCCGCGGACTGCTGTGGCACCAGCCCGACAAGGGCGATCGGCAATCCCCACAGGCCGACCCCGACGGCGAACCACGCGCCCAGTCGTCCGGTTCCGACGAGAAGCGAAGCCGCGAGCGACCCCAGAACCGCGCCCACCCCGACGGCGGCCATCAGTGCACCCACGCCGGGCTCGCCGGTTCCGAGCAGCTCGATCGCCACCACAACCGAGAGCACGGTGAGCGCGCCCCGGGTGAGGGCCTGGGCCGCAGCGAGACCCAGGATGAGCGTCAGGTCACGATTCTGCGCAACTGCCCGAATCCCCTCAGCTGCCTCCCGAACCAGATTGGGGCGCCGCGGCGCCGGAGGTCGCGGTGGGGCGTCGTACCGCAGCCGCAGGAGCAGGGCGGCCGCCCAGAATGACGACGCGGCCGCGACCGCGAAGACGACGTCGACGCCGGTGAATTGGAGCAGCACCGCTGCCAGCAGCGGACCCACGAGGGTGGCTGCGGAGTCGAGCAGCCCCCGCACGACATTGGCGCTGGCGAGCTCGTACCCGGTGCGGCAGAGCGATGGCAACAGCGCAGAGTGCGCCGGGCGGTAGAGGGTGGCCGCGATCGTCGACAGCACGGCAAGCAGGTAGATGACCATCGGCGGACCCGCCACCGCAGCGACCACGGCGGCACCGGCGGTCGCGACTCCGCGAATCGTGGACACCAGGATGAGCACCCTCTCTCGGCGCCCGCGGTCGGCGATCGGAGACAGCAGCGGGGCGAGGATCGCGGACGGCACCATCCGAAGCAGTCCCACCAGCCCGAGCGCGGTCGCTCCGCCGTCGCGGTAGGCGACGATTCCGAGCGCGACGGTGAAGGCCCACTCGGCGGTCCAGGCTCCGAGAAAGCTCATCTGGGCGCGGCGCAGGTTGGGGTTGCGCGCATTGCTCGTGAAGGCAGCGGCTGCTTGGCCAAGCCTGCCCCGGCGTGCGTCGACTCCCATGGGGAGATCCTAGGCTGGTCCGCCGACGCTGTTGAGGCTTGGGCATGAAGGAAGGCCAAGGTCTCGGTGCCCTGAATCTCGAGCGTCCAGTCCGACTCGACGGCGGATGCTGCGACCGTCCACCGATGAGACCGGGAACGGCAGCGCGCGCGCGTGGTCGCAGCAGCGGTGATCTGCACCACGGCGATCGCAGCGATCGTCGTGGTGTTCGAGATACTGGGTGCATGCACACCACCATCGCCACGCAACGAGCCGGACAACTCACTTTCGACACTGCCGAGGGTTACGCCGACGACATCACTTTCCAAACCGACAACGGTCCTGTCCGGACGTGGTTGCATATCTTCGATGCCGTGAGCGACGACGACACCCTTCTGCTCCAAGTCAGCGACATCCTCGACGCATTCCCCGAACTACTTCGAACCGGCAACGATGCCCTTGAGGGTGACCTCGTCAACGGCGGCCAAGTGCTTCCCTTCGTCGAATTCCACGCCGAGGAACTGACCCGCCCCCACCTCGACGCCACCCTGCAGGACTTCCGCACCGGCCGGATCAACGCAGAACAAGTCATCACGCTGTTCATCCCCAAGTCGTTCGTCCTGACGCGCGACGACTCAAACCAATTGGCGTGCTGGATCGACTTCATTCTTCCCCCGTTCGAATCCGACCAAGTCTTGGCCGTCAAGTTCACTCCCGAGCGGACAGTGAAAAGCATCGATTGGGAGAGCTGATCACGACGATGCAGAGCAACAGGGGGCACGAAATGCTCACCAGCGATGCGATCGAAGGTCGCGGAGGAGCATGATGACCGAACCTGAATCCCACGCAGCACCCGGAGACGTCTTCGCGTTTCCGCTCGAGCGGATAGCACGATTCGGGGCGTGTCAGGTCGTCGCGATCGACGAGAACAGGGGTCTGGCGACCGTCGCGGTGCTGGCATGGACGGGAACCGCGGCGCCTGAGATCGCAGAGGTGGAGGGCGTGCCGCGGATGGTGCGGGACTTCATGTTCTGGCGCCCGGAGGAGATCCTCAAGAACGTTCCCCTCGCAGTGCCGGCCGCATACCGGCGAATCGGCACACTCCCGGTGACGGGCGAAACAGTCTCCCGCTCCTCCGCCTCGTGGGACTTCGCACGCCAGGTCGAGCGCCAGCATCGCTGGGACTCGATCCCGAGCGACACCAGGTCGGCGTTCAAGGCGGTGGTGGACAGCGAGGAGACGGCAATCACTCCGGGGCTCACCTACTCTCGCGAGCCGTACGCGGCCCGCCTGGGCGCGGCACTCAGCTTCAGCGATGACGCGGGGTACCAGATCGGTACCGACTTCCGCATGGATGCATTGCTCGCCTGGCCCGCGCTCCACCAGGTCACACTCCACTCTTGGCGCGATGATCTCCTGCAGTTCCTGGAGTCGTCACCCTTGGCCACAGAGCTGACCCTCACCGGACATAGCCAGCGTGAACTTGATTTCTCCCGTACGAACCTCAACCGGCTCTCACTGGACATCACGGGGCTCGAACGGCTCGTTCTTCCCGCGAGCCTGGACCTCCTTATTCTGCGCGGCGCGGGTGCCCCGTCCGACCCTGCGCTGCAGGTCAGGGCTGAGCAGGATGGTCGTTGGGTGTCCGTTCACCTCACCGGAGCCGTTCCGCCCGTACGTGGGCTCGACCGCGTGGAGGGACTGCGGATCGGGGCGATCGAGGCCTTGAGCCTCTCGGACGTGTCCGAATTCTTCCCCCTCGTCTCCTGGCTGCACCTCTTCGGTGCGCCGGGGCTCCTCGACGAGCTTTCAGAGCTGCGAGCGCTGCAGAACTTAGAGACTCTGTGGATGTGCGATCTATTCGGCTACGAGCCCAAGTCCTTCCCGAGCCCGGCCGAACTCCCCATGCTGACGAGCCTCGACCTCGACAGCGTGCCCGTCGATGTCGCCGCGAGCGTGCGCGCCGCGTACCGGAAATCTCCCCGCGTCGAGCTGACCGTGCGCCGACCCCGCAAATCCGAATGGCTGGCGGAGAACCTGCACAACCCGCTGCGCCGCTGGGACGGACGCGAGGGCATCCCTGATGCCACGGCGAAGAAGGCCACTGCCGCGTTCGTTGCTGCGCTACGGAAGGTGCGCGAGGCCGACACGACCCTCACCGATGTCACGGAGTATGCGACGGCCGTGGTCGCAGCGGTAACCGACTTCCTCGACATCATCGCCGCTCTCAACAGCAAGCGCCACTTCCTCTTCACTCTGGAGCGCGACGAGGCGATCGATGCAATCAACGTTCTCACCGCCGGCCTCTCCCCCGAGGCCTACCGCGCCCTCGAACCGCTCATCGAAGGAGCTCTCGACGACTGAGCGGCCGCGAGTTCAGGCTCGCGGCTGCGATCACGGCGCGCACGGTTCCGATTGTGATGCTGGCTCCGGACCCGACGCATCAACTTCCGGGCACGTTCCCCATCCAAGCGATGGGAATTCCACCCGTCGGAAGCGGCCGCCGATCTTCATCGAACAACGGGTTCGCCTTGCCACTTTCTGAGAAGGATGCGCGCAGGCGTTCTGCCCTGCGCCGAGCCCGAACTTCTCGGACGACTATGACGACGCCCCGGGCCAGCAGCGCAGCACCGCCGATCACTTCAAGCACCGGCAGCGCGGTAATCGATCCTGTCGTGAGCTGAGAGATGCCGAACGGCAGCAGGAACCATGCGCCCATGACAAGCACGATGCCGAGCACAATGCGAAGAGTGCCCAAGCGGAGTGCTCGAATTCGTCGCTCGTCCTCGACCAGTGCACGAGCTATGTCGGCCTGAGCCATGAGGACACTCTCCAGTCGTCATCCCTCGATTTCGAGCACGAGATTTTCGAAACACTGTGTGAAGTTCTTGCAGCCTACTGCCCTGGTGCGCCCGATCCACCTCAAATTTCTTTACCCGAGTTGAAGAGTTCTCTAGCTCGATAGCATCATCGGATGGCGAATCAAGCACAGCTGGTGGATCGCATACGGAAGTTGAACGCTGAGCGGGGTCGGATTGTGATTGGCATCTCCGGATTCTGTGGATCTGGAAAATCGACGCTTGCACGCGAACTCGCATCGCAATCGCCGGACTGGGTTCGGCTCCGCGGCGATGACTTCCTTGACCCCCAGAGATCTCATCGACGTTCGAGCGATTGGGACGGAGTTGCTCGCGAGCGACTGGCCGAGGACGTAATTCGACCGTTCGAATCGCATCGGGAAGTTCGGTTCCAGCGATACGACTGGACTCAGAGTCGGCTTGGCCCGTTCACGGTGCTTCCGCCGTGCGAGGTGCTCATTATCGACCTGATCGGACTGTTCCATCCAGATTGTCTCGAAATCATCGACCTGAGCATCTGGGTGGATGTCGACCTCCAGCGTGCGGTCGCTCAGGGTAAAGCTCGGGACAAGGATCTCGGTCGCGACCACGATCAGCTGTGGGACCGGGTCTGGGCTCCGAACGAGATTGATTTTGCTGAACGGTTTGACCCGCGCTCTTCGGCCGACGAGTTGTACGACTGGGTCGCCAACGTTCGCTCTGACGCTACGTAGTTGAGACAAATAGAGCCCCAATAACGGGTCAAACAGATCACGACTCCACAATTGGAGCGAATTTCAGAGGTACGACGGTTGAATGGATGTCTCTGTGCTCAACGAGCTTGGGAGGGCCGATAGGTATTGATCACAACACCAGAGGGCAGGGCGAGACTCTCGGCCAAGGAAAACCGAGTAAACGGAAACCCGTCGGAAAACAGCTTCTTGCCGGTGCCCAGCACAAGGGGGTAGACGACGAGGCGGTACTCGTCGATCTGGTTGTGTTCGGCCAGCGACTTGATCAGTTGGCTGCTCCCCCAGATGCGAATCTCTCCACCTGGCTGTTCGCGCAGCTTCGCAACTGCGGCCGGCACATCGGAGCCGAGGAGATGTGAGTTCTTCCAGCCGAGCTCGGTCAGCGTGCGCGAAGCAACGTACTTGGGGATGCGGTTGTATAGCCGAGTCAGCTCGCCCTCGAAGCCCTCGGCGTTCTCGTCCCACAAGCCCCACGCTCCGGCGAAGATCTCATAGGTCTTGCGCCCGAGCAGCAACGCTTCGGTCTTGCTCTCCCATTCTGCGACGATGCCGCCGCCGGCATCCCTGTCTTGCCACCCGCCGTACGCGAAGCCATCTTCCGTGTCTTCTTCCGGACCACCGGGTGCTTGGACGACGCCGTCGAGGGTGATAAACGATTGGACCACTACTGAGCTCATGTCGGTTCCTCCTTGTGTCGTGGCGGCACATCCCCGACCATATTCCGACATCACATTTCGTGAAATGACCTTGCCCCGACACCGCTCCATATGGTTCCGACTCGCTTGTCGAACGTCGGAGATGCTTCGCCTCTCAAGCGTCGGGAGATGAATCGTCGCCTTCAGCATGACTTTGGCGCACATGCGTGATGCGTTCGTTGAGAACGGAGACGATCGTCGCGCTGGCCGTGCCGATGATCGCGATACCGCCCGCCATTAACACCACCGCCAGCAATCGGCCCGTAACGGTGACGGGCGTATAGTCGCCGTAACCAACCGTGGCTACGGTCACACAGGCCCACCAGATCGAGTCTCCGAAACTCACGATCGTCGCATTTGGCGCATCGCGTTCGACCGCGAGCACCGCCAGAGCGATCACGTAGATGAAGAGCGTCGCGAATGCGAGCGCGGCCACGACCAGGCGGGATCGCACCGAGCCACCGCTGTTCCCCCGGAACCAGCGGAGGCGTGGCAGCAACGTCAGCAATTGAAACGGACGAAATATGGGCACCACGGCGGATGCTACCTCCGCACTATGCGTTCGGAGGAACCGTGTCCGGGAGCGTCGCGGAGTCAGCGACACCCGCACAATCAGGTCAACGATGTACGCCACCCAGATCAGACCGAGGATGACGGTCAGCGCGACCTGCCATGCTTGCGCCAGTTCGGGCACAAGCACCAAAACGGAGTACCCGAACAAGAAGAACGCCGACGCAATCAGAAGTGGCGTCCCGGTTCGGTTCTCCCACAGCTGCCGCCGGGCCGCATCCACTTTTTCGGTGTTCACCGGGGCAGCCTCCGTTTTCTAGCCGCCACCGCGCGGGGCGGGGCGGGAACGTTCATACGGAGGGCTGACCCGGCGAACTCTACGGGCAGAAGCCCGAGACCAAAGGTTGGTCTGGCGTCAAGCGTTTGCCAGCGTTTTGGACTTGAGTGCGTCGTACTCGGCTTGGGTGATCGCGCCCGAGTCGAGCAGTGACTTGGCCTTCTCAATTTCGGCGGTCGGACTCGAGGTGCTCGCAACCGTTCGAATGTAGTCATCCGTCGCCGCCTGCGATTGCCGCATCTCACCCGCTCGGCGCTCCGCCATACCCCGGCCGCGCGCGATCAGATAGATCAAGGCAGCCAAGTACGGCACGAGCACTAGGAAGATGACCCAGAGCGCCTTCTCCCAGCCGTTCAAGGTCCGGTCGCGGAAGACATCGATCATGACCGTGATGAAGATCCAAATGCAGGTGACGAAGATGTAGAACCAGAAAAACCAGACGAGGTAGTCCCAAAAACTCATGTGCTGCTGCCTTCCGCTTTGCGGCGTGCACCGCACGCCGAGTTTGACTGAATTCTTCGGGGCGGCCAGCAACCCTGCCTCATCCGAAATGGATGATTCCGGGGCCGGCTACTCCTCGTCGAGATCGTCCTCGAGTTCGGCAATCTCGATTTCGGCCGCAAGAGCCTCGACGATGTTGCTCGTTGCCTCGGCGATACGGGCAGTGCCGACAATCGGGGCGATGGCGGTGAGAACGCCGCGAAGGTCATCGGAATCGAGGCCTACTTCCCCGCCGGCCGAGAGGTTCAGCGCATATGACACCGGTGGCGCACCAACTGCGACCAGCGCGGCCACCCGCACAAGCATGAGGGTCTCGGAGTCGAGTACCGATGCTTCGACCGATGCCGCCGTCATGCTGGCCAGGAGGTCGAGAACCGGAGTGTCAAGTGTCGAATCGGACATTTTTTGCTTCCAATCGGTCGGTGATTCATGGGGCGACGACGCCACCCTCGATCATTGGAGCTTGACGCTCTGCGGCTTGCATCCTGCAAAGAGGGTGAGAAGCGGTCTCGGTCCTAGTAGTGATGCAGCTTGTACTGGTCAGTTGCTACAACTTGTGCTAGACATGTGGCACAACAAACGAAAGGTGTCACCGTGTCGTGGAGCACCATCTCTTCTCTCAGCCCGGGCGAACTTGTGGCTGCCGCCTTCACGCTGCCGCTATTTTCTCTGGCTGTCGCCTCACTCATCGTCACGGTTGTTCATCTCATGAGGCGGCGGCGCAACCGGCGCGCTCGTCTTGTGACGCGGACCGACGCCGGGAGTCCGTCGAACGCGGCGCGATACGTGCTTGAGCATCGCGCACTCAGCGTCGGCGCAATCGGGGTGATCCTGGTTTTCGCCATCGAGAACATCGTGCGCGGATACCTGTTGAACCTCGTCAACGTCGTCGAATGGTGGCAGTATGCCACCCCGGTGTTCGCCGCATCCCTCAGTCTCGCTATCACGCTGGGCCTCATCGTGTTCAGGGGTACGACGTATTCCGAACTACCGGTCGTGCCGACCGCACCACGAACTTGGACGAGCTTCAGCCCCCGCGCTGGGCTCATCGGCGCCGGCGCTGCGCTGGTCACCCTCCTCACGACGACCATTACCGCCGGAATGGCATCGTCAGCGGATGATGCCGGCCGGTACATCTATCTTGAAATCCCTGTGCCGAACGTGCCGATCGAAGCACTGCGC
The DNA here is from genome assembly GCF_052113185.1 of Leifsonia sp. YAF41. NCBI lineage: Bacteria > Bacillati > Actinomycetota > Actinomycetes > Micrococcales > Microbacteriaceae > Leifsonia > Leifsonia sp. YAF41. The sequence continues at coordinate 254,724 of NZ_JBFRCS010000001.1, forward strand.
CCCTGGTTCTACGGATGGTCGTTCGGAGTGCCAGTCATCATCTGTCTCGCTGCACTCATTGCCGTGACGTGGGCGACGCTTCGCAGCAATGCGGCACGCCCCTACTTTCGGCCGGATACGGTTGGCGCCGAAAGGAAAGCACGGGTCGGGATCGCGACCGATGTAGTGCGAATCGCGACCGCTGGCATGCTGCTCGCACTCGGCGGCGCCTTTCGATTCATCGACCGGAGCGGCACGATCTCACGAATGATTGTCGAGCGTGACGGGCAAAGCAATTCGTATGACACCACGTGGCGGTATGCGGAGTTCGCGACAGCGGCAGGCTGGCTGGCTCCGGCGCTCGAAATCACGGCGTTCGCGCTGTTGCTGTTCGTCGCATGTCGTTCGTTTCGCGTGAAGACTGTCGGACTGCCGCAGGATCGCGTTGAGCGCAGCCCGGAATCGGAGTCCGTTCGATGAGCACGCAGCCCATCCTGCCGCCGGCTGACGAGTCGAGTCCTGCTCTCGACATTTACCGCCAGTTCCGCGGCCTGATTGCATCCGGCCAGCTCGGGGCTGGCGAACGATTGCCCACCGTGCGACAGACCGCAAGCGACCTCGGAGTGGCCCCCGGCACCGCGGCGAAGGCCTACAAGCTACTCGAACGAGACGGACTGGTTGTCACTCGCACTGCCGCCGGTACGCGTGTCGCCGCGTCAGCGGCCGTGCTCCCCGGGTCCGTCGTCCGGCGCATTCGCGAACTCGTTGCCGAGGCCGAAACGGTCGGCGCCAACTCTGACGATGTCATCGACGTATTGCGCGTCATCTGGCAGGCCGGATCTCACGCATCCGCGCCGCCGGACGCGGAGTCTCCCGTCCCTGGTTGAAGGTACAGCCTTGGTCAGCGCCGCCGACTATTGCAGCGCCGCCACCGACCCGATGAACCTGGACGGGCTCGCATAGTGCGATGATGCCATCACGGAAGGCAGAGGCAGAGTCGAACTCTGGAACCGCGCGTTCAACCGAGAAGCGGCTTGGCCAGGAGCGCTTGGCCGCAGACCAGTGATCAGGATGAGCGTTTGGGCCTCGCCCCCTACAGCCTTACCCATGCCGGAGTTAGTCAGGAGCGGACGAGTCGACTGATCGCGTCGCTGGCTTCCTTGATCTTAGCGGCGGCCTCGTCTTCACCGAGCTTCGCCGCGTCGAGAACGCAGTGCTTGAGGTGATCGTCGAGCAGGCCGAGCGCGACGACCTGCAGCGCACTGGTGAGTGCGCTGACTTGGGTGAGGATGTCGATGCAGTATTTCTCATCGTCGATCATCTTGGAGATTCCACGAGCCTGACCCTCGATGCGCCCCATGCGCTTGAGGTACTTGTCCTTGTCGCTGATGTACCCGTGGGTTTCTGCGGAGGTCTCGGAGGGTGACATCGTACGTTCCTAACGTTCCAGCGATCAGAATGGGCAGGGTGCGGGTGGAGTTGTGAAGTTCCCGGGGCGACGTTGCGGTCATCCCTGTGGTGACAGACTATCTGCCGCCCTGTGCCGCTTTCTGCTGATCTACGCGCTTCTCGCGTCGGGGTCCGCGGCACCAAAATCTCAGACCGCGAACCCCGCATCCGCGTGGTTACGCCATGTTGGCGGCGTACGTGGCCGGATCCGAGTCGAATGCCGGCCCGCAACCGCCGCAGCAGAAGTAGTACCGCTCGCCCTCGTAGTCGCGATAGAGACCGGTCGCTTCGGCCGCCGTCTTACTGACGGGGTTGCCGACCATGACCGGGCAGGTCGTCATGTCGTCAGCTGCGCCGCTGGCCATCAGGTTCTCGCTTGCGTCGCCGGCCGCAGTAAAGGTGGATGTGCTGGTGCTGGTGCTGGTGCTGGTGCTGGTGCTGGTGCTGCAGCAGCTGGAGGTCGCCTCGAGGTCGTTCGTCATTGTGGGTGATTCCCTTCGTGTTTTCTGTGGGTGGTGTGGGGTTGGTCGAGCTATTGCTTTGCGACACTCTTGAACCCGCGCAAGCGCAGGCTGTTGCCGACAACGAAAACGCTGGAGAGCGCCATCGCGGCCCCGGCGAGCATGGGGTTGAGCATTCCGAGCGCTGCGACAGGGATTGCCGCGACGTTGTAGGCGAACGCCCAGAAGAGATTGGTCTTGATGGTTCCGAGCGTCTTGCGGGAGAGCCGGATGGCGTCGACCGCACTGCGCAGGTCGCCACGCACCAGGGTGATATCGGATGCTTCGATCGCGACATCCGCGCCGGTGCCCATCGCCAGACCGAGGTCGGCCTGGGCCAGCGCGGGGGCGTCGTTGACGCCGTCGCCGATCATCGCGACGATCCGGCCTTCCTTCTGCAGCCGGACAATCACATCGACCTTGTCCTTCGGAAGAACCTCGGCGATGACTTGCTCAATGCCCACCTCGGTGGCGATTCGCCGGGCGACTGCCTCGTTGTCGCCGGTGAGCAGGATCGGTGTCAACCCGATCGCCTTGAATTGTGCGATCGCTTCGGCGCTGGTCGGCTTCACCGTGTCGGCGACGACGAGGATGCCTCGTGCCTGGCCGTCCCAGCCCACGGCAACCACCGTCTTGCCTTCGCCCTCGGCGCGCGCCTTCGTCGACGCGAGCTCACGGCTCAGATGCAGCGACCATTCGGCCAGTAGCGACTCGCGGCCAACCAGTACGGCGTGGCCATCGACAATGCCCTGAACGCCCTTGCCTTCGATGTTCGCGAAGCCTTCAGGAGTCGGCAGCGTTCCCACTTCCTGCGTCGCGCCCTTCGCGATCGCCTGCGCGATCGGGTGTTCAGAGGCATCCTCCAATGCTCCGGCCAGACGCAACAGTTCGGCGCGATCGATGCCGGCTTCGACGAACACATCGACGAGAGTCATCTTGCCGGTGGTGACCGTTCCGGTCTTGTCCAGCACGACGGTGTCGACGGTGCGGGTGGATTCCAGCACTTCCGGGCCCTTGATGAGCACGCCCATCTGTGCCCCGCGGCCGGTACCCACCAGCAGCGCCGTCGGCGTCGCCAAGCCCAGCGCGCAGGGGCACGCGATCACGAGCACCGCGACCGCCGCGGTGAATGCCGCAGTCACCGGAAAACCGGCGCCGAGCCATCCGCCGAGCGCAGCGAAGGCGATCACGATCACGATCGGCACGAACACGCCAGAGATCCGGTCGGCGAGGCGCTGTACTTCGGCCTTGCCGGTCTGGGCATTTTCCACGAGCTGGGCCATCTGCGCCAACTGCGTGTCCGACCCGACTCTGGTAGCACGCACCGAGAGCCGGCCGCCGACATTCGTCGTGGCCCCGGTGACGCTGTCTCCCTCGGCGACCTCGACCGGCACCGCTTCGCCGGTGAGCATGGATGCGTCCACTGCGCTCGACCCGGAGACCACGACGCCGTCGGTGGCGATCTTCTCCCCCGGGCGAACGATGAATTCGTCACCGACGTGCAAGTCCTCGACGGGGATCTTCGTCTCCACCCCACCGCGCAGCACCGACACCTCCTTCGCGCCGAGCTCGAGCAGTGCGCGCAATGCTGCGCCGGCCTGCTTCTTCGAGCGCTTCTCGAAGTAGCGGCCGCCGAGGATGAACATCGTCACACCGGCGCCCACCTCGAGGTAAATGTTTGCCGCGCCATCGGAGGGCGCCAACGCGAACTCGAACGGGTGCGTCATCCCCGGGGTTCCGGCGGTGCCGAAGAACAGCGCATACAGCGACCAGAGGAACGCAGCGGAGGTACCCATGGAAATCAGGGTGTCCATCGTCGCGGCGCCGTGCTTGAGATTCGTCCACGCCGCCTTGTGGAACGGCCACGCCGCCCACAGGATCACAGGGGCAGCCAGCGCGAGTGACGCCCACTGCCAGTAGGTGAACTGCAACGCGGGGATCATCGCCATCGCGATCACGGGAAGGGTCAGCACGATCGAACCGATCAGCCGATTGCGCAGTGACAGCAGCTCCGGGTCTGCGTCGTCGGCGTCAACGGAGCCCGCGCCATCCTTCGTCTTGCCCTTCGGGGCGGGCACCACGGCGCTGTATCCGGTCTTCTCGACCTCGGCGATCAGCAGCGCCGGGTCGTACCCGTCGGGCACAGTGACCTTCGCCTTCTCGGTTGCGTAGTTCACGGTTGCGGTGACGCCGTCGAGCTTGTTCAGCTTCTTTTCGATCCGCATCGCGCAGGAGGCGCAGGTCATCCCGCCGATCTCCAACTCGATGCCTGTGCCCACACTCGGGGGCGCTGTTGTGCTCATGTGCTGTTCCTTCTGCTAGCTGTAGAAAGGCGAGACCTGACGGTCAGTGCCCCTCCGGATGCGTTGCGCTCTCGGTGTTCGCGGATCCGTCGCTGTGGGCGTCGGTGGGAGCGGCGGCGTGGCCGGCGTCGAGCACGAACTCGGCGGTATGAACCTCGCCGTCGACCTGAAAGTCCAGGTACAGCAGGTATCGACCCGCGGTCGGAGCCTCTGCGGCAAACTCAATCTGCGGCCCTGCCGTCTCGCCCGCGACTGGTTCTTCACCCTCGGCGTGCACGTGCAAGAAGGCGAGGTCGCCCTCACGCAGCGCAACGAGGTGGCCGAATGCACCCAGGTAGGGCTCCAACGTTGTGACCGGTGCACCGTCACGGTCGACGGTGATCGTGAGCTCGCTGGCCGAGCCCGCCACCATCTCGCCGTCGAGTGAAACAGTGAAGCCGTCGACCTGATCGACCTGAATCGGCTGCGGCACCACCGGAGTGAACGCTCCGGCCACCTGCACGGTGCGGGTGAGCGTCAGAGCGGATGCGTCGGCAGTCGTGAAGTCCGCAAACACGCGGTAGCTGCCGGCTTCAGCCCATTCCCACGGCATCGACCACGTGCCCGTTGACTCATCCAACGTCGGGTGGACGTGACGGAACTGGCCGCCATCCGACCGCGCAACGATCAGATGCAGCTCCTTATCGTGGGAGGTCGTGTACGTCGCGACCGGAGCGCCGGAGGCATCCTGAATCTGGAAGCTCAGCTCACCGGGGTCGCCGACCGTTGCGGGTGCCTCGACCGGCGACAGCACATACCCGTCGGCGCCGAGCGCGAGGCCCTTCACGGCTGCCGCGACCGCTGCACTAATTGCGGTTGCGTTTGCGACTGCCGACGCGGTGCTTTCGGGATCGTGACCCTTGTTATGACCGTTCATTTCGCTTCCTTTCGTCCACCCTGTGACGACGCTGTCGGGAACGACAGCGCCGGCGATGCCGAACGCACCGCCACAGGCCACGACGAGTCCGAGCCCGTAGATGGCAAGACGTGCGCCAGTCTTCATGCAGCTCGCACCGCCCGGTAGCCTGCCTCCTCCACGGCGGCCAGAACGTGGGCATCGTTGACCGCATCGGAGCCCGTCACAACGAGCGTGCCCGTCTGTGCACTGACCTGAATGTCCTCAACCCCAGCGATCTCGCCGACCTCTTCACGGATCGACATCTCGCAGTGCCCGCAGGTCATCCCTGTCACCTGGTACTCGTTCGTAGCCATCGCGCATCCTCACTTCTTGGGTACCCCTACCGGGTATCTGTAAAGGTCACCGTATACCCCACCAGGGTATTAAGCAAGCTAAAGGTGACCGGTTGAAACATGTACCCCCCAGGGGTATAAGGTATACCCCTACCGGGTATTACCGGCCGTTTCTCAGGAGGAAAATCACACATGTCAACCCATCCACCCCTCTCACCGGCGAAGCGGTGGCTCGGCCTCGTGCTGATCGCCACAGCGCAGTTCGTTGTCATCATGGACACCTCGATCATCGGTGTCGCCCTGCCCGACATTCAACGAGATCTCGGCTTCACGCCGGAGTCTCTCTCGTGGGTGTTCAACGCCTATGTGGTCGCCTTCGGTGGCCTCCTCCTGCTGGGCGGTCGTCTCGCCGATGTCTTCGGCGCGCGCAAGATCTTCGTTCTGGGCTGGCTTGTACTGATCGCCGGATCGTTGATGGCGGGAGCCGCCAGCACGATCGGCCTCGAGATCGCGGGCCGCGCCATTCAGGGTGCCGGTTCAGCACTGATCGCGCCGGCGGCTCTGACCCTGCTGATGATGCTCTTCGGCGGCACATCTGACCTTCCCAAGGCCTTCGCCGTCTATGGCGCAGCAGCTCCAATCGGTGGCACCGCCGGAGTCTTCCTCGGAGGCGTGCTGACCGAGTACGCGAGCTGGCCGTGGGTGTTCTACGTCACGATTCCGATCGCGGTCTTCGTGCTCGCATTCACCGCAACGGCACTCCCCCGAACCGTGCGGAAGGCATCGGGTTCTATCGACATCGGCGGCGCCCTCACCGTGACAGCCGGCCTCGCCGCAATCGTCTATGCCGTCGTCAACGCCCCGGATGTTGGTTGGCTCACCGCGCAGACCCTCAGCGTGCTGGCCGTCGGCATCGTGCTGCTGGTGATCTTCTTCATCATCCAGGCACGGAGTCAGAGCCCCCTGCTGCGTCTCGGACTGCTTCGCACACCCCTGCTTGCGGCCGCCAACAGCGCCCAACTCCTCCTGGGTGCGGCATGGGTATCGATGTGGTTCTTCCTGAACCTGTACCTGCAGCAGGTACTCGGCGCGTCTGCCTTCGCCGCCGGTGCCGCACTTCTCCCGATGACCGGCCTTGTCGTAGTCGTCATGATTGCGTTGGCGCCACGGCTTCAAGCGAGATTCGGCGCGAAATCGCTGATTGTCGCCGGCCTCCTTGTGCTGTCGGCCGGACTCCTGTGGCTTTCCCTGGTGCGTCCCGACGGAAGTTATGCCGTCGACGTTCTTCCCGCCTCGCTCCTGGCGGCCCTCGGAATGTCACTCGCGTTCGTTCCCTCTCTCGGCACCGCCATCAACGCGGCACCGCCCGCCGAAACCGGCGTTGCCTCGGGGCTCGTGAGCACCAGCTACCAGATCGGGTCAGCGCTTGGACTCGCCGTGCTCACGGCAATCGTCTACGGCATGTCCGGAACCGACCCGTCACGGGTCGAGCTGACCGAGGGTTACTCCGCCGCCTTCCTGGGCGCAGCAATCCTCGCCCTCGTCGGAGCAGTGATCACCGCCCTTGCGATGACCAAGCCACCGGCATCCGTCCCTGCGTCCCAGGAATCGGTCTCGGTGTAACAGCCGCCTGGGTCGATGAATCGGCGCGCCTCACGGCCGCCGATTCATCGACGCAGGACACCGGCTCGTCGCAGGTCACCGGCCGAGTCGGCAGTGAGAGACTTCACATGGAGGGCTGCTCAACCGCCAGCGCGAGCGAGCGTTGAGCCTCGTGGCGAAGTGGCGCTATCGAACCGCATCTTTCAATCACGCTCAGTAGTGAGAGGCAATCCGGATGATTGAAGCTCTCGAAAGCACGCGCGACCTTCCATTGCACGAGTTCGTCGTTCGGGTTCTCGTGAAAGGTGTCAATCAGTGCGCGCAATGCCGCTAATCGGTCCGTTGGCGTCACTGCCGCATAGAAGCACATGAACCCAATCGCATCGATGACCTCCGCGACCTCATCGCGCGGCCGCTCGCGAAGAACGGCGATGAGCATCGGCAGAATCAGCGGATCCATCCGAGCAAGAGTTCGAGCCACGATGTCTCGCGGAAGCGGATAGCTAGATTTCCTAAACACCTCAGCTGAGGGATGCTTGTGCTGGTTCTTCCCAATCTTGCCGAGCAGCAGGGTGAGCAATCGCGCGCTGGGTACCCCTCCACCCTGAAGCGCCTCACAGATCTCGAGCTTGGTGTAGAGCTTGGTTTCGCGGGTGAGTCGTTCCACGAAGATATGGTTCAACGAATCACCCGCGGACGTCGTGCGTGCGAGCAAACGGATGGCTGCAGATCGCTCGACGGCGTCGTCGGAGTCGACCTTCCGAATGAGGTCTTCGGTTGACATCTGACCAAACGAGGCCAGGTCCTCGGCGCTCAGGAATCCGCGACTTCGCAATGCGCTCGTTTGACTTTTCATCTGGCCTTGACTCTATGGGGAGTTGCTCGTGCTTGAATCGAGACCACGTTCGTAGGCGGCTCCGGTTGGGGCTGCAGAACAAGTCTGCGAGGGGTGTACATGACGAAGGTGCCCAAACCGTTCGAGGTCCACGAGTCCGGGGCGCTGTTCCACGGGACAAAAGCGAACCTCGCCGTGGGCGATCTCCTCGTGCCCGGGCGCCGTTCGAACTTCGGTGGGGGCCGGACGGCGAACCACATTTACGTGACGGCAACTCTGGATGCCGCAACCTGGGGCGCCGAACTTGCCGTGGGCGACGGGCCCGGCCGGATCTACATTGTGGAACCACTCGGCGACCTTGAAGACGATCCGAATGTGACGGACAAGCGGTTTCCCGGAAATCCGACCCGTTCGTTCCGCACCCGGGAGCCGGTGAAGGTCGTCGGTGAACTGAGGGACTGGGTGGGACATTCGGCCGACCAGTTGCAGGCCATGCGAGATGGTCTCGCCGATCTGGAGCGCCGGGGCGAAGCGGTGATCGACGACTAGACGGCCCGAACGCAGGATGGAACCACGGGTCCCCCCGTCCTGCAGCTAGCCTCGAAGCGCATCCATGACCGCCTGCACCCGACGCGTTCGGGTGTCGTCGCTCTTCGCACCTGCAACCGACTCAGCATGCGCGCGCTGCTTGCTGTACGAGAGCGCCGACCATGCCTGCGTCGCCACCGGGTCCGTATCGAGTTGCGCTGCCAGCGCTGCGGGGATATCGACGGTGCGCGGTGCGTCGTCGACGTCGAGGGTGACTTCGATCTCATCGCCCGCGCCCTTGCCAGTGGCAGCCCGGGTCTCGGCGTTGAACGAGATCAGAAACTGACCGCCCATCGATGCGATGGTGCTGCGGTACGAATAGTCGCCATCGATGGTCACGACGACGGGAACGCGTTTGCCGCGGCCGAAGCCGAGCACGACATCCTCGGGCACGACGATGCCCACGTTGTTGCCGCCGGCGGCCCACAGTGTTGTTCGGAAGCTGACCACGATTTATCCTTTCGCGGATGCCGATCGTGCGATCGCGTTGCACGTGCTGCGGTCAGCGACGGTCGGCATCGGGTGTGAGACGGTGCGGTTGGCATCAACGGATGCGTCCAACAGCGATGCTAACGCGGCGACCGGATCAACGCGCCGCAGGCACCCCTTCGCGAAGCTGAAGCGCGGATGTCAGCGTGCGGATGCCGAAGGCGAAGGCTTCGTCGACGTTCCCGCCGAGGTTGAAAGCGCCCGCCAGCTCCATGCCGATGAAACCGTTGGCCCACGCCGTCAGTGTGCGCGCAGCCTCGAGCGCATGGTCCGGCCCGGCGAGCGCGCCCGCAACCTCAAGGAGTGGCTCGCTCGATGCGACGATCAGGTCGTGAGATGGACGCGTTCCGACCGGCCCGAGCGCGAAGATGAGGTGAAAGCCGGCCGGGAAGCGATGCGCGAATGCGCGGAATGCCAACGCGAGCGCGGCGACTCGCGATGCGGCATCCGTCGGCTCGGCTGCGGCGCTCCGCAGATGCTCTCCGAGGTCGTTGAGGGTCGCCTCGGTGATGAGCCGAACGAGCTCGTCGCGATCTCGCACTCGCTTGTAGAGTGACGGAGCTTTGACGCCGACACGGTCGGCGACCGCCCGCATGGTCAGCCCGGCGAGACCCTCCACTTCCAGGAGGTCGCGGCCAACGGCAATGATCGCCTCGCGAGATGTGCGTTCAGGTGTTGGCATTGTGCTCCGCGGCTCTCTTGAGAATCGATAGCTATTGACTATAGCCATGATGGCTATGTATCGTAGCCATGTAGCCAGCGTAGCAATCCGAAAGGTGCAAGACAATGCAACTCGCTCCAGGCCTCCGTCGCGTCGGCAACGACATCGTGGCATTTCACCTCATCGAGACCCCCGACGGAATCACCATGATCGATGCCGGCCTGCCCGGCCACTGGACGGATCTTCGTGCAGAACTCGCGGACATGGGCCGCGATCTCACAGACATCCGCGGGGTGGTGCTCACTCACGGCGACAGCGACCATATCGGCATCGCAGAACGGCTCCGCCGCGAGCACGGCATCCCCGTGTACGTGCACTCCGCCGATGCCGCCCGGGCACGCGGAGAAGCGACCTCGCACGCCCCGGGCGGACCCAAGCGATTCGGCGCGATGCTCGGCTTCGCCGCGTACGCCGTGCGCAAGGGCGGCGCGATGACGAAGCACCTGAGCTCGGTGGTCGAGATGCGCGACGGCGAGACGCTCGCCCTCCCCGGCTCGCCGCAGATCATCGGGATGCCCGGCCACTCACCGGGCAGCGTCGCCGTCTTCGTGCCGTCAGTCGATACCGTCTTCGTCGGCGATGCGCTCACCACCCGCAACGTGCTCACCGGAGTGACGGGCCCGCAGCCGGCCCCGTTCACCGATGATCCGGCCGAAGCTCTCCGCTCCCTCGACGCGCTCTCCGCGGTCGCGGCGCATCGCATCGTGCCGGGTCACGGCCCGGCCTGGTCGGGATCCATCCCCGACGCCATCCGTCAGATTCGGACCTAAGGCCACCACCAGGCACCACTCGGCACCGTCGAAAACCTAGGCGGCCCGCGTGATCAGCCCCTCACCCCCGGCCTCGACCGACGACAGCACATTCGCCGTCTCAATGATCAAACTCTGCATCGCCTCAGCAGCACGCGTCAAAGTCACATCATTGCGCTGCGCAAGGCTGATCGACCGGGCAAGGCGCGGCGCGGTGAGCCGAACGGAGCGCAGGCCAGGCCGGTCTGCCAAGACCATGGCGGGTACGACCGCCACACCCAGACCGCGTTCTACACAGCGCAGCACTGAGTCCATCTCCCCACCCTCGAGGATCACGGTCGGAACCAGCTCGGCCTCCTGAAATGCGCGCATTGTCATGGCCCGCAAATCGTAGCTTTCGTGGAACGTGATCAGTGGGAGCGCAGCGAGTTCCGTGAGCGTGAGAGCCTGAAGATCGTGCAGAAGCGGGCTCTCGGCCGCGGCAATGACCACCAGTTCCTCGGTGAGAAGAGGAAGCCGGCGGAGGCTCGTGGCAGATGGGCGGCCATCGGATGTGGTGACGAGCGCCAGGTCGAGCGTCCCGCCGGAAAGCTCGTCCAGCAGCCCGTGCGAGCCACCCTCTGTCAGGTGCAGGTCGATACCCGGGTACGTCGCGTGGAAGGACGTCAGCACCTCGGCGACCAGACTGATGCACAGCGTCGGGGTGGCCCCGAGGCGCACCCGGCCTGTTCGGAGGCCGGCCAGCTCCTGCATCTCGTACCTGACGGTGTCGGCATCCGCGAGCATTCGCTTGGCCAGCGGAAGCAGTGACTCGCCGGCCGCGGTCAGGGTGATGTTGCCCCTGGCTCGGTGAAAGAGCGGCGCGCCGAGATCCGCTTCGAGGGCTGAAATCTGCCGGCTAAGCGACGGCTGGGCCAAATGCAGATGCGCGGCGGCACGGGTGAAGTGCCCGATGCGGGCCACTTCCACGAAACTTTGGAGCTGCTCCAGGTTCATTTTCAATAGCCTAAACGCATTGAAACGACTCGAATGATTCATTGGACTAATCATGAGTCGATTCTTAGCGTTGAAGCATGAACGCATCGAAAGCGATTGAAAAGCAGATTTCCACCACGGTTCTGGTGATCGGCACCGGTGGCTCGGGGCTTCGGGCCGCCATCGAGCTGGCCGAAATGGGAGTCGACGTGCTCGCGGTGGGCAAGCGCCTCCGCAACGACGCGCACACCTCGCTCGCCGCGGGCGGTATCAACGCGGCGCTGGGCACCATGGACGAGGACGACTCCTGGCAGCAGCACGCCGCCGACACCATCAAGGAAAGCTACTTCCTGGCCAATCCGCATACTGTCGAGATCGTTGCCCGCGGTGCTGCGCAGGGCATCCACGACCTGGAGCGCTACGGCATGAACTTCGCCCGCGAAGACGATGGGCGCATCTCGCAGCGCTTCTTCGGCGCGCACACCTTTCGTCGCACGGCGTTTGCCGGCGACTACACAGGCCTCGAGATCCAGCGCAGCCTGGTCAACCGCGCCGCGCAGTTGGATGTCCCGATCCTCGACGAGGTCTACATCACCCGGCTGCTGGTCAAGGACAACCAGGTCTTCGGCGCCTACGGATTCGACCTCAACACCGGCACCCGCTACCTCATCCACGCCGACGCGGTGATCCTCGCCGCCGGCGGCCACAACCGCATCTGGCGCCGCACCTCGTCCCGCCGGGACGAGAACACCGGCGACTCGTTCCGCCTGGCCGTGGACGCCGGGGCCCGGCTGCGCGACCCCGAGCTCGTGCAGTTCCACCCGTCCGGCATCATCGAGCCCGAGAACGCTGCCGGGACCTTGATCTCCGAGGCTGCCCGGGGTGAGGGCGGCGTCCTGCGCAACTCATCCGGTGAGCGTTTCATGGAGCGCTACGACCCGGTGCGCAAGGATCTCTCCACCCGCGACCGGGTGGCCCTGGCTGCGTACACCGAGATCAAGGAGGGCCGCGGCACCGCGAACGGCGGAGTCTGGCTTGACGTCTCGCACCTGCCGCGCGAAACCATCATGGAGCGATTGCCACGCGTCTACCAAACGATGATGGAAGTGCAGATGCTCGACATCACCAAGGAGCCGATCGAGGTGGCCCCGACCGCGCACTATTCGATGGGTGGGGTGTGGGTGCGCCCGGAGGACCACAGCACGGATGTCGACGGCCTGTACGCGATCGGTGAGGCATCCAGTGGCCTGCACGGCGCCAACCGTCTGGGCGGCAACTCGCTCATTGAGCTGCTCGTCTTCGGCCGGATCGTCGCCCACGCCGCGGCGGAGCACTCGGCGTCACTCGAGGCCCAGCCGCGCTCCGCCGCGGCGCTGGCCGAGGCGCGCGCGGAGATCGACGACCTGCTCGCGGCCGACGGCCCTGAAAACGTGCGGGCGTTGCAGCGGGCCATCCGCAACATGATGACCGAACACGCCGGGGTGGTGCGCGACGAGGAGGGCCTGACGGCCGGCCTCGCCAAGCTCGACGACATTGAACAGCGCATGCAGAACGTCGGAATCCACCCGGACATCGCCGGCTTCCAGGATCTCGCACACGCCTTCGACCTCAAGGCGTCGGCGCTGGCTGCCCGCGCCACCCTCGAGGCGGCCGTGGAACGCCGCGAGACCCGCGGCTGCCACAACCGCAGCGACTACCCGGAGACTGATCCGGCTCTGCAGGTCAACCTCGTCTGGTCCCCCACGACCGGCGTGGTCCGCGAAGAAATCCCGGAGATTTCGGAGGAAGTCGCCGAGCTGATCCGTGAGGTGTCGACGGCCGGGAAGCTCGTCGAGTAACCGTCGCCGGAGGGGGTCGTGCGGCTCATGACGGGGTCGTGCGGTTCATCGAGTACACAATTGGACCCCCGGGGATCGCGGTCGTGGCGACGGTGAAGAATCCGAGCCTCTGGTAGAGACGCACATTCTGTTCGTTCGAGGTCTCGAGGGCAACAGGTGCGGCGCGCTCGTCGATCATCGCGAGGCCGGCCGCGGTCACGGCTGTTCCGAGTCCCGTCCCCTGGCGGGCCGGATCAACACCGACAGTTTCAAGAGTCCACGCTCCAGCTGGTGCATCGGGCAGTGACAGCTCGGTGAGCAATGCAAGGCGCGCTCCGAGCAGGTCGGCGACGTGCTGTTGTGTCTGCTCAGTGGGATCAGGAGAATCTGGCGGAAGGAACGCTGCGACCGCGCTCAGTTGTTCGTCTACGAGCACGATGCCATGCTCCAGGGCGTGGGACAGATACAGGCGCTGAAGCTTCTCGAGGCGATTCGCGTATCCGTCGTGGGGAATGGACCATCGCGTCCAGGGGTACGCGTCGAAGGCGGCGGCGAGCACGCGGGCTGCGGCGTCGAGGTCAGACGAGGTGGCAAGTCGGATCTGACAACTCATTGCTTCAGACCTGTCCGTTGGAGTGCACGCCGACCCGTTCGGGGGCGACGGGGTAATGGCTCGAGATCGCCACGCGGTTCCAGGCGTTGATCACAATGACCAGCCAGGAGACTGCGGCGATCTCCTGCGTCGTGAGTACGGCATCGACATCAACTGTGTTGTGCGCGCCGGCCGAACCGAGGGAGATGTTCGTGAGCCGCTCGGCGAGGATGAGCGCGGCCTGCTCCTTGTCACTGAAGTACTGTGACTCCCACCAGGCCGCGACGACCGCGAGCCGGTCGGCGGACTCGCCGATTGAGAGTGCATCGCGCGAGTGCATCCGTAGGCAGAACGCACAGCCGTTGATCTGCGACGCCCGGATCTTCACGAGTTCGATGAGCAGCGGGTCGAGTCCGACTGCAACTGCCTCCGCCGCGGCCGTCGCATCGAGTGCTGAGAGTCGTTGGTAGCTTGCCGGGCTTGTTTTACCGAGGTTGACGTGCGAAATGATCGTTTCTGCTTTCTTTTTCGAATCCGGTGAGCGAGGGACGCAGTGCGGCGAGTGTGGCGCGAATGATCCGTCGCTGTTCGGCCGGAGCGCGGTCAGAGGAAAGCACAGCCACTTCGTTGACGGCAGCAAACACTGAACTCACAACGGCGCACAGGATTATCCGGTCATCAGGGTCGCTCGGCTTCGTTCCGGAAGCCGGATTGCCACCCGTATTGACGTGGTTCGTGTGCCAGCGGACCCAGAGTGCTTCCCCGATGCTCCGATGAAACGCCTGAACGTGAGTGAAATAACTTGCTTGCACATGGGGTGACTCTGCTGTGATTCGCTGAAAGAGCGCCGACCTCCTCTGCGCATCGCTATCGAGCCGATCCAGCGCCGCTTCCACCACCGCGTGCAGAGAGTCCCAGGGGTCCTCACCCCGTGGCCGGGCGTTGACGGAATCAATCGCCCACTGTGTATCAGCGTCGAAGCTCGAAAACAGGAGATCATCCTTCGTCGCGAAGTAGCGGAAAAAGGTGCGTTCGGAAATACCCACCACCTCGGCGATATCACCCACGGTCGTCTCTCGAAACCCACGCTCGTCAAAGAGCCGCTCCGCAACCTCCTGAATCCTGTTGCGAACCGCCTCGCGAGCAATCTCGCGCGACGAAAGACTCGGCTCTTTCACTCGTTGATCCTCTTGTGTCATAGGCTGTCATAACTGTCAGTCCTGCCATCAACTCTAAACCCATGGAGACAAGCTCATGACACGCTTTTCCGACGTCGTCACTGAATTCTGGAGAAAGCCGTTCGCCGGTGAAGTTCTCTACCGCGATGAACGCCTCAGTCTCACGATCAACCCAGATCTCGGAGACGATGAGCGTGTCATCGTCCTCCACACCATCGACGATTCCCATACCGCGATCGCAGTTCTTCCGGAGCTCGCTCAAGCGCTTGCGGCTCACGGCATCCGCGCGGGGGCGCCCCTCCTTGAGGAAGCGTGCGTGCGGGAAGCCTTGGTGCAGGTCGGAGTTGTGCTCCACGGCGCCGACAATCTTTACTACTTCCCCGACCGCTGTCACCCTTCTGGGGACACGGAATCAGACTCATTCGTCATTCGGCAATTGACTGCAGAAGATCGAGACCTGTTCGCCGATTTTGAAGATCGCGCATCCGAGCAGGACCGTGAAGATGCACAGGTCGATCTCGACGATTGGGCGGCCTTTGGTGTGATCTCTGACGATCAGCTTGTGGCTGTCGCGAGTACCTATCCGTGGAAGGATTCGACGCTCGCCGACATCGGCGTTCTCACTCTCGCGACCGAGCGCGGTCGGGGGAACGGACGTCGCCTCGTTCAGGCGATGGCACGTCACGCACACGATCTGCATCACGAACTGCAATACCGGTGCCAGCTCGACAACAGTGCGTCACAAGCTCTTGCCGACTCCGCTGGGCTGCAGGTCTTTGGGCGGTGGGAGGTGCAGACGCCCTCAGGCGACGACAACGACTGACCGTTCACCCACGCGGCAGCGAACTCAGCATTGCCGACCCCCGCTCACCGGATCATTCAACCCGCGCGGGATCCTCCGCGGCGCTCGGCGAGGTAGTCGGCCGGCATACCCGGCCCGATGCGGATGGCAACCTCTTCCGCCGGCACGATGCCGCAGGTTTCGCACAGGGCGACCGCGTGCACCTCGCCATCACCGCAGGTGGCGTGTCGGTACAGGATCGGCGGGTCGACGGGAGACGCCCAGGCGTCGCCCCATTCGGTGAGGGCGATGAGTGCGATCGCGAGTGCTCGGCCTTTGTCGGTGAGGCGATAGTCGACAGAACCTTCGCGTTCCATGATGCCGCTGCCGACGAATGAATCCAGTCGCGATGTGAGCACGTTGGTCGCGATGCCGAGGTTGTGCTGAAAATCACCGAACCGCGTCACCCGAGCGAACATTGCATCACGAATGATGAGCAGGCTCCACCGCTCGCCGACGAGTTCGAGTGATCGCGCAATCGAGCACACCTGCGTGTCATAAGTCTTTCCCAACATGAGCCGACTCTACCACTTGCATGATGCAAGCAGTCGGTCTACGCTCACTTTCATCACGCAAGTTACGGAGTCCTCCCACCCAGGGAGGCGTGCAAAGGAGCAGAGAATGACCGAGAACTTCACGACAACGATCACCGTGGATGCCACGCCGCAACAGGCGTTCGATTCGATCAACGACGTGGCCGGCTGGTGGGGGCGCATCACCGGCTCGACCACCGCCGTCGGCGACGAGTTCGTTTACGTCGTGCCCGGGCTGCACTACAGCGGATTCCGGATCACCGAGGTCGAGCCGGCGCGACGCATCGAATGGCTCGTCACAGGCAGCTACCTCGATTTCGTCGACGACAAACAGGAGTGGAATGGCACGACCGTGCGTTTCGACATCGAACAGGCCGACGGCGCCACGCGGGTCACCTTCACCCACGCGGGCCTTGAGCCCGAGGTCGAATGCTACGACGTGTGCTCGAACGCGTGGGGCATGTTCGTGAACGGCAGCCTCAAGGCGTTCATCGAGACCGGCGAAGGCATGCCGTACACGTTCGGTGGCGACGAGGAACTCAGCGCCGCCGATCACTCTGAGCTGCACCAGCAGGTCGCCGAGGCCGCCGGACGCGCAGACAACGCCGGCTGACGCGAACGAGGGCTCGCCGAACGCGACACTCTCGTCTGGCGAGGTCTATCCCCGTCGGCGCGGGGTAGAGCGTGCGCCAGCGGGGATGCACCGCGCCCAGATGGTTGGGGCACGTGAATCCGACCTCGCAAGTTGATCCTCGAACGGACCCAGAGGTCTACACAGATTCAGCCGCAAACCAGGTTTGAGGATTGGCTCACGAGGTTTCGAGACGCAGCCTCCTTCGTCGGCTGCTCCTCAACCACCGAAATGGCCCGCCGGCAGGTCGAAGTGCACCGATGTGCGCACCAGTTCGGTGCCGCACTCTGAACACAGCAGGACCGGGCCGAGCGGTGAACCGCACGACGTATGCCGGATGGTCAGCTCGTGTGCCGACTCGGGCGAGTACCAGCGCTGAGCCCAGTCGACGAGAATCGCGAAGACGGGAAAGAAGTTCATTCCCTTGGTAGTGAGCCGATACTCGCCCTCCGACGAGGGAGCACTCAGCACCCCGGCCGCGACGAATCGGCGAAGCCGGTCGGACAGAATCGACGGGGCGATACCAAGCTCCGCTTTGAAAGCGTTGAACCGGCGTATACCGAGAAAAGCAGCCGCGAGAATCGCCGTGCTCCAGCGGTCGCCGAGAATCTCCATTGTCTCCGGGTAGTAGGAGAGCGCATCCGCTGGAGTGCCGGACTCAGCGGCGCGCCGGTGCAATCGAGGCACGGCGATCTTCGTGAACTCCGCCTCAGCACCTCGCTCCGCAGAAGTCTCGCGGGCCGTGATCGGAGACACTCCACACACGCCGCACCCCAGGACAGGAAGCGTCGCGTGCCCACAGACGTCGTGAATGAGCACCGGTGCGCCTTCGACGCCCGGCACGGAAACCTGTTCCCACCCCCAGATCGCAAGGAGCAGACTCGACAGCTCCAGCGCGCGTGGAGTGAGCTTGTACTCCTCGCGCGTTCGACCGTTGTCGTCGTAGGGAACCCGCTCCATCAGCTCGGCCGCGACAAGATCACGCAGGCGTGCCGCCAGCGTCGATTCGCTCAGCCCGAGCTGTGCAACCCAGTCGCCGAAGCGGCGGGTACGCAAGACGAAGGCTCGCTGCAGGATGAGAAGCGTCCAGCGGTCGCCGAGGGCGAGGAGCGCGATTCCGATCGCGCTCCCGTTCGTGGGGATTGTCGCTGTCACTCCGTCAGCCTAGTGATCGCGCGCCGGCCAGCCTGCCGACCCGATCACACGCCGCGCCATACTCGATGACCAGACGATCGACGATTTCCGCCGTCGTTTCGATCGCGTTGATGTTGTCGAGCCCCTGACCCGCGGCCCAGGTGTCTTTCCACCGTCGAACGTTCGAGGCCTCGGTGTTGTAGTTGCGCGAGATCGGGGCAGCCGCGTCGGGGTCGATTCCGACCGCGGTCAGCGAGGCACGCAGCCAGGATGCCGGGGTGCCGGTGATCGCCGCCGAAACGACAAGGTCATCGATCGAGCTGTCGACCACCATCTGTTTGTGCGCCTCGAGGGCGATGCTCTCTGGCGTGGCCAGGAAGCGGGTGCCCATGTAGACGAGGTCGGCACCCGCAGCAATGGCACCGGCAATGCCGGCTCCGGTAGCCACGCCTCCGCCGACACAGACGAGGCCGTCGAAGCTGTCACGTACCGCCGCGATGAAAGGCAATGGCGACAAGTGGCCGGTGTGACCGCCGGCACCGGATGACACGCAGACGAGGCCGTCGGCACCGGCATCCGCAGCTTTGCGGGCCAACTTCAACGAGACAACATCCGCCAGCACAATGCCACCGTAGGAATGCACCACGTCAACGACGGGGCGCGGCGAACCAAGGGCGGTGATGACGACCGGCGGGCGGTGCTTCGCCACCATCTCGAGGTCATCGCCCAGGCGTGCATTCGTGGAGTGCGTGATGAGGTTCATCGCCCACGGCGGCGCATCCACTCCGGTACCCAGTGCCGTCGTGATCTGCGTGAGCCAGGCGTCGAGCTCGTGCATCGTGCGACAGTTGGGCGTGGGAAAGGAGCCGACGATTCCGGCGCGGCTCGCAGCAATGACGAGCTCCGGCCCCGAGGCCAGAAACATGGGGGCCGCGACGACGGGAAGGCGCAGGCGCTCAAGCAGTTCAGAGGGAATCATGTCGTGGGGAACCTTTCATCAGATGCTTCGGTGAGCGGATGCTTCGCGGCAGTGAGCGGGTCGGCGGCGGGCCGCATGGCAGTTGGCTGCACGGTGGCCTGAAGCTCAACGAGCCGCGCGGTGATGGCACGGCGGTCGATCTTGCCCGTCGCCCCGAGCGGAAACTCGGTGTGAAAATGGGACGATTTCGGCCTCTTGTGCGGCGCCAGTGCACCGAGGCGGTCGTGAAGAGACTGACCTTCGGTTGCCGTCAGATCGTCACCGGACGTCGTCGTGTAGGCGAGCACGATTCGCTCGCCCCAGCGTTCATCGGGAAGGCCGACCACCACGGCAGCGCGCACGCCAGGACTCGACACGACCACCGACTCAATCTCGCCGGGATAGACGTTGTATCCCCCACTGATCAGCATGTTGTTCTTGCGATCCGCGAGATAGAGATAGCCGTTGGTGACGACGCCCACGTCACCGGTGAGCAGGGCGGCGCCGTCGAATGCCTTGCCGAGGTCAGTTCGCTCGTCGGCATTCCAGTAACCGGGGGTGACCATCGGCCCGCTCACAGCGATTTCGCCGAGCGCCGTCTCGCCGAGAACTCCTGCATCGCCGCGTTCCACGGCGCCGGACTCGGGTTCCCCGACAACTTCGATTCGGGCCTCACGAACCGCACGGCCGGCCGAACTGAGCAGGCGCGGTTCGTCGCTCAGCCCTCGAGCATGATCCTCGATACTGAGCACCGTCAGCGGCGGGATCGCCTCGACCAGCCCGTAGTACTGCACGAGTCGATCGGTGAGAAGTTCAGATGCCCGTCGAATCTGAGCCGCTGGCATCGGCGCACCGGCATACGCGAGCATCCGAACCCGCGCAAACGACGCTCGCGCCGACTCGGGAAGGTGCGTGAGCGCGTCGATCACGCTCGGCACAAGCGCGAGATGGCTGATTCCCTCCGCTTCGACGAGCTCGGCAATTTCCGCGGGACTCGGATGATGCACCATCACCTGGCAGATACCGAGCGCCAGCATCGGAAGCACAAAGAGTCCGCTCGTGTGAATCGCCGGTCCCGCATGCAGATAGGCCCGCGCCTCCCCCGTCGGTTCCACCACGTCGCGCACCATGGCGCGCATCGAGGACAGTCGCATCCGGTGCGTGCGCAGCGCGCCCTTCGGCATGCCGGTTGTGCCCGAGGAATAGGCGAGACCCACCACGTCGTGCGGCTGCGCAGCCGGGAGACGAGACTCCACAGAACCCGAGGCAACAAGCGATTCCAGGTCACCCGCATCCGCTCGAACCGTGATCTCGCAGGAAATGTGCTCGATGATGCGGGCACCATCGGCGCCCTCGAGACGCCCATCGACGAGGAGCCCGTGCGCGCCACTATCGGCATGAATTCCGGCCCATTCCCGCGGTCCGAGGCGCGGATTCAGCGGCACCCGGATGAGTCCGGCGAACGCAAGCGCCATCTCGCTCACGAGCAGATCACAGCTGTTGGGCAGCGCCTCCAACACCCGATCGCCCGGGCGAAGCCCGATGCTCAACAGGCCGTCGGCAAGCCGCCGCGCGCGGTCCCGGAGCTCGGCGAACGTCAGCAGGCCCGTCGCATCCTGCACTGCCGGCCGACTGCCGTAACGCTCGGCCGCGCATTCGAGCACGTCTCCGACCGAGAGTGCATCATCCAACACCAGTGTTGCCATGATCGGTACTATAAGCGAAGTTTGACAGTGAGGTGAAGTATGACGAAGACGTCTGCAGAACAGAACCATGCCTATATCGTCGATGCCGTCCGCACTCCGTTCGGGCGCTATCGCGGTTCGCTCTCCCGCCTGCGAGTGGATGATCTCGCCGCGATTCCCCTCCGTGAGCTCGCTCTGCGCAACCCAGAAATCCTGCAAACGGGTATCGACGATGTCATCCTCGGCGACGCGAACGGCGCAGGTGAAGACAACCGCAACGTGGCACGGATGGCCGTGCTGCTGGCCGGCCTGCCCGTCACGACCCCGGCGTCCACCGTCAACCGCCTCTGCGGGTCAGGCGCTGAATCGATCGTTCTCGCCTCGCGAGCAATCCGAGCCGGAGACGCCGACGTCATCATCGCCGGCGGAGTCGAGGGAATGAGCCGGGCACCGCACGTTCTGGCTCCGATCGACGAGCGCCTGCCTACCCGGCCCGAGCTGGTCTCTACCGCCGTGGGCTGGCGCATGGTCAACCCGCTGTTTCCGGCGCCGTGGGTGGACTCATTGGGGCGGTCAGCCGAGCTGATCGCCGACGAGGTCGGCATCGACCGGGTCGCGCAGGATGCCTGGGCGCTGCGGTCTCATACCCTCGCCCTCGACGCGTGGAACGCCGGGTTTCACGCCAACCGGGTGATCGCGACGGCTGGGCTGCAGCGCGACGAAGGCATCCGCGCCGACACGAGCGCATCCGTCCTGGCCGGGCTTCGTTCAGCGTTCTCGCTCAACGGCTCGGTCACCGCGGGAAACTCGTCGCCGCTGTCCGATGGTGCCGCGGCGACCCTGATCGTCTCGGGCCGACGGCTCGCCGAGTCCGGCGCTCGTCCGCTTGCCCGCGTCCTCGGTTCCGCCGTCGTCGGGGTCGACCCGGCGCGGTTCGCTCTCGCTCCCGTCGATGCCGTCAACAAGCTGCTGCATCGACTGGGCCGCGCGCTCAGCGACGTCGCCGTGCTTGAAATCAACGAGGCCTTTGCCGCAGTGGTTCTGGCCTGCCTTCAGAAGCTGGCCCCGCCCGAAACGGTGCAGGTCAACCCCCACGGCGGGGCGATCGCACTCGGGCATCCGCTCGGCGCCTCCGCGACCCGCGCCCTCGTCGACTGCGCCCACGCGGTGCGCGAGCGCGGTGGCGGCATCGGCATCATGACCGCGTGCATCGGCGTGGGACAAGGAATCGCGATCGCTGTGGAGGTCGACGATGAGTGACGATCGAGCACCGCGCCCGACCCCGACGAGCACCGCCGAGGGGTTCCCCGAACCGGCCGAGCTGACCGCGCTGGGCGTGGGGCGACTGCCCGGCCTGCTGGGAATCGAGGTCACCGCCGTTGCCGCGGGGCGCATCGAGGCCCAAATGGAAGTGACACCGGCCGTGCTGGCACCCAACGGCTACCTGCATGCCGCCTCGGTCGTCGCACTGGCCGACACCGCCTGCGGTCTCGGTTGCCGCCTCGCGTTGCCGCCCGGGGCATCCGGATTCACAACCATGGAACAGAAGACCTCCTACCTCGGCACGGCCCGCGCAGGCACGGTGCGCACCGATGCCGTGCTCGTGCACGGCGGGAGTCGCACGCAGGTGTGGGACGCCGAAGTCTTCGACGGTGCCGGCAAGCGCATTGCCCTGTTCCGGTGCACACAGCTGGTGCTCTGGCCCTAAAACAATCTCTTGCCCAGCCACCTAACTTCGCTTATGGTACTTGCCAGAGGAGTTCTCAATGACGACGATCACCCCAGCACTGGCATCCACCTGCACGCCCAGCGAGCTTGCGGCCCGACACGGCCGCCTGCTCTCCGCGGCCGCACGGGCGGTCACGACCCGCGCCGCGTTCAGCGCGTTCGCCGATCGTGCGCCGTCGGGCCCGCAGGGCGATGAAGCGACAGCGCGCTTCGAGGCACTCCTCGAGACGCCTCTGAATCTGCCCGGGCACCGTGGCACCGTCACACTGCAGACCGACGAGATCTCACCGTGGACCAGGCTCCCCCTCGGCGTCAGCTACCCCCGCGCCGAGGCGGCCGCGCTGATCGACAACGCACAGAGGGCGCAAGCCACCCTGAGCTCGCTCAGCATCGACGAGCGCGCGGGGCTCTGTGTCGAAATGATCGAGCGGATGTTCGCGGACAACGTCGTTTTGGGTCTCGCGGCGATGCACACCACCGGCCAGGGCCGGGGTATGAGCCAGTCCGGCAGCGGAACGAATGCCCTCGATCGGGGCCTCGAAGCCGTCGCCGCCGCCTGGCAGGTACTCTCCCGCGTGCCATCGAATGCGACCTGGGAGCAGACATTCGGCGCCGAGTTGGTCGCATTGGAAAAGACCTATCGCATCGTTCCGATGGGGCCCGCACTCGTCGTCGCCTGCGCCAGCTTTCCCGCCTGGAACGTCTACCCCGCCGTGTTCGCCAACCTCATGGCCGGAAACCCCGTCATCGTGAAGCCGCATCCCTCATCGGTGCTGCAAATGGCCCTCGCCGTTTCCATCATGCGCGAGACATTGACGGATGCGGGCTGCGCAGCAGACGCCGTGCAGCTCGCGGTCGACTCTGCCGCCAAGCCCGTCACCTCGGTACTCGCCACGCACCCGGCCATGCGCATCGTCGACTTCACCGGCTCCGCCCGATATGGCTCCTGGGTCGAAGAGAACGCTCGGCAGGCACGCGTGTACACCGAGACATCCGGCCTCAACTCGGTCGTGCTCGATTCGTTCAGCGACACCGACGCGGCCTTCCGCGCGATCGCCGGCGCCGTCTCACTCTTCTCAGCGCAGATGTGCACTGCGCCGCAGAACATCTACATCCCCGAATCCGGCGTGGTCACACCCGACGGCATCCTCTCGGCCGACGAGGTCGAACAGGGCCTGGTCGCGGCGGTCGAGGCGATTGCCGAGAGCCCCCGGCGGGCCGCCGCGGTGCTGGGCGCCATCCAGTCCGACCGCACGCTCGATGAGATCGCCGCGCTCACCACCACGCTGCGCGCCCAGGCGAACGAGCAGGCGCTCGGGCAGGTGCAGGTGCAGGTGCTCAGCGAGCCGCGCAGCTGGCCGGCTCCCGATTTTGCGGATGCCCGCACCAGCACTCCCCTGATCGCGCGCGTCGGCCTCGACAACGAGAACCTCTTCACCCACGAATGCTTCGGCCCGGTCGTGTTTCTCATCCGGGTGCCGGATGCGCGCACCGCGCTCAAGCGCGCGGCGAACGATGCCGCCACTCACGGCGCCATCACCGCTTTTCTCTATTCCACCGATGACAACCTGATCGACTCGGCCGAAGACGCTTTTGCGGCAGCCGGCGCCTCGCTCACGATCAACGTCACCGGCGCGATGCCGATCAATTTCTCGGCCGCCTTCAGCGACTTCCACGTTTCCGGCCTCAACCCGGCCGGCACCGCCACCCTCACCGACGATTCGTTCGTCGCCGGACGCTTTCGTGTCGTCCAGTCCCGTCGTCCCCTGCGTCCGTCGCACAACTGAGATCCGAGGTCACGATTCATGTCCACGCACACCCCTGACCAGCCCATCGCGGTCGCCCGAGCCGTCGCACCCGACAGCTCGTTCGACAATCCCTACCTGCTCGGCGTCTACGCTCCCGTGCAGACCGAGCTGTCGCTGGAAGACCTCGAGGTTATCGGCGAGGTGCCGCGCGACCTCAACGGCGTCTACCTGCGCAATGGGCCCAACCGCCGCTTCGACGCTCCGGGCCGGTACCACATGTTCGATGGCGACGGCATGATCCATGCGGTGCACTTCGACAACGGCAAGGTGCGCTACCGCAATCGCTGGATCCGCACCAAGGCATTCCACGAGGAATCCGCCGCCGGCAAATCGCTCTGGACCGGCCTGATGGAGAACCCGGAGGGCAACCCCTTCGGCAACGGGCACGGCCTCGGCATCAAGGACTCGGCGAACACCGACGTGATCTTTCACCGCGGGCAGGTGCTCGCCACCTGGTACCTCTGCGGAGACCCGTACGCAGTCGATCCGCTCTCGCTCGAGACGCTGGGCGCACAAGACTTTCTCGGCACCTTCGCCGGCGACATGATGGCGCACCCGAAGGCCGACGAGCGCACCGGTGAACTGCTGTGGTTCGACTACGGCCCCGATATGGACTACCTGCGTTACGGCATCATCGGTGCCGATGGCGCGCAGACCCACCTCGCGCAGGTCGACCTGCCCGGCCCGCGCCTGCCGCATGACATGGCCATCACCGACAACTACACGGTGCTGATGGACTTGCCGCTGGTGCAGGATCAGGAAGCCCGGCGCAACGGCAAGTACCGCATCTTCTACGACAAAGAACTCGTATCCCGCTTCGCCGTGATCCCCCGCTACGGCAGCGGAGCGGATGTGAAATGGTTCGAGGCCAAGCCCTGCTACATCTACCACGTCGTCAACTCGTGGGAAGAGGGAACGAAGATCATCATGGAGGTGTGCCGGGTCAAGAATCCGCAGCACCAGTCGACCTTCGAGCACCCGCTGGCCAATATGCTCTCGTACATGAGACTGGATGCGCAGCTCTACCGCTATGAGTTCGACCTGGTCACCGGCAAGACCTCCGAGCGCCCGATCGATGACCAGAACATCGAGTTTCCGAGCATGGACCAGCGCATCGTCGGCACCAAGCACCGCTACTCCTACAACATGAGCCTGGCGAACGAGCCCACTCTGCTCTTCGACGGCATCGTGCGCTACGACTCGCAGACCGGCGAGAAGGAGAGCTACCAGTTCGGGGCCGGCCGCTGGGGTTCGGAGAGCCCGTTCGCCCCGCGCGACGGATCCACGAGCGACAGCGATGGCTACCTGGTGACCTTCGTCAACGACGAGGTCGAGGGGCGCGGCGAGATTCTCGTGCTCGCCGCCGATGACCTGGCCGCCGGCCCCGTCGCCCGCATCAAGCTCCCGCAGTCTGTACCGGCAGGGTTCCACGCCACGTGGATCCGAGCAGAGCAGCTTTCCTGACCCGACGTACCACCTGATCACCGTGTTCTGCCTGGCGACAAGGCTGTCGCCCGGCAGAACCATCACCGAACACGCAAGGAGACCCATGTCCGACAGTCGTCTGAACCTGCACCCCCAGTCCCGTGTTGACCAATTCGTTGACGGGGGCCAGTGGACATCCGAAACCATCGACGGGATGTTCCGTGCCACCGCCGCGCGGCGCGGAGATGCGCCCGCACTCGTCGATCCCGCCAACCGCGCCGCTCTGGCCGGTGACGCAGCCCGGCGCCTGAGTTGGCGCGAGGTCGACAGCGAGGTGACGGCGCTGGCCGCACGCCTGGCCGAGGCCGGGGTGCGTCGTGGCGACACGATCGGTGTGCAGCTCGCCAACGGCATCGAGCTCACCGAGATGCTCCTCGCCGCCTGGACTCTCGGCGCAACGGTGTCGGCCCTCGCGATGCAGTACCGCGACCACGAGATCACCACGATGGGCAATGCCGCCCAGTTCACCTGGGTGGTCGCCGCCCGCGCCTTCGGCGAGCGACACCCGGCCGACGACTTCGCGCGTCTGCGCGACGAGCTCCCGACCGTGCGCGGCGTGTTCAGCTACGGTCTGCCCGGCGACGCCCTCTGCGAGAACAGCACCGGCGTGACCCACCTCTTCCCGGCCGCAGCCACCGCCGCGGATGAAGAGGCCGTGGCCGCCTACCGCGAAACCCACCCGAACGATCCCAACGACTGCGTGACGATCTGCTGGACCTCGGGCACCGAGGGGGTGCCGAAGGGTGTCATGCGGGCGCACTACGACTGGCTCGTGTTCAGCCAGGTCTGCCAAGACGCCTCGGCGACGAGCGAAAACGACGTCATCCTGAATGCGTTCCCGATGATCAATATGGCCGGGATCTGTGCCATGTTGCTGCCCTGGGTGCGCACCGGCTGCGTGCTCGTGCAGCACCATCCGTTCGATGCCCCCACGTTCTTCGGCCAGATCGCTCGCGAACGCGTGACCTACACGCTCGCCCCGCCGGCACTGCTCTCGATGCTGCTGCACAACGAAGACCTGCTGAGCAAAATCGACCTGACCAGCCTGACCCGCATCGGCTCGGGTTCCGCTCCGCTCAACCCGGCGATGGTACGCGGATGGCAGGAGCGGTTCAATATCCCGATCATCAACTTCTTCGGTTCCAACGAGGGCGTCGGCCTGCTCTCCAGCAGCGTTGACCTGCCGAGCCCCGACGACCGCGCCCGGTTCTTCCCGCGCTACGGCGCCGAGGGGACGCGTTGGTCGATGCAGCTGTCGGAGTGGGCAGACGTCAAGATTTTCGACTTGGATTCCGGCGAGGAGATCACCGAGCCCGGACGCCCGGGCGAGCTGCACATCAGCGGCCCGCAGTTGTTCGCGCGGTACCTCAACGCGGAGACACTGTCACACCCGTTCGATGAGGCTGGCTATCTGAAGACCGGTGACATCTTCGAGATCGCCGGCGACCAGGGCCAGTATCTGCGTTACGTCGATCGTGCGAAAGACATCATCATCCGCGGCGGCATGAATATCGCTCCCGTCGAGTTGGAGACGCTCATCCTGCGTCACCCCTCGGTGGCGGATGTCGCCGTCGTCGGCGATCTGGACGAGACGCTTGGCGAGAAGGTCGCGGCCTTCGTCGCGCTGCACCCGGACACGACCCTGGATCTGCCGGAACTCGTGGCGTTCCTGCGCGAACAACACATCGCGTCGTACAAGCTGCCTGAGAACTTGCGGATCATCGCTGTTCTGCCGCGCAACCCCGTCGGCAAGGTCGTCAAGAACGAGCTGCGCAAGGTGCTGGCCGAGGCGCAGGCGTGAACAACGCCCTGATTCTCGACGCCGTTCGCACCCCGCGCGCGCGAGTTCGGCGGGGCGGCGGCACACTCGCCGATCTGCCGCCGGCCGAGCTGTTGGCCGTCGTGCTGCGCGAACTTGCTGCGCGCGGACTGCCCTCCGATCGCGTTGACGACCTGATCGTCGGAGTGAGCACAACCGTCGGGGAACAGGGCGGAAACGTCGGGCGCGTGGCTGCCCTGTTGGCCGGTTGGTCGGATGCGGTGCCGGCCGGCGTGACCTCGCGCCTCTGCTGCTCAGGCCTCGACGCTCTCAGCGCCGGTGCGGCACAGATCGTCTCCGGCGGCGCCGATCTGATCGTCGCCGCCGGGGTCGAGTCGATGTCGCGCGTACCGATGCTCGCCGACCAGCCGGCGTTTGCGCTCGACCCGGCGGTCGGAGAGGCGACCGGGTTCGTCTCAATCGGCGTCTCGGCGGATGCCACGGCGATCCGGGCCGGAATCTCCCGCGCCGAACTCGACGCCTATGGAGCGCGCTCCCAGCAGCGCGCGAGCGCCGCGCCGACCTGGGAATCGATCGTGCCGGTCACGACGCCCTCCGGCACGGTGCTCAGCCACGACGAGGGCGCACGCGGCGACACCACTCTCGAGACGGTCGCGGCGCTTGCACCGTTGTTCGCCGACGACCCGCTCTGGGAACGCGTGGAACGCCGACTTAACATGACCGGCGGCGAGGATCGCGGCCGGCACACGGTAGCCACGGCTCCCCAATTCGCGGATGCCGCGGCGGCCGTGGTGCTCGCCTCGGCGGCGTGGGTCGAGGAGCACGATCAGAAGCCGCGCGGTCAGATTCTCGGCTGGGCGCAGGCTGCGGTTCGCTCCCCCGGACTCGAAGCCACTGTTCCGGCCAGCCAGAAGGCGCTGGTTCGTGCCGGACTGCGGGCGAGCGACCTGTCGATCGTCGAGGTGAACGAGTCGTTCGCGGTGACTCCGCTGCTGCTGATGCGCGAGCTTGGCCTGTCAGAAGACGTGGTCAACCCGAACGGCGGGGCCATCGCCGTCGGACATCCGCTCGGCGCCACCGGCGGCATCCTCATCGCCAACGCGCTCGACCAGTTGCACCGCCGGGGCGGCGGCTTCGGGCTCGTGACGATCCCGGCCGCGCTGGGCCTGGCCACCGCGGTCGTGATCGAGGCGTTCGCATAGAACCATCCCGGTGGTTGAGGAGCACGCGACGAAGGAGCGCGCGTCTCGAAACCTAGCAAGCCGACCTCCAGACGTAGCCACAGTTCACAGATCAGCTCACGCGGTTTCGAGACGCGGCCGACTCCGTCGGCTGCTCCTCAACCACCGAAGCCAGTAAGGAATCGCACATGAACAATCCAAGCGGCGTGTATCTCCTGGGCGGAACCCAGACCGATTTCAAGCGCAACCTCGCCACCGAAGGCGTCGACGACGCGGTGTTCTCCTTGATTCGGGAGGCGGCACTCGGTGCGATCGCGGATGCCGAGATCGACCCAGCGGATGTTCAGCGCGCGCACGTCGGCAACCACTCCAGCGAGATCTTCACCGGGCAGTCACACCTCGGTGCCATGCTCCCGGCAGTGCGGCCGGAGTGGCGCGAGTTGCCATCGTCGCGCCACGAGGCGGCGTGCGCCTCCGGCAGCATGGCCGCCCTCGGCGCCATGGCCGACATCGAGGCCGGTTTCTACGACGTTGTTCTCGTGCTCGGCGTCGAGCAGATGCGCAATGTCCCCGGCACCGTCGCTGCGAACAACCTTGGCTGCGCGAGCTGGCGTTCCCGAGAAGACCTCGGCGAGCTGGCCTGGCCCACCGCATTCGACCGCGTCGCCGACGAGATTTCGCGGCGCTACGGCGGCATGACCACCGAACACCTGGCTCGGCTCGTGCAGAACAGCCGTGCCAACGCGCGCAACAACCCGCTGGCGCAGGCACGCGACTGGATCGAAACCGCGGCCTCCTTCGCCGACGACGACGAGACCAATCCGCTCGTGCAGGGGTCTCTGCGCAAGAGCGACTGCGGCCGGATCAGCGATGGTTCGAGTGCCGTCATTCTGGCCAGCCGCGCCTATGCCGAACGCTGGCGCGCGCGGCACGGACACGCCGACATGCCGCCGCGCATCAAGGGCTGGGGGCATAAGACCTCCACGATGGCACTCGACGAGAAACTGCGCGCATCCGCCGACAGCGAGTATCTCTTTCCGCATCTGCGGACCGCCATCACCGACAGCTACGGGCGCGCCGGGATCGCGGGCCCGTACGACCTCGATGCCATCGAACTGCACGACTGTTTCTCGATTAGCTCGTACCTGGCGATCGATCACCTCGGCATCACCGGGCCGGGCGCAGCCTGGCAGGCGATTGAAGACGGCCGCATGGAGATGGGCGGATCGATTCCGGTGAATCCCTCCGGCGGGCTGCTCTCGGGTGGCCACCCGGTGGGCGCCACCGGGGTACGGATGCTGAACGACGCGCGTCGTCAGGTGATCGGCCAGGCCGGCGCCATGCAGGTCGAGGGTGCGACCAATGTGGCCACCCTGAACTTCGGCGGAAGCGTGGCGACGGTGGCCAGCTTCGTGGTGGGGCGGGACTAACCCTCGTCCTCCCCCTCCGTCCCAATTCACCATTTCGTTGGTCGAGGAGCTCGCGACGAAGGAGCGCGCATCTCGAGCGATGTGCTGAGCTTGTCGAAGTGACCACGCGAGCCGATGTTCAGACGTCACGTTTGAGGTTCGGCTCACGAGGTCTCGAGACGGCCGCGGGCGGCCTCCTCGACCAACGACATGGTCGCCCCGAGCAGCCTTAGCCCATCTCGATCAGGCGGGCCGATTCCCTCACCAGCGCGGGCACTCCATCGGCGAGGGTCGGGGCGAACCTGTCGCCCGGACGCTCACCGTTCAGCCAGCGCGTGTAGATCGCTTCGCAGAACACCGCCGCTTTCCAGAGCGCCAAGGCCTGATACCAACGCAGCTCCGACAGGTCGAGGCCCGTTGCCGTGCCGTAGCGCTCCGCGAGTTCGGCCCGCGTCGGATACCCCTCGAGTCTGGTGACCGGCGTGAGCTCAAGCGGAGTGCTCGTCGCCCCGGCCTCCGCATAAGTCGCGAGAAAGTAGCCGAGATCGGCGAGCGGGTCGCCGACCGTCGCCATCTCCCAGTCCAGAATCGCAAGCACGCGAGGCGGAGCCGAGCGTTCAAACATGAGGTTGCCCAGTCGAAAATCGCCGTGCACGACCGAGGCCCGCTGACTGGTCGGCACATTCGCTGCGAGCCACGAGGCCACCGAGCTGATCTCCGGAACCGAACGCAACGTCGTCGCGTCCCAGAGCGACGAGAACAGTGCGACCTGACGCTCCAGATAGCCCTCGGGCCGCCCCACCCTTTCCAGGCCGCCGCGCGTGACGTCGACCGCGTGTAGCGTGACGAGCGTGTCGACCGCCGCGAAGGCTGTCGCTCGACGCTGCTCGGGTGTGTCGAACCCGGCCAGCTCGGTATCGGTGATGACGGCACCGTCGAGGAAGTCCATCACGTAGAAGGGCACGCCAAGCACCGACTCGTCGACGCACACCGCCACGATGTCTGGCACCGCAATGCCCGCGGCCTTCACCAGCAACTGGATGCGCGACTCGCGCACCATGTCATGTGTCGACTTCGGCAGCGGGGGTCGCGGACCACGACGAAGCACGAGCAAGCGCTCACCGCGACGCAACAGGTACGTCAGATTCGAGTGCCCGTCACCGATGCGCTGCCACGCGATCGCACCCGAACCGAGCCCCTCGGAATCCAGAAACTCGGCGAGCGCGTTGAGAACCAGCAGGGGCGGATGCTCCAGGCCCACCGCATCCGCTCGCGTCGCCACGACCTCCACCCCGTCGGGTGTCGAGATCACGAATCCGCTCCACCCACGATGTCCATCCGTGCGGCGCCAGCCGCCACCTCTCTACGGCGGCGCGAGGAGGCCCGGCGGGAAATCGCCCACTTGTGCGTCTCGTTCGAACCGTCGTAAATGCGAAACGGCCGCACCTCGTTCATGTACGAGGCGAGCGGAAGGTTGTCGGTGACGCCGTCACCCCCGCAGAGCTGAATCGCGCGGTCGATCACCCGGCAGATGGCCTCAGAGCAGTGCACCTTCGCAATTGACGACAGGGCCGATCCGGCCTTCGGGTCGGTCTCGAGGAGGACCGCCGTCTTGGCGATGATTGCATCGCTCGTCTCGATGTCGATGACCGACAGCGCGAGCATGTCCTGCGCGATGCCCAGCTCATTGATGCGGTGCCCGAAGATCTCGCGCTCGTTCGTGCGGTCCAGCACGATATCGAGGGCGCGGCGGGCCAGCCCGAGCCAGCGCATGCAGTGCGTGAGCCGGGCGGGGCCCAGCCGCACCTGTGCGTAGCGGAAGCCCTCCCCCGGCATACCGAGCACGGCGTCATCGGCGACGAAACAGTTCTCGTAATGAACATGCGGATGCCCGCCGGCAATGGCACGGTCGATGGCATAGATCTGCTCGCCGATGCGAACTCCGGGGTTGTCCATGTCGACCAGCAGCATGGTGGCTCCGGCCGGCACTCCGTCGCTGGCGTCGTTCCGGGCCATCACGATCGCGAAGTCGGCCACCTCTGCGCCGCTGATGAACCGTTTGTGACCGTTGATCAGCCATCCGCCCTCTACCCGCACCGCCTCGGTCTGCAGGGCTTCGGGGTCGGATCCCGCACCCGGGTGCGGCTCCGTCATGGCGAAACACGAGCGCTTCTCGCCGGCCGCGAGGGGAGCGAGGTAGCGCTGCTTCTGCGCATCCGTCGCGATGATGCTGAGCATGTGCATATTGCCCTCATCGGGCGCCATGCAGTTCAACACGATCGGCCCGATCGGTGAGTAGCCGGCCTCCTGGAAGATGGCCGACCAGTGCTCGATCGGCACCCCCTGGCCGCCGTATTCACGCGGAACGTGTGGAGCGAAAACGCCGGCTTCCTTGGCTGCGGCCATCAGTGTGGCGCGCAGTTCTTCACTCAGACGCTCGTCGGGGCCGGGCTCGGCGGGCACGACGACGGTGCGGATGAAATCGCGGGTGCGCACGCGAAGCGCTTCCCATTCGGGAGTAAGGGTGCTCATGCTGTTCCTCCGGCCGACAGCAGTCCGCCATCGAGGGTCAGGGTCTGCCCGGTCACCCAGGACGCGTCGTCGGAGGCGAAGTAGGCGACGGCACCGGCGACATCCTCCGGCGTACCGAGTCGGGCAAGCGGATAGGCAGCCGCGACCTCGTCTTCCTTGCCTTCATACAGAACGCGAGCGAACTGGGTTTTGACGACGGCCGGTGCGACAGCGTTGACACGGATGTCGGGTCCGAGTTCCACGGCCAGCGTGCGTGTGAGGTGGATGAGCGCGGCCTTCGTGATCCCGTACATGCCGATACCTTCGGCGGGCACGATTCCGGTCACCGACGCAATGTTGATCACCGACCCGCGCCGTTCCGCGAAGCCAAGAGCGTCGTGGTGGTAGGCGGCCTGGGTCCAGGCGAGCGTGCCGAGCAGGTTGACTTCGACGAGCTTGCGCGCACCGGTGAGATCGAGGTCGATGAGCGGGCCATAGACCGGGTTGATGCCCGCGTTGTTGACCAGGATGTCGAGGCCGCCGAACTCGCGCGCGATCGTGTCCATGACCTCGGCACGGTGTTCGGGGTCATCGCTCTTGCCCGCCACCCCGATCGCGCTCCCCGCGGGGAATGACGCGGCGGCTTCGGCGAGCGGTTCCGGTTTGCGCGCGGTGATGCACACGCGAGCACCCTCGGCGACAAGCCGCTGGGCGATGGCCAGCCCGATGCCACGACTGGCACCGGTGACGAGGGCGGTCTTGCCGGCCAGGCGATGAGCGTTGACTGCGTTGTCGTTGTTCATAAGCATCCGTTGTTCTCGAACCGAGCGAGCGCTCGGTAAGCTCAAGTGTGGAGTGGCACAGCCGGGGCGTCAAGCATTTGCTCCTGGCACGATTCGATCCGGCAGGCGGAGGATTGGCGATGGGGAGCTATGGGCAGCGACGCTGAGTCGGCGGTGCAGTTGGACTGGCGCGACTTCGACGACGACTCGCTGCCGCCGCTGCTTCAATCGGCCGTGCAGACCTTCGTGGCCCACGGCTATCACGGAACCACCACGCGCACGCTGGCGGCAGCCGCGAACATGTCAGTGCCCGGTCTCTACCATCACTTCGCCTCGAAGCAGGCGATCATCGTGGCCATCATGGATTACGCCATGGACGACCTCTGGCGCCGCAGCATCGTGGCGCAGGCCGAGGCGGGGCCCGACCTTGAGCGGCAGCTGGCCCTGCACATCGAGTGCCTCGCCCTGTTCCACGCGCATCGCAAGGAACTCGCGTTTCTCGCCGCGACCGAGCTGCGCAGTCTTGAGCCCGACGCGCGCACTCAGCACATCGCGGCCCGGGATCGTCAGGAGCGGATGCTTGTCGAGATTCTGCGCGCGGGCGCGGCAACCGGAGCCTTCCGCGCAACCGACGCCCGTCAGGTGGCCCGCGCGCTGATCACCATGTGCACGGGAATCTCGCAATGGTTCGATGCGGCCGGTCCGCTCTCCGCCACCGCGATCGCGGAGGACTACGTCGGCTACGCGCGGCGCATCGTCCTCGGTGGTTGAGGAGCACGCGACGAAGGAGCGCGCATCTCGAAACCTCGCGAGCCAATCCTCAAACCCGGGATGCGTCCGGAGATCGGCTCACGAGGTTTCGAGACACTCGCTGGCGCTCGCTCCTCAACCACCGGTCTCAGCAGTAACCGCACTCCGCAACGGAAGCGCACGCACACTCCCAAATTGACGGGAGCTCCCGTCGATCGGGTCAGAAAAGGCGAGGTCACTCGCGAGCAACTGCAGCGGCGTGCTGAAATCGTCGAGCGGAGTCTGGCGATCCACCGGGTAGAGCGGGTCGCCACAGATCGGGATGCCGAGGCTCAGCATGTGCAGACGCAGCTGGTGGGTGCGCCCGGTGCGGGGGCTCAGCCGGTAGACGGCGGTGCCGTCGCCCAGGTCTGACTCCAGCTCGACGAGCGACTCCGCGTTCACCGGGGCATCCGGTACGACAACGCCCTGCAGCTGGCCGCGATGCTTGGCGAGGTGGTTGCGCACGGTTGCCGGCAACGCGAGTTCGGGGCGGAGCGGTGCCTGAGCCCGGTAGGTCTTGGTGACGACACCGTCTTGGAACATCATCTGATACGGCGCCCGCCAGCGCTTCTCGGTGGCCAGCAGCAGCAGGCCGGAGGTCACCCGATCGAGCCGGTGCAGCGGCGCCAGTTCGGGCAGCCCGAGTTCGTGCCGCAGACGAACGACGACGCTTTGCTGCACATGGCGGCCGCGCGGGATGGTGGAGAGAAACGGCGGCTTGTCGATCACGACGATCCGCTCGTCGCGATGCACGACATGGATGTCGCCGGGGACGTGCTTCTCCTCGGACAAGTCACGATGGAACCAGACGAACGTGTGCGGGCCGTATTCGTCGCGGCCGGTCACCACCCGGCCATTCTCGTAGACGAAGCGGCCGTCGCGGAGAAAGCCATCGACATCCACAAACTCGTGCAGCCGAGACAGCAGCCACTCCCCCATCGTCGCCCACGGCCGCGGTCGCTCGATGTCGTGATCGGGGGTGCGCATCCACGCGGCGTCGAGGCCGTGACGCTGCGGCAAGGGGGAACGAGGAGGCACCGGTCGATCTTACGTCGCGGCGAGGCGAGCCTGCTTTGCGGGGCCGTCGGGTGCACTCATGCTTGAGCGGGGCCCGCTGCCGTCACGACGACAAAACGGACCCCGCCCGGTGAGCAACCCCACGTGCCGCGGCTACTGGCGCGCCATGATGATTCGCAAACGCTCCTCAGGGTCGATGAGGTGATCATGGTCGTCGTCGCCGAGGTCGATCTGCACCCAGTTGATCGTGCCGGCGAATCGGCTGCTCGCCGTGTTGTACTCGGGCGACACCGCAGTACCGGATTCGTATCCGACGTCGGTGGTCTCATCGGCAGAGAAAACCATCGCCTGGGTCATTCCCACCCGCCCGCTGCCGACCGCCACGCCGTCGTAGTACACGGTGACGTCGCCGCCCTTCCCAAGCCCTCCGCCGTCGTAGGCGAATTCCATGCGCACCTGGTGTTTTCCGACGGGGATCGGTTCATCGGCCACCGTGACGAACTCCTGAATTCCGAGCAGGTTGTATAGAAATTTGACAGCGCCGTCCTTCACATAGAGAGTCCATCCGCCGAACCGGCCGCCTTGGGCGATGATGACACCCTCCGCTCCATTCACCGGCACCTCAATCTCCGCGGTGACAGAGAAGGACTTGTTCTTGATGCTCACGACGCTGTTTTCGGAGAGGCGCCCCATCCCGGGATAGAGCAATTGCGTGTTGCCCCGGATGAGGGTCGGTCGCCCGGCGATCTCGGGAGTCGCGCGCTCGATGCCACGGTCATCGATCGGGAGAACGTTGTACTTCGTCGCCTCGATCAGCCACAGCCGTTGCAGCTTGGCCAAAAGCTCAGGATTCGAACCGGCGAGATTACGCGCCTGACTGTAGTCGGTACTTCCGTCGTAGAGCTCCCACACATCATCATCGAATGCGGCGAGCGTGCCGCCGACCATCTCCCAGGGGGTGCGGTGCTTCGTCACGGCGCTCCAGCCTTTGTAGTACAGGCCGCGGTTGCCGAACATCTCGAAGTACTGCAGGTCGTGGCGCTCGGGCGCGTCAGGCTTGTCGAAGGTGTACAGCATGCTCGTGCCCTCCATGGGCGATTGCTGCACGCCGTTGACCATCGTCGGTTCCGGCAGGCCGGCCGCGTCGAGGATTGTGGGCGCCACGTCGATCACGTGGGTGAACTGTGATCTCTGGCCACCCTTGTCCGAAATGCCTTTGGGCCACGACACGATCGTTCCGTTGCGAGTTCCGCCCCAGTGGGAAGCCACTTGCTTGGTCCATTGGAACGGGGTGTCCATCGACCATGCCCAGCCGACCGCGTAGTGGTTGTACGAGGTCGGTGTTCCCAGCTCGTTCATCTTCGAAAGCATGAATTCCGGCGATTCAAGTGCAGCCATGCCGTTGAAGTTGGCCATCTCGTTGAAGGCCCCATTCAGCGTGCCCTCTGCCGAAGCGCCATTGTCGCCGAGGATGTAGTAAATGAGCGTGTTCTCGAGCACACCGAGATCTTCAATCGCGTCGATGACCCGCCCGACGTGGTGATCGGTGTGTTCGAGAAAGCCGGCGTACACCTCCATCTCACGCTCGAGCACTGGCTTGAGTTCGGCCGGCATGTCCTCCCACGCCGGAATCTCCGCGTGCCGGGCAGTGAGCTCCGCATCGGCCGGGATGATGCCAAGCTCCTTCTGCTTGGCAAACGTCTTCTCGCGCTGGGCATCCCATCCTTCGGCGAACTTGCCCTTGTATTTGTCGGCCCACTCCTGGGGCACGTGGTGCGGTGCGTGCGTTGCCCCCGGCGCCAGATAGACGAAGAACGGCCGCTCGGGCATCAGCGCCTTCTGCGTGCGAATCCAGTTGACGGCGTGATCGGCGAGGTCCTCGGTCAGGTGGTAGCCCTCCTCCGGAGTGGCCGGCGGTTCGACCGGCGTCGTGCCCTGGTAGAGAGCAGGGTCCCACTGGTTACTCTCGCCACCGATGAAGCCATAGAACGTCTCGAAGCCGCCACCGCCCGTTGGCCAGGCGTCGAACGGCCCCATGGGCGAGGACTGCCAGACAGGCACCTCGTGACATTTGCCGAACTGGGCCGTCGAGTACCCGTTCAGTTTCAGGGTCATCGCGACGGGCGCTTTCGTGTTCGGCTTCAGCGAATTGTTGCCGGGGGCCGAGGTTGCGGTCTCGGTGATACTGCCCATGCCGACCGAGTGGTGGTTGCGTCCGCTGAGCATTGCCGCTCGAGTGGGAGCGCAGAGGGCCGTGGTGTGAAAACGGTTGTAGGTCAGGCCTCCGGCGGCCAGCTTCTCCGCGTTCGGCGTGTTGCATGGGCCACCGAAGGCGCTCGACGCCCCGAAGCCGGTGTCGTCGATCAATACGATCAGCACGTTCGGCGCGCCCTCCGGAGGGAGCAGCGGCTCAATCGGAGGATAAGACGTGTCCGGATCCTTCGCATCGTACGTCGTCAGGCCCGGCTTCGGCCGGTCCGGAATTGGCAACATCGTGCGTGCGTGACGATCAGGACTCATGAGTCTTCCTCTCTTCGTGCGGAACATGCGGAGGTGGAGCGAGCAAACCGGGCGGTCGACGCGTGAACCGCGCAGAGGCGACATGGGCAACGACGACCGCGACGATCACGAGCGGCATGAGCGTCAGCCCGTCCGCCGCCAGGATCAGCGTCGGGAGCAAAACGGAGGTGAGCGGCAGTTTGAGCATGACGACCGACATCGCCCCGATGCCCATGGCGACGCCCGTGATCATGGGCAAGCCCGGCAAGTGTGACAGGGCGGCCCCGCCGACGGCTCCGATGAAGAGAGCGGGGAAGGTGGGCCCGCCGCGAAAGCTACTGAGTGCGAGGCCGTAGGCAAGCCCCTTGCACACGATGAGGAGGAGTAACGCGCCGACGGTGTAGTCGGACGCATTGGCGACGAACGGTCCGAGGGCGTTTTGTCCCGAGAACAGCACCTCCGACGCATTCCTTCCGCTGATCACGGCATAGCCGACGGCCAGCGCCGCGATGCCCAGGCCGACGACGGGCATGAGGAGCACCATCCGACGTTCGATGTGCGGACGAAGAGCGACACCCAGCCAGCGGATTCCGGCGCCGACCGGCACGGCGAGCAGCCCGATCACCACAGCCCAGAGAAATTGCACACCGTTCGGAGCTTCGAAGGGTGGGATGTCGGTGATCGCCAGCGAGAAAGTACCCAAGCCGGTCCAGGCGTCAAGGCCGATGAAGACCAGCGAGCCGATCCCCGCCGCCAGGAGGCCAGGCATGAGCACGAGACCCAGGCTGACGCCGCCGAGTCCCGACGCCTCCATGAGCAGGAACGCGCCGGTGAGCGGCGAGCCGAGCAGTGTGCTGATGGCGGCGAAGCTGCCCGCGGCGGCCATCATCGTCTGCGCTTGAGGCGGCGCGTCGCGCTTGACGAGCCTGACCGTGAGAGCGCCGAGTCCCGCCCCGAGGGCAAGCAATGGTGCCTCGGGGCCGAGCACAACGCCCAGGCTCAGGGTTGCCAGTGCTGCGAGCACGACGCCGGGGAGCATTCGCCCACTCGGGGGGCCTCCCATCACGAATCCGTCGGCCGGGGAATGCCCGCCTTTGCCGGGCAGGTAGCGGATCGCCAGCGCGACGAACACCCCGGCGACCGCGAGGGGAATGAACGGCCACCAAATGGGCGCGGTGCCGGAGCCCAGCGCTTCGGGAACCGTGGTGAAGAACAGCTCCTGCAAGGCCGCGACGAGCGCAAGAAAGTAGTAGGCCACGGCGGAAATGGGAACACCGATGAGCGCCGCCAAAACAAGCAGCCCGAGATAGCTTTTGGATCTCAGTACGGCGATCGGATCAGGCGACGGGCTCGTGGTCGAAGACACGAAAGTGACCCTATCCAGACGGTGCGTGGCCCGTCATCACCCACTTCGCGTGAGAACGAGAAACCCTCTGTGTGCGTCTTATGCCAGATCGGGTGATCCGCTCAGCTGCGACGACCCGAGAACAGCGTGTGCATCAACGGGATGATCGACGCCACCAGCACCACCGTGCCGAACACTATGTCGTCGGCGCGCAGCCGGGAGCCGGCGACGAGAAGTGCACCGAAGAGAAGCGCCGACACCGCCCGCCGTGCGGTGCGCTCCAGCCGGTCGATCCGGCGGTCGATGCTGGGGATCGCCACCGACAAGGTGCCGTCCTCGAGCTGGGTGAGAATCCCATCGATTCGCTTCGGCAGACGCCACACCACGCCGGCCATCTCCATTGCCTGCTTCGCGGCATCCGACACCACGTTGCCGCCTTCCTCGCGCAGCAGCTGTGCCGCATAGGGCTCGATGGAGTCCCACACATTGAACTGGGGATCGAGTGCGCTGCAGACGCCGGAGGTGAGGGACATCGCCCGGATGATCAGCAGAAAGTTCTCGGGCAGCTGCACCGGCAGCGAGCGCACCATGTCACCGAACTGCATCGCGAAGTCGCGGAACTCGCGCGGGTCGACATCGCGCAGCTCGGCGAAGCCCATGCCACCGAAACGGGCGAACAGCTGAACCATCGCTCGCTCGAGCTCTGTCGTCTCGGCGGAGGGCATGAGCACTCCCATGTCGCGCATCGCATCCACCAAGCCCTTGCCGTCGCGCGAGGCGGCAGCGATCAGCAGCTTCCGCAGGCCCCGGCGTGTGCCGGTGGACACCTCACCCATCATGCCGAAGTCGATGAATGTCAGTTTCCACGGCCGGCCGCCGGCTCCATGGGCGGCCGGGGTGACGAAGATATTGCCGGGATGCGGATCGGCGTGGAAGAAGCCGTTGGTGAACAGCTGGTCGAACATCACCGTCGCAAAGGCGGGGGCCACCTCGGCCGGGTCGATGCCCGCCGCGCGCAGTGCCGCTGCATCGGTGATCTTGATCGCCGTCACGTCTTCGAGGGTGAGCACCCGCCGGGTCGTGCGCTCCCAGACGACCGCGGGTACGGCCATCCGATCGTCACCGGCGAAGTCTGCCGCGAAGCGTTCGGCGCTCGTCGCCTCGTGCAGGTAGTCGATCTCCTCGAGGCTCGTTGACGCAAACTCCTTGATGAGGGCAGGCATATCGACACGGTCGGAGACCAGTCGCACCCGGCTGAGCCAGCCGGCCACCTTGCGCAATGCCGCCAAGTCGACATCGACGATCTTGTCGATGCCCGGCCGCTGCACCTTGAATATCACCTGGTCCATGCCGGTCTCGGCGGCATCAAGCGGCGCGAGCCAGGCGCGGTGAGCCTGACCGAGGGAGGCCGCGGCCACCGGCGTCTCGTCGACCGCTGCGAACGCGCGCTCCAGCGGCATACCCAGCTCCGCCTCGGCGAGCGCACGGATGGCCGGGAACGGCACCGGCGGCACCTCGTCTTGCAGCCCTTCAAGCTCTTTTGTGATCTCGGGCGGCAGGATGTCGAGCCGCGATGACATGAACTGACCGACCTTGATCATCAGCCCACCCAGGTCAACCGCGAGCAGATGGAACCGCTGCGCGAACCTCCCCAGACGCTTCGTGCGCGTGCGTTCGGCGACGCCCGCGAGTCCGATGCGCGGGAGGACCAGCTCATACCACCAGGTCTGCGCCAGGTACCGGCCAGCAAAGCGCAGGATACGGCGGTAGCGAGCGCGGGTGTTTCCGGCGCCGGGGATCGAATCTGCGCGCTCCCGACGAACCGACGCCACCCTCGTCAGTCCTGCGCGAGAATCGAGTAGATCCGACGACGCGCTTCGTCGAGCGCTGTCACGGCCTGCTGAATCTGCTCCGGCGTCCCGGTGCGACCAACCTGGGCTGCAGCCTGGGCGAGTTCGAAACCGGCCTTAGGCAGAGCAGTGAATCCGGTGCCGTCATCGGCGCCCATGGTCGCCCACGGCGCCGTTGCGCTTGCTGCGGGAGCTTCCGCGCGACCCGCGTCGGTGAGTGCGTATGTCTTGCGGCCGTTTGACTCCTCCGCGCTGATCAGACCCTCATCAGCGAGCAATTGCAGCGTCGGGTAGACGGAACCTGCGCTGGGCTTCCACCGGCCGCCGCTGCGCTCCTCGATCTCGCGAATGATCTGATAGCCGTGCATCGGCTGTTCGGCGAGCAGCGCGAGCACTGCAGCGCGCACGTCGCCTCGGCCCATGCGACTGCCGGAGCGCTTCTCGAAGTTTGAGCGCAGCTGCTCCATCATCTGCCACATGCCTTCACCGCGACCGCCGGGTGAAAACCCGCTGGTTGGGAACGAACTGCCCATGGTGACCTCCCGTGAATTCCTCCGTGAACTGCGAACGATACTTAACGCTATGTCGCGAGGCGGCTTTGCGATAGGGGCGCGTGAGAAGGTCTACTCGTGTCGGGCCTCGACCGCGCACGGTCATGGCGCGAAGCGCTCGGAGCTGTACTAGGTGCACCACTCGACCGAAGGAATCGGGCTAGCGTGATGCCTATGGTCCAGGCAGCCTCGCCCGCACGAGCATGGATCGGGACGATTGTCTTCCTTTTCCTCGCGCCTGGCGTCGTTGCGGGCCTCATTCCCTGGCTCATTTCTGACTGGCAACGGTTCGCATGGGGCGGTGCGACGTGGGTCGTCGTGCCGATCGCTTGGATCGCGATCACCGTCGGGGTGGCCTTCCTCCTGCACGCCTTCGCGCTCTTCGCCCTGCACCGCGGAACGCCTGCTCCGCTCGCTCCGACCGAGACGCTTGTCGTGACCGGGGTCTACCGCTTTGTGCGCAACCCGATGTACCTGGCGGTGCTGGCGATCATCCTCGGTCAGGCACTGCTGTTCGGCAGCTGGTGGCTCCTGCTCTATGCCGCGATGGTCTTCGGCGCGGTCTTTGCGTTCGTGAAGGGCTACGAGGAGCCGACCCTCACCCGCACCTACGGCGAACAGTATCTCGATTACCGGCGCAATGTTCCGGGGTGGTGGCCGCGGGCCTCGCCGTGGCAAGGGTGACCGCGCACCCGCGAGCCACCTGGCGTCGATAGGGAATACGCCGGAAACATCGGAACCAATCGAGCAGCGGTTGCAGGCCGATGTCGTTCTTCCACTAACCTCAAACCATCGGTACGCACAAGACACGCAGCCGCAGAGAAGCGACAGCAACCGGCGATAGCCATGGTTCGTCGCGTGTCGTGCGTGCCCCTATCTGGAGGAAAGATAAGCATGTCCAAGTACCGGGTGCAGAATCCTGCCACGGGCGAAGTTCTCGAGACGTTCGAGAACGCGACCGATGCGCAGATCGAAGAGGCGCTGACTAGCGCCGACGCCGTGTACCAAGAGTGGCGGGAGCGCAGCGTGCAGGAGCGCGCCGCCGTCGTCAAACGAGTTGCCGAGCTCTTCGAGGAACGCAAGGACGAGCTAGCGCGCCTCATCGCGGTCGAGATGGGCAAGTCGATTGCCGAATCGATCGACGAGGTCGAGTTCGCGACATCCATCATCGACTACTACGCGGTGCACGGCCCGAGCCTGATCACCGACTACGAGATCCCGAGCACAGTTCCGGGCAAGGCCTACATCGAGCACCGCCCAGTCGGCACGTTGCTCGGCGTGATGCCGTGGAACTTCCCGTACTACCAGGTCGCCCGCTTCGCAGCGCCGAACCTCGTGCTCGGCAACACGATCCTGCTCAAGCACGCAGACATCTGTGCCGGCTCGGCCCTCGCGATCCAGCAGATCATGGAGGATGCCGGCGTGCCCGTCGGCGGGTACCAGAACGTGTTCGCTTCGCACGATCAGATCGCAACGATCATTGCGGACCCGCGCGTACAGGGCGTCTCGCTGACCGGCTCCGAGCGTGCCGGCGCGATCATCGGTGCGCAGGCCGGCCGAAACCTCAAGAAGTGCGTGCTCGAACTCGGCGGCATCGACCCGATGGTCGTGCTCGACTCTGACGACGTCGCGGCCGTTGCCAAGCAGGCGTGGGACTTCCGCGTCTACAACGTCGGCCAGGTGTGCAACTCGAACAAGCGCCTGATCGTCATGGATGACATCTATGACGAGTTCGTCGCCGAGCTGAAGAAGCTCGCCACGGGTCTGGTGCCGGGCGATCAGCTGAACCTCCCCGACGGCGCCTTCACACCGATGTCGTCGCGTGTCGCAGCCGAGACGGTGCACGCGCAGGTACAGAAGGCCGTGTCAGAAGGAGCGACGCTCGAGGCGGGCGGCGTGCTGTCGGACGGTCCGGGCGCGTACTATTCGCCGGCCGTGCTCACCGGCGTGCCGCGCGACTCCGAGTCGTACGGCGTGGAGATCTTCGGGCCGGTTGCGACCGTCTACAGGGTGTCGAGTGATGAGGAAGCGCTGGAGCTCG
Source organism: Leifsonia sp. YAF41 (assembly GCF_052113185.1). NCBI lineage: Bacteria > Bacillati > Actinomycetota > Actinomycetes > Micrococcales > Microbacteriaceae > Leifsonia > Leifsonia sp. YAF41. The sequence continues at coordinate 298,292 of NZ_JBFRCS010000001.1, forward strand.
CGAACGACTGCGCGCTGGGCCTGGGCGGTTCGGTCTTCTCGACCGATGTCGCTCGCGCGACGCGCGTTGCCTCGCAGCTTGAGGTCGGCATGTCGCATGTGAACACGATCGCAGCGGAGTCGGCCGAACTGCCGTTCGGCGGCGTGAAGCAGTCCGGCTTCGGTCGTGAGATGGGTCCGGTCGGCATTGGCGAGTTCGCCAACAAGCGACTGTTCTTCGTCTCCGCATAACCCGCAGTAGAAGCATTTCGAGGGCCGCAGGATTCCTGCGGCCCTCGTTCTGTTTCCCTGCCTGACCGTCAGGCGCTATTCGCTGAACGAATCCACGAACGCGAGGGTCGCATCGGTGATTTCAGTGCGTGCGGCGTCGCGGGTGATTGTCGGCTGACCGTCGCCTGCTTGGGGTCCGTAGTCCCCGAAGTACGCATGGATACCGCCGTTGATGACGGTGAAAGTGGTGTCCTCGGGCAACAACTCTCGCGAAGCATCGATCTTCTCCGGAGTTGCCAGCCCATCATTCGAACCGGAGATCGAGAGCACCTGTGCCTCCAGCGTGCTCATGTCGGTTGCCGGATAGGAAGCGTAGAAGAACACTCCGACGACCGGATCAGTCGGTGCTGCCGAGAAGGATTCCGCGTCTATCGCGGAAACGACGCCTCCCAGCGAATGGCCACCGACCACCCACCGGTCGACCGGAGGGTGGTCGGCACGTGCGGCGGCGAATGCGCCCGTGGACAAGAAGGCGATGCCGAACGGCTGCTTCGGGATGACGACGGTATGACCGTTCTCCGCGAGCGGCCGCAGAACCGCCGCGTAGGCCCGGGCGTCGACGCGGGCCCCGGGCTGGAAGAACACGCCGACATCCCGTGCGTCCTTGGTCGGAGTCATCACGATCTGGGTCGGAGTCTCGGTGACGGTGACCGTGGCATCCGACTTCATGGCGGCGAGGGCCGGCTCAATTGCCGCAGACGGGACGAGCCACCAGACAAGGGCCAGTATCCCGGAAAATGCCACAATCGCAGCCCACCGGAGAACCTTGAGCTTTCGGTGGGTCGCAGCGGGCTTCAGCCAGAAACGCACAGCAGACACGGCGCTGGCCAGGAAAACGACAGCAAGCAGAACCACAAACGCGGGATGCCCGTGGGTGAGCATCGATCCCGTGGCAGCGGCCGCCCACGCTGTCACCATCACTCCGAGCGTGGACACAATCCGGGCTGCCCCGGAGAGCACAACATCGGCTCGGGTGACGGTCGAATTGCTCCCCGGAGGCCGAACCTCGATGGGATCAGGATCCGGACTTGTCACATTCTCTCCGAACGTACGACGATTGCTGACAGATTATGGCCTCACCCGCGGTACGTCGGATTACACCTCGGCGGCGGGAATGGGCTCGGTGGGGAGCTTCCGCACCTTGGTGCGGCGACGACGTCGTTCGGGCACCATCGAGCGCATCTCGTCGAGCTTGCCGAAGCAGAGCAGCCTGTCGCTGTCTTCGAGCACGAGATCCCCCTTGGGGTTGGGCATGACGGTGGCCCCGCGGTGCAGCGTCAGCACGGTGATGTCACGTTCCCCCAATCCGGAGTCGGCCAACCGTTTTCCGACGAAATCGGCGTTGCTGTAGACGATGATCTCGGCGACGCCATATCCCGTTGAGACGCTGAGACGCTGGCGCACGTCGATCTCGGGAAAGCCGACCTGGTCGGAGATGTAGTCGATGATCGCACCGGCGACATCCAGGTTCGTCGCCCGCTCAATTCCCTCGAGACCCGGCGACGAGTTGACCTCCATGATCAGCGGGCCATCGTTGCCCTCAAGCATGTCGACACCGGCGACGCGCAGGCCCATGATCTGCGCGGCTCGCACGGCTGCCCGGTGGTATTCCGGGGCCAGTTCGACCGGCTCGACCGTGCCGCCACGGTGCACGTTCGAGCGGAATTCATCGCCGCTGGCCACCCGGCGCATAGCCGCCACCACGCGGTCGCCGACGACGAGGGCACGGATGTCGCGACCGCGGCTCTCCGAGATGAAGCTCTGGATCAGCACGTTCTGCTTCGTCGAGTGCAGTGTCTCGATGATCGCCTCGGCCACCTTCACCTCCGGCGCGAGGATCACGCCGATGCCCTGGGTGCCCTCGAGCAGCTTGATCACCACGGGGGCGCCGCCCACTCGTTCGATAGCCAGACGCACATCGGCGCGGCTGTGCACGAACGCCGTCGCGGGCATGGCGATGTCGTGGCGGGAGAGAATCTGACTGGCCCGCAACTTGTCGCGCGCGTTGGTGATGCCGTTCGCGGTGTTCGGTGTGTAGACATCCATCTGCTCGAATTGGCGAACGACGGCGGTGCCGAAGTAGGTGATCGAGTTGCCGATGCGGGGCAGGATGGCGTCGTAGTCCGACAACAGCCGACCGCGGTACTGCAGGTCAGGCTCCGGGCCCGACAGGTCGATCGCGAAGCGCAGCGTGTTGAGCACCTTCACCTGGTGACCGCGCTGCAATCCTGCCGCTTTGAGCCTCTGGGTCGAATACGACTGTGGGGCGCGCGAGAGGATAGCCAATTTCATCGATGAACCTGCCAAAATAAACGAGTGAGCGAACCGATCTATTCAACCACCATCGCGGGCTGGCGAGAGTGGGTCGGCCTACCCGGCATCGACGTGCCCTGGATCAAGGCGAAGCTCGACACCGGCGCACGCAGTTCGGCCCTGCACGCCTTCGACGTCGAGGAATTCGTCCGCACGAGCGAAACGGATGGCGCGGCCGTCGACTGGGTGCGCTTTCGGGTGCGACCCTGGCAGCGGTCCGTGAACGACGTCGCCGTTGTCGAACGCCCAGTGCACGATCGCCGCGTGGTGCGCAGTTCCTCGGGGCACAGCGAGGAACGCATCGTGGTGCTGCTCGACATCCAGCTCTTCGGGCGCACGATCACGGCCGAGACGACGCTCAGCAATCGCGATCAGATGGGCTTTCGGATGCTCATCGGCCGGGAGGCGTTGAGCCAGGGATTCCTGGTGGATGCCGGCAAGTCATTTCTCGCTGGACGAGCACCGAAAGAGGTGCGGCGCCGCAATCGTGCGCCTCGCGCCTCGTGACGCCGTCCAGGCATCCGAGAGCCGCGTCCTCCTAGCTATGCGCGGTTGAGCGCCAAAACCGGGATCGTGCGAATGCCGGCGGTCTTCGCCTCGTACTCCGCGAATCCCGGGTAGCGACGTGCCTGCTCGGCATAAACCCGATCACGCACCTCGCCCTTTAGCTCGTGCACCGTGACGGGATAGGTTTCGACGCCGATCTCGACTTCTCCCTGGCCGGCAGAGACCAAGTTCCAATACCAGTCCGGGTTGGTGGGGGCGCCGGCCTTGGAGGCAAAGACATAAATGGTGTCCGATTGCTCGTCGGCCAAGTACATCATCGGTGTGACGAACTCGCGATCACTCTTGCGTCCGCGATGATGCACGAGCACGATCGGCGCTCCGGCGAAGTAGCCGCCGACCTTGCCGTCGTTCGCTCGGAATTCCTCGATAATCGGTGTGTTCCAATTCGCCATATACAACTCAACCCGGCGAGCGCCGCAGATATTTCAAACGTCGGGGCCTTGCGAAACCCGGACGAGCCGTTCGGGCCAGAGTGATGCGTCAACGCGCAAGGTACGACACGGCGCCATGGAACCTCAGACGTTCCTTCCAAGGACTAGACCTCGGGAAGCACCGCGGTCGTTCCCTCACCCGTTCGTGATGTTGCAACCAGTGCTCGAATCAACTCGACTGTCGTCTCGGCGTCTCTCATGGCTTGAAGAATGGCCGCATGGTTGCGCCAATGTTGAGCCCACAGTTGATCGCCGACAACAGAGGCAAAATCGATGAGGGTAGGTGACTCCCACATTTCATATGCCGCAAGGCGATTCGCTCGCTCCTCGAGCCCAGCGATCCCACGAGTTTCAGGTGAAAGCCGAGCCGAACTGAACATCCACACGCGCCATGGCTTATTGCCCTTGCTCTGATTGCATTTGCCGCAGGCCGGCACAAGGTTGTGAATCTCCGAGATGTACCCCGTTGGTTGTTTGCCGACTACGAGAGGACGCAAATGGTCCCATTCTGTTGCTCCATCGCCACAGTACGCGCACGCCACCGCGTCCTCCATGCCAAGGATTCGCAGAGCTTCATCGATCTGCTTAGTCGTCGGCGGCACTACCGGAATGATTCCATTCACGAAAGAATTTGTGATGCTCGAGGAACGACCAGAAATGCGCACGGGCTTGGGCATGGCAAATCTGAACATTTCACGGTCGGTCACACGCACGATCATATGTGACGTCCTCAACGATCGATCGTCAAAGACAATTCGGCGACCGCTTGCCTCGGAGGCCAGTCCCTGGTCGAAAACCGCATCCAATCCTTGACTGACCATTCTCCGCAACTACAGTGAGTGCAACCTTGCAACCTCACTCGAAGGAGAAATGATGACTGTCCGCGCCGACCTGAACATCTCGCTCGACGGGTTCGCTACGACCACCGATCAAACCCCCGAGAATCCGTTCGGCCTCGACTGGGGCCGGCTCGTCGGCGCCTACACGGCGACCCGCACTTTCCGCGAGCGAGTGCTGCACGACGAGAGCGGCGAGGGCACGACCGGCGTCGACGACCATTACGCACAGGCCTACTTCGCCGAGGTCGGCGCTGAGATCATGGGCGCCGGGATGTTTGGACTCCACAACTTTCCGGACGACCCCGACTGGCGCGGCTGGTGGGGCGACGAGCCACCATTCCGGGTGCCCGTATTCGTGCTCACGCACACAGAACGCCCACCGATCGAGATGGCCGGCGGCACAACGTTCGAATTCCTCTCCGCCACACCGATCGACGCACTCGCACGGGCACGGGATGCGGCTGGCAGCAAGGATGTGCGGATCGGCGGTGGTGCAACGGTGGTGCGCGACTTTCTCAAAGCGGGACTCATCGACCAACTCCACGTCGCAATCAACCCCATCCTGCTGGGCAGGGGCATTCGCCTCTGGGACGACCTCCGGGAACTCGAGTCGAACTACGACGTGAGTTCCGAGGTCGCGGAGAGCGGCATCATCCATGTCACTTTCCAACGAAACAGAAATCGCTCCTGACAAGTAACAGGAGCGATTTCTTCTGCGTGGTTCCGTGGCGCCGCTACGGCGCCGTCGGCCCCTGCCCGATACTGAGCCATCCGTCGGAAGAACCTCCCGGCGCAGCGGTCCCATTCGACTTCATTGCCTTGAGTTGACGCTCAATGTCGGAGCGTGACGCCAACTCGGCCAGCTGGCGCTCGATGTCGGCATCCGGCGCCGCCGTCAGGTCCTGGAGGGCGCCGCTGGACAGCAGTTCGTCGGTGGCCTGCGCTCGGGCCTGCATTTGGGCGACGCGATCACGCGCCCGATCGAGGCTGGCGCCGATATCGTTCATGTTCGCGCCGATCCCCGCAACTGCCTCGTTCGTCCGAACCTGTGCTTCGGAGGCGCTGTAGGTGGCCTTCATCGTCTCTTTCTCGACGCGGAACGCGGCAATCTGCTCGGCCAGCCGACGTTCCCGCTCCTGCAGCTGGGACATTTGGTTCTGCAGCGAGCTGTGCTGCGCTTGCAGCTTGCCGACCTGCCCTTCGAGCCCGGCGCGGCGTTCGAGGGCAGCGCGAGCGAGATCCTCGCGCCCCTGCTCCATCGCTTCCTGAGCCTGAGAGCCCAGGCGCCCGTAGCGCGCGCCCATCTCCTCGCCCTGCAGCTCGATCCGCTTCTTCGCCGTGGCGACTTCGGCGACGGCTTGGCGCACCTGGTGGAGCAGCTTCACTTGTTGCTCGTAACTGTCGTCGAGGGCGTCGCGCGGGTCCTCCATGCGGTTGAGTGCCTTGGAGGTCTTGGTGCGAAAGATGGTGCGCATCCGTGCGGTGTTGTCGCTCATCACTGGACTCCTCTGGTCTGGAAAGGATCATTTGATCGGTACCGGGTGGTGGTGTCGGCGCGTGCGTCGCCGCCATTCAGGTGTGCCAACTCCACCAGACCCGCGTGCAGGGCAGTCACCTCGAGGTCGACCTCGGCACGAAGGGAAGAGAGCGCAGCCCCGGTGGGGTCGCTGAGCCCGTCGGCGACGGCTGCCCGCAGCTCGCGGATCATGTCGGAGATCTGGTCGACCGCCAGGCCCGCTGCCGCAAGCTCATCGGTCAGTGCGCCGGAATCCGTCTCGCTCTCCATCAGAAGTAGCTGCGCCTGCAGCGCGGCCCCCTCCGCCTCGATGCGCCGGAACAACCGGGGAAGGTCGCCGCGACGGCCGTTACTGCGAACGGCGAGATCGATGGCCGCCCGTCCGCTGTCGAGGGCCTCGTCGAGTTGCAACTGCAACGCGAAGACCTTGCGTCGTGGACCCCAGCTCATCTGCGCGCGACTCTTCAAGACCGCCCCGTTGACTGCGCGACTGCGGCGGATGCGGCGATACAGCATCCGCACGATCAGAAACAAGGCGATCCAGGAGAAAGCGGCGATGGCAGCGATGGCTGCGAATGAGAACAGCATCCCGAACAGGATGTCCATGAGTTGCACCTCCGTGAAGTCTCCGCCGCGGCCGCATTGTCGCAATCGCGATATAACTCAACTTACGCGCGTGGCGGCGCCAATGAAAGAAGTCTCGACAGATCCTCAGTGACGAAGCGAACCGCATCCGCGGAATCGCACACGTGCAACGCTTGCTGCTCAGAGCGCCTGCGACCGCGCCTCGGCGAGCGAGAGCTCAAGCAGCGTGCGCAGCGCGCCGCGATCCACTCCCGTCAACCGCGTGAGGTAGAGGCAGACCTTGCTCGCGCGAGCATTGCCGAGCCTGGCCACGAGATCAGGCCAGCGCTCCGAGAAGTTCTCGGGGAGGTAGATCGTGTGCTTTGTCGGGCCTGGTGCGAAGGCGAGCAACGGTGAGCGGCCGCCGTGCCCGCTCTGATAGTGATACCTGAACTCACCGAAACCGATGATGCGGCCCGCCCACACGACCGGCGGCTCACCGCTGATCTCGCTGAAGAGCGCAAGCAGTTCGTCGGCTTCGGCACGCCGGGGACCTGTGGCGCGGTCGAGCACCTCCGTGACCGGCAGGTCGGACGGCGACATCGCGGGCTGCTTCGCTCCCATGGGGGCTCCTCACGATCGTGTTGGATGACCCAGCGTACTGCGGGGGCACAGCTGTGCCGCGGCGGATGTGGCTGCCTGGGCTGGTCGGCGCAAGAGCCAAGACTTCCGGAGAGGATCGGGAAATACTGGGCGCATGGGAAAAGTGACGATCTCCTTTGAAATGACTCTCGACGGGGTGTTCGACCAGATGGAGCGGTGGTTCGATCCGAATGACCCCGGGGTGCAGCGAGCCTCCGACAAACTTGTCTTCGGTGCGGACGCAGTTCTGCTCGGTCGGGAGAGCTACGAGTTCTTTCGCGAGTACTGGCCGGCACAGACCGACGACCGTGGCTTCGCCGCGCACTACAACGCGCTCCCCAAATACGTGGCCTCCCGCACGCTCTCGGGTCCGCTCGACTGGAACGCGACACTCATCGAGGGAGACGTGGCCGAGACGGTGCGGCGCCTCCGTGACCAGTACGACTCGATCGTCTCCCACGGCTACGGCGAATTGGCCGCCACGCTCGTCGACGCCGGGCTGGTCGACGAGATTCACGCCGGCATCCATCCGTTCATGGTGGGCAACGCCGAGATTCGGCTGCGCACACCGCATCCCGTCGGCCTACGCCTACTCGAGGTGCAGAGCTACGACTCGGGAATCATCGCCGCTCAGTACGCACCGGTTCGCTGACACGCTGGGGGCCTCATGCGGAGGGCCAGGCGATTCCGAAGCACGCACGGCAATGGGTAGCGATTCGGTGCGGTGCGTGGCGGTGGGCGGTGCCTGCCACATTTCGATGAAACGCGGCAGGCTCCTGCCTTGCTTTGATACCGATGACAGAACAGACACCGGTGAAGGCGGTTCCTTCCAAAACTGCACCAGGTGCCGCTCGAACAGTGATTCCACGACCGCGTCAAAGGCTGCGTCCCGCCCGTTGGCGTGGAGCCGAGCGCGATAGCTGCCCTTCTCCTCACCCCTGATCGTTCCAACGTCCTTCCGTTCGAAGCTCGCCAAATCACTGAAAGAGGCCCGACCTTCCGGGAGCATCAGGGACAGCTCGTGGATGTCTTCCCACCCTGGCGGCGCGGTTGTCTCCGGTCTCGCGTCGAGCACCTCGACAGTCAAGCCAATGGGGCCCGCATAGATGCCTGTGGAAACCAAGGGCACTGTCAGCGAGGTGTCCTGCTTCTCGCCGCGCACCGCCTCATGCAAGGCAGCCACTGGGTCCACCGGAGGAAAGGGTTGCATGACGAAGTACACGACATGCTGCCATGCACGAATCTCGAAAGCGGCAGCTTCGATCACATCACCAGCCTCACAACGCGATAGTCGACGAGCAGAGAGCCAGTCGGCGACATCTCGCTTCTGATCGTTTCGAGATGAATCGACGGCAAGCCATCGAAGAGGCGTCGTCCGCGGCCGGCAATCTTCGGCGCGATCACGAGCCGGAGTTCGTCGACAACGTCAGCGGCGAGCAACGACTGCGCGACCGAGATGCTTGCGTGCACGCCGACATCGCCTCCGCCCTCCTGCTTGAATTCCCGAACGAAATCGATGAGCCCTCCGTCGATCGCGGACGTATTGGCCCAGTCTCGGTCAAGGGGAGTCGACGTCGCGACATACTTCGCGACCCCATTGATGAATGTCGCGAATGGCTCGATCTCACTGCTCGGCCAGAACTGCGCCCACTCGGCGTAGCTCCGCCGACCGAGAATGACCGCGTCTTGTGTCGCGATCACTGCGGCAAGATTGGCGTCCATCGCGTCATCCCAGTCAGCGAAAAAACTGTCTGGGTTCTCGGCAACCCCGTCGAGGGACAACAACTCGTACACGATAATCTTTCGCACGCTCGGCACCTCCGATTTGGCCTCGATGCTACTCGCCGACTTGCCATTCTCCGAGTTCGGACCCCGGCCGTGCTGAACGGCAGCGACACGGATGGTCTCGCCACGGAGGGCATGTCAACACTGACCGCCATCGGCTTCCAGACCATTGGGCCGGCTCGACTGAGACGCACTCGACTGACATGCAAGCGACGACCACCATCGAGTATCCGGCTGGGAAGGAACCGGAGGCAAGGCACGTGTTCAGGAGGGCAGGCTCGCCTCAATCGCAGCGATGACGGCCGGGGCGTCGGGCACCGTGCGAGGGCGGAAGCGGTGGACCTCACCGGCGGGAGTCACCAGAAACTTCTCGAAGTTCCACTGCACCTTGCCCGCCTTACCGTCCGCATCGGCGGTCTTCTTCAGCTCGGTGTAGAGGGGGTGCTCATGACGCCCGTTCACTCGCACACGATCGAAGATCGGGAAAGTGATGCCATACGTCGTGGAGCAGTACTCCTTGATGGCGTCGTTCGAACCGAGTTCCTGTAGGAATTGGTTGCTCGGAAATCCCAGAATTTGGAGTCCGCGTTCGCCGTACTGCTTTTGCAGCGTTTCGAGCGTCGCGTACTGCGGAGCGAGCCCGCATCGGGACGCGACATTGACGATCAACAGCGCCTTACCGTCGAACGCAGCGAGCGAGGTCTCGTTGCCCTCCATAGTCATGAAGGGGATGTCGCGAATAGTCATGTCAGTAGCAACGTCAGGTGAAGGTTCGACATTCCGTCCGCGCACCAAAGTAAGCCTTCGGCCCTTTTGCCTCGGGCCTAGCGCTTCTTGCCCCCAACACCAGGCACGGATGCGACCTGCTTCATCCACGCGGCAACCTGGCGTTCGTCGAGGTCGTCGACGGACTCAAGCTCCACACCCCGCGTCGATTTGCCCATCCCCACCGGCGTCACCGGCGGTACTGGCTCGAGCGCCGCGCCATTGATGAACATGAGCTTGACATGGCCGGCGAAGCCGCCGCAGCTGAAGCACCATCCGTCGCCGACGCCGTAGTACGCCATGCCCCATTTCACGGAGCGCTGCAGGTCGGGCAGCGTCTTCGCCGCCAGCGCATCGACCGCTTCGGCGATGCCTCGCTGCGGCTGCGGCAGGCTGGCGATGTAGGCGAAGACCGGCTTGTCGCCGACCGCCGCCTTCGCGGGGCTTGCCCTTCCGGTCATGGCTTCTGGCAGCACCCAGGCGGCGTCCCCCTGTGCCGCAGTTTGCGTGGCCGGTTTCTGGGCTTCGCTCTTGCCGATCTCCTCGCTTGTCATGGCGGAATCCTATTCCTCACATGTTCCTCACATGTCGCGAGAAGAACCTCGGGCTCAGTCAGTGCAAGGGCCCCATGAGTCGCCATATGCCCCGATCGAGAATTTCGAGTGGGGCATCTCGCAGTCACCCGACATTCAGCGCTTCGAGAATCACGACATTGAGCGCTGCTGATCGCAGAAACACCGAGCGCTTTTAGCCTTCACACTCTGGCCATCTGCGGCCCGGCATGGTTCGCTGGGATCGCGGCCCGCTCGTGCCGGGCCGTATGAAGGGGATGTGATGTCTGCGGCAAAATCTGGGCATCGGGTGATCGTGTTCCTCCAGGAGAACAAGACCACGGATTTCTATTTTCCGACCATGGCGGCATGGGGTGCCGACGTGGCCGATCACGGCAACCTTCTGGCTATGCCGCCGAATTTTGATCAGCCGCATGATCGAAACGCTTGGGTGCACTATGCAATGGGCGACTATCTTGCAGTGGCCGCACAGATTGACAATGACTCGGTGATCCCCTTCTACAGCTGGTTGGCGAAGCAATTCGTGTTCAGCGATCACCATTTCGGGCCTGGTTCGAATTCCACGCCGGGGCATATGCTCGCCGTTGGCGGACAGATGCCGACGCTGAAGAATCCGCCGTTCGTCGGCCCGGGCCCGGTATGGGATATCCCCTCGATCTTCACAGTCGCGGAAGCGGCGAAGGTGTCCTGGGCTGCGTTCCCCGACCAAAGCGGGTACCCGACGAAGTTCTATAAGAGTCTGAGTGAAGCACCGGGCAATGCGAACGTGTTTCCACCGAACGCGTTTATTCCGATGGCGAAGGCGGGAACCCTGCCGCAGGTCTGCTACGTCTGGAGTCCGGCGGGCTACGACGAGCATCCGCCGCACGTGAGCGACCCCGGCTATGTGACCAAAGGGCAGGACCTGGTCTGGTCCCGAGTCCAGGCGGTCATCGACGGGGGCGGCTGGGAAGAAACCACGTTCATCCTTACCTGGGACGATTGGGGTGGTTACGCCGACTCGGTCCCGACGCCGGTCATCGAAACGGTTCCCGATCAGCTGCATCCGAACGGATTCTCCATCATCGGCGGCTCGCGGATTCCGTTGGTCATGTTCGGCGGCATGGTGCCACAGCGCATCGACTCGGAATGGCATTCGCACGCATCCATTCCCAAAACGATCATCGATCTCCTGGGCCTGCCGTCGATGGGGGTACCCCGGGTGGATGACGCGCCTTCACTAGCGCACCTCGTCGAGGCATCACTGAGAAGACCGATCCCACCGGTGCCGGGCGCGACGATCAGCCAGCCCACCACGCCGCAGCCGACACCGACACCAGGTGCACCACAACCATGGCCGGGACAGCTGGATGTTCAACTACCGGCGCTCGTGACCTTGGACGGCAGTGTGCTTCCCGCGCCGACCGACGGTGTGGTGCATCCCAACCCTCCGAAGCCGCCCAAAACGTAGAACCCCTGCCGATCCGGGAGGGTCGCAAGGCCGGCCTACGGGCGACCGGACTGAAGACGTCGCACCCAGGACAGAACAGTCACCGTCAATACAGTCACCGTCAATCCGACAATCCGCCGCTCACCCGGTTGAGAACCGTCGCGCTCGGAAGTCAGCCAAGAATTCTTCCGCGCCTGTCGATCTGGGGTCGCGCCGATCGACCTCTGGGTGAGAAGGTCGAACGGCAACCTTCCAGTCAGCCCGCAGAGCGTCGCTCAAGTTAGCAAATCAACAATGTACCGGAATGGGAATATACAAAATGTCACTCAAGAATGCTGACCCTCAAGTCACCCAGTACATCGATAACTCTGAGGATTTCGCCAGACCAATCCTCAATTATCTGAGAGAGCAGATACATGAAAACTGCCCCGATGTAGTGGAGTCAATTAAGTGGGCTATCCCGCATTTTGACTACAAAGACGATTTCATGTGCGTGCTGGCTTCAGCCAAGAACCACTGTTCCCTCACATTCATAAAGTCTGAATTCATGAACGATCCCCGGTTTGCAGGCGGCAAAAAGGTAAAGCCGGGCCAGCGATTTTTGAGCAGAATCACGAGTATGTCCGAGCTGCCATCAGATGAAGAGCTCGCAGGCTTTTTCAAAGAAGCGATGGATCTAAATGACAGGGGCGTAAAACTCGACAAGACAGCCAAGGCTGCACCGAACAGCAAACCAGTGGAGACTCCGGCATATTTCTTAGAAGCACTATCGACAAACTCCGGTGCCAAACAGGTTTTCGAAAACCAATCAGCGTCATTCCGCAAGAACTACATCGTTTGGCTTGAAAGTGCAAAGACTGAAACCACACGACAACGGCGAATAGATGAAGCCCTGGAATGGATCGCCGGAGGCAAGGGTCGATTCTGGAAATACGAAAAGTAGAAAGGCTCGCAAGTGCACGCGCCATCCAGACTCCGAGCGCCAGCGTCGAGCGCCGAGGTAACACAGTGCTACTAGGACTGGGTCGCGAGGGCGTGGCCGATGAGCCGTGCAACGCCCGCGGGGTCGACGAGCCAGGGGGCATGCCCCGCGTTCATCTCGTGGAGGGTGGAGTTCGAAATCCGCCGGATCGAGACTCGTGCGCGCTCGATGGTGAGGTAAGGGTCGTTCTGCCCAAGGACGAAGGTCGTCGGCGTCATGATCGCGGCGAGTTCCGATTCGTTGAGCGCGCTCTCGGCGCGGGGCGTGCGAAAGTGGTTGATCGCGTGCATGACACTCGCCACCGATCGCGCGTTCCCCGCACGGCGCGAGGAGAGCGAGAGGACTGCGGCGAGTTGTTCTGGCAGTGCCGCCGACTCTGCCCGTCCGAGGGCTCGCTTCAGCAAGAGCTGATAGGCGCGTGCCGGCATCGGCGTCCGAAGTATCACCTCACCCAGCCCGGGGACGTCCAGCAGTGCGAGCGGCATCCGCACTTGCGTGCCCGCAAGCGCGACGGCTGGGGCACCGGTCACGACCAGTCGTGAGATCCGCCGTGAGCCGGTGGCGGCGTGCCAGAGCGCGAACATGCCGCCCAGGGAATGGGCGACCACAGGCGCTGCGTCCAGTTCCAATGCATCGAGGATGTCTTCGACGAACCCCCGGGCTTGTTGTCGCACCGTTCCACGCGTGAAGGTCATCGGGTCGGACAGGCCGTGGCCCGGCAGGTCCACGGCGTGCAGGCGGAGGTTGGGGAGAGCGACGAACAAGGGGGCCCAAACCGCGGCGCTCAATGCCACACCGTGCAGCAGAACGACCGAGGGGCCGCTCCCATGTGAGAGCATCCGCACTCGCACTCCGCTTCGTGAGAGCCGATGCATGGACTCGTCCACCTCGACTCCGAGGTTCGCAAAAAGTTCCCGCTCCGCCTCACGGATGCGGTCGTCCAGGTGGTCGTGCCTGCTCATTTCGCGCTGCTCTCATCGGCGGCAGACACCACGGCGAGCTGGGACAACCACGTCCGAATCGTTCGTTCGTCAGCGTCGCTGACGCTGCCGAATGCCGCATGTTCGATCGCCCTGGCCTGTGCGGTCGCCGACGCGAGCAGGGCGCGGCCATTGAGCGTTGGCCACATCAAGACGAGCCTCTTGTTCACCGCTCGTCGCTCAAGTAAACCGGCTTGCTCGAGCGCTCGGGTCGCGGTGTGCATCGTCTGCCGCGTGACCTGTGCGAGGCGGGCGAGCTCCGAGGTGGAGAGCTCCTCACGGGTCTCGAACAGGCTCAGGATCGAGTACTCCTGCGTGGACAGCCCCACGTCTGCCAATGCGTCGCCCAGCCGCGCGCGGAAACGCTGATGGGCAAGACGAAACAGGTACCCCAGGTTCGCGTCTGGACCAGGGCCATCCAATAACTGAGTTGTAAGCTCATCTGACATGTGTGCTAGCGTAGCAGATGTCAGTCACCCTGACATGGAGGTTTCGGCAAGAAAGCGAGCACCCCATGAAGATCGTTGTTGCTGGCGCGAGCGGTGTGCTTGGCCGTCAGTTCCTGCCCCTTCTCACCTCGAGCGGCCATGAAACCATCGGGCTGGTTCGAACAGAGCGAGGGGCAACGCGAGTGCGCGAGCTCGGTGGCGAGGCCGCGTTCGCCGACCTGTTGAATCGAGATGCGGTGGTGCAGGCGCTCGAGCGATCGCGACCGGACGCCGTCGTCCACCTCGCCACCGCGATCCCGCCGAAACTAGATCCTCGGAAGATGGCCCGCCAATTCGAGGCCACCAACCTCCTGCGCACCACAGGCGCAAGAAACCTGCTGGACGCGGCGGACAAGGTCGGAGTGCGACGCGTGATCTCCCAAAGCCTCGCCTACGGCTACGACCCGGATGCTGCCGGCCTGGCAGTGGAGGACGACGCCTTCTGGGCCCGGCCGCCGGCGCAGTTCCGGCCCATTATGAACTCCCTGCAGGAGCTTGAGGCGCGGACGCGGGAGTCCAACGGGGTGATCCTCCGGTTCGGCCACCTCTATGGCCCGGGGACCATGTATGCATTGGGCGGCTCCTTCGCTGCCGATGTCCGCGCCGGAAAGCTCCCCATCGTGGGCGGCGGAACCGCCACCTTTTCCTTCATCCACGCCCACGATGCCGCCATGGCGCTTCTCGCAGCGCTGGAATCCGACGTAACGGGGCCGTTCAACATCGTCGACGACGAACCCGCGCCCATGAGCACCTGGCTGCCCTATTTCGCCGAGCAACTCGGAGCGCCCGAGCCGAAACGGTTCCCGACTGCCATCGCCCGGCTCGCCGTCGGCGGTTGGGGTGTGGCCTACACGACCCGGCTGCGCGGCGCCGACAATACGCGCGCCGAGCAGGTTCTCGGATGGAAGCCGAGTATTTCGAGCTGGCGCGCTGGTTTTGCGAAACCTCACACCGGGTAGGGTCAGGGACTCACGCAGTTCATGAGGCAGGCGGGAAGTCGTCGGCGATACCAGCAATGTCTGTCTCGATGTCCGTGGATGCGGTGTGGAGCACGGCCGGCTCCGGAACTGCATGTCGGCCAAAGCTCGCGTGAGGCCTATCTTTCGTACCAGCCCTCGAGGAGAGCGCGTCCAAGGGTGCCGTTGAAGAGGTTGAACATCAGCCAGGCGGGCGTCGCTTCCCGGTCAATCTCGACCCTCTCGGCGGCGAGTGCGATGACCGCGAATATGTAGCGATGCCTCCCAGTGCCTGGCGGCGGTCCGGCGCCGCAGTAGCGCGCCATTCTGGCGTCGTTCGGCAGCTGAAAAGCGCCCAGCGGGAGCCCCGAGCCGGACTCGTCGCCAGCGCCGTCACGCAGGTCGGTAACGTTGCCGGGAATGTTCACCACGGCCCAATGCCAGAAGCCGGTTACTGTGGGCGCTTCAGGGTCGCACATGGTGACCACGAAACTCTTGGTCGCCGAGGGGAAGCCGCTCCAGGAGAGCTGCGGGGAAACGTCCTCGCCGCCTGCGCCGAAGATGCCGCTGACCTGGGGCATCGCAAGCTTTTCACCTTCCCGCAGGTCGGTGCTTGTCACCAAGAAGTTGGCCGCTGGGGGAAGATTCTCGTAGGGATTCCAGCTCATTTGGATCTCACTCATCATGAACGAGGGAATTGATCGGCAATAACCGATTCTATTACTCATGAAGCACGGAAGCACGGTCCCTGTGCATCGACTGGGCCGCACGGGATGTGTCATGTGGACCGGCTTGTAGGCACATGTATCCTGGGCCCACGCACAGTCTTCCAGCAAAGGAGCGCCACGTGTCCGACGCCCTGCACGACCTCCTCACCCGTCACGTCGAGGCGGGAACGATGCCCGGCGCCGTCGCCACCATCGGGGCGCAGTGCGAACCGGTTGCCATCGGCCTCGCTGCTCCGGGAGGGATGCCACTGCGAACCGACGCGATCTTTCGCATCCAGTCGATGACGAAGGCGATCACGGCCGTAGCGGCGCTGCGTCTGGTGCAGGACGGCGTGATCGCCCTGGATGATCCGGTCGCCACCTGGTTGCCGGAGCTGGCCGAGCCGCGCGTGCTCGTTCGCCCCGACGCTCCGCTCGAGGACTCGAGACCGGCACGCCGCCCGATCACCGTGCGGCATCTACTCACCAACCAGTCCGGTTACGGCATGATGACCACCGACACCCCGCTACGGCAGGCAATGGTCGACGCCGGGGTGGAGGCCGGCGCCGAGCCTGTGGATCGCGGTGCACAAGACTGGCTCAACGCACTCGCTGCTCTGCCGCTCGCGTTCGATCCGGGCGACGGATGGCGCTACCACCACTCGTTCGGACTGCTGGGCATTCTGCTCGGCCGCGTGACCGATCGCAGCACGCAGGATGTGCTGGATGCGACGGTGTTCACGCCGGCGGGCATGACAGACACTGGGTTCGCTGTCCCGCTCGACCAAGCGCATCGCCTGCCGGCAGCATTCCGGCATGGGGCCGACGGCCTCGAGCAGTCCGAACCCGCCGGGGCCGGCTTCTACGTCGCACCGACGCCGTTCGACGTGAGTCACTCCGAGCTGGTCTCGACCATCGCCGACTATCACGCGTTCCTTCGGGCGCTGCTCGACGGCCGATTGATCGGCCCCGATCTGCGGGACAAACTGCGCCGCGACCAAATTCAGAGCGCAGCGAAGGCATCCGACAGCTTCTTCCCCGGCTTCTGGGAGAACAACGGTTGGGGATACGGCGTATCCGTCGTGACGGATGGTGCCCACCGTGGACGGTTCGGCTGGTCCGGCGGCCTCGGCACCGATTTCTTCGTCGATCCCGACGGAACGATCTGCATCGTCATGACGCAGGTAGAGATGGACGAGCGGATCTTCGCGCTGCTCGGCGAACTGCAGGGGCTGAGCGGTTCTTAAACTCCGTCCCGGTAGAACGAACTGATGGGATCATTTTCCCGCTGAGAGTCCCCCAACCGCACGTGCGGTGTCAGAATGACGCCATGCGAATTGAAGACTGGTGGCCATCTCTGGACTCGTCAACCCAGCAATGGTTGATCGACAACAATGGCGACGTCGTGCCGCCAAGCATTCTGAACCAGATCACGGCCGTGGCAGGCGAACCCGCTGCCGATACTTCCTGGGTTGGGGACAACCTTCCGGAGGGGTTCTTCCTCTCGGATGAGGCAATCGACTGGATCGAGAAAACGGCGAACGATGAGGGTTCAGTGGACGAGTAGCCGGGCCCGTGTCAGGACCGGCTTGCGGGCGGGTTCTCTTGGCGATATCAGCGGCCTAGAGAGGTGAGAGCCTGGGTCGGGAGCAACGCCGAAGGTGCGACCAACTGACTAGTCCTCCGCCGCGGAATTCTCGACTGCGAGTTATTTCGTCCGGTTTCTTTCTGTCGTCGACGATCGTGGGTGAAGACTGGCCATGGTCAAGACGGGGCGCGCACGTGTCTGGATGTGGACGCAAGTGTTCAAAACGTGCCTTTTGGGCACCCTCGGGATACTGCTTCTGGCGCATGGCATTTTCGAGGTGCGCGACGGCATCAATGTCATCGGAGGACTCATCTATCTGGCGGCTGGTTTGTTCATAATCGTTCTCGAACTGGGCCTCCTGGTGTTCACAATCTGGCTCCTCCGACGGGTTTCGGCCAGCAACGCGTTGGAAGAGGTTTGAGCTGATTGAACGGCAACTTGTTCGTCCGGCATTGTTGGCGACTCTCGGCCGTGTTGCTAAAGCGGGTGTCGAGTCAGCGGCAGGTGGTCCCAATAGAATCGCTTGCATGCGGCACGCATGGATCACGACGATACGACGCGATGGAAGCCCTCGGACGTCGCGCGTCTGGTTCGTCGAGAGTGGCGGCGGCGTCTGGATAGCGACAGCTGAAGCGAATCGCAAAGTCGCCGATATCCGCCGCGATTCGCGATCGACGTTCGCGATCGAGGGCCACCACGGCGCGCAAACGATGACGGCGAGTATTGAACCCATCGACTCCGAGCCGAGCGTTCTGGCGTTGTTCAAGCGGGACTATGACGGTTGGGATGCCGCCGACCCTGCGGCCGACGGACCGCGTGTTCTGATTCGACTCATGCGCGCGTAGCTAGTCGGCCTTTAGTAACACGACCTAGTTGACTCGCTCAGAATGCAAAGGGAGTCGACCTATCACCTGCAGACCGCGGGATCCTCGAAGACACAGGACAGATGCCGTCGCCCCATAACCCGACAGGTCAGCCAGCTGCCTTGCGAATGTGCTCTGCGATCGTCCGCTCCGTCCCAGGGGTCAGTGCGAGCACAGCGAATGATGTGACCCAGAGGTCGCCGTCATCAAGTTGTGCTGACTCCTCGAACCCGAGCGTTGCGTAGCGAGTGGTGAACTTCGAGGCAGCCTTGAAGAACACGACGACCTTCCCATCCGCGTCGGCGTATGACGGGAACCCGTACCAGGTTTTTGGAACGAGATGCGGAGCCACCTCGGAGACGATCCGATCGATTCCTTCGGCGAGAGCTCGATCATCATCCGGCAGCGCAGCGATCGCCTCGCGGACTGCCTGCTCCCCTGCGGCACGGCTCTTCCCGGCTTTCTCCTGCGCTCGCAGCTCGGCGGCGCGCTGCTTAACGGCCTCACGTTCTTCTGTGGACAGTCCAGCGGTCTTCTCAGCCATGTCTTGCTCCTCATTCATCGATGTGTGGTGGCCGCTCCCGGCCTACAATCACACTACGGCTCGCCACCCAGGGCGCACTTCTCGAATCCTGATCGATTCCGCTGGACCCTCAAAATGGTTCCGCTCGCGATGAGCAGGCGGATGCAAGCGTCTCTGTCGGAGGTTCCATTTACGGTGTGTGATATGAAGATGCTCCTACTGTCCCGATTTGTCGGCGCTGTTCCGAAGTTCCTTGGCGCAGCCAGCGCGGGTTCTCGAGCTGCATTACGTATCGCTTATGTCGATGATGCTTCGCAACCTCTGGGTGATGCCCCGTTCGTTGGCCGCGAACGCGCCCAGCTCCAGGACCTGGGCTATACCCTCGTCCCTGTGACGATTGGTGACGGTACCGCTGCTGATCTTTCCGCCATTCTTGACAGCGCGGATGCGGTCTATGTTGCCGGAGGCTTGGCCGACCATCTGATGGCTGTGCTGCGTCGTACAGGTGCCGACTCGGTCTTGGTCGAACGGATTCGCGCCGGACTCCCCTACATCGGGGCCAGTGCCGGCGCGATGATCATGGGAACAAGCATCGACCCGGCGATTGCCCTCGATGGTCACACTGATGGAGTTTCCCTCGGGGATCTCAGTGGGCTCGGGCTCGCGGACGTGGTGATTTTGCCCCATGCTGATGGGCAGCTGCCGCCCTATCCTCCCGCGACGATCACTGAGGTGGCTCGACGGTTAGAAGGAACGCCCGGCTTGACGCTTCTCGCTGACGACGACGGTTTGCTCGTAGAAGACAATCATCTGAGCCGCGTGGCGTCCCCTGCCACGTGACGCACCTCCCCGATGACACGGGCGGCGTCGGGGAAAGCTCCGGGGTTCACGCCGGGGCAGTTGAGGCGAAGCTCAGATCCTGTTCGTTGCTGCGGCGACGGCTTCGATATAGGTTCATGCTGTTCAGCGTTGAAGCTTCTTTGGTGACTCTCCGGGGTGAGGGACAGTTGCCTGCGCGGAAGGATGTTGCCAATGGCGGAGCTGGAACTGATCGGCGTCCCGTTCGACGGGTACGGCCGTTCCGGCAATCTGGCACGCGCGTCACGCGTGCTGCGAGCGGCAGGCTTCGTCGATGCCTTCGAGATGCACCGTGTGATCGACGCGGGAGACCTCGACCTGCCCGAGCCGAACGCCGACCGAGCACTCGGTTCCGGGTTGGTCAACGAGGGCGCCCTCATCGCCATGGCCGATGCGCTCAACGATCAGGTGACCCGTGCAGTCAGGGGCGGGCGCTTTCCCGTGGTCTATGGAGCCGACTGTTCGACACTGCTGGGCTCGGTCACCGCGCTCAGAGACGCGGTCGGCACCAGCGGACTCCTATTCATTGACGGGCACGAAGACACCATGCCGCTCGACGTATCCGAGGACGGGGAAGCAGCGAACACTGAGATCGGTCTACTCCTCGGGCTGACCGGTCGCTTCGCGCCAGAGTCACTCAGAGCAAGGATGCCAGCGATCGAGCCGGATGCCCTCGCGATGCTCGGCCCACGGGACGAAGAGTGGCGGCGCCAGTTCAACGTCGGATCGTTGCGGGAACGCGGCATCTGGCAGCGAAGCGTCGAGGAGATCGCCGCGGACCCATCGAAAGTCGCCCGGGAGGCGGTTGCTCACCTGCGAGTGACCGCGGAGAACTGGTGGCTGCACGTCGATCTCGACGTGCTCAACCCGGACGAGTTCACGTCTCAGGGCGTCCCTGGCGTCGAGGACGAGCCAGGCGGACTCAGCTGGCAGCAACTCACCGACCTCGCCGTGACCGCAGCCGGAATGGAAGGATGCCGCGGCTGGAGCGTCGCCATCTACGACCCGGATCAGGACGTGAATCGCACGGACGCCGCGAAGATCGTTCGGTTCGCCCGTGAAATCGGATCCGTGCTCACCTGAACGCCTTCCATTTTGCGCCGTCACCAACCGCCGCGCGTCGGCGTATGGCCCTTGCGGGCATCGTCGGGCATGGCCATTTCGGCCCGCAGACCCAAGAGTCGGATCGGACGCCCCTCCTCGATTTCGGCTGCCAGGTCTAAGACCCGCGCGAGGATTTCGTTCCCGTCGGACGTGTCAGGAATCTTCCTCGCGCGGGTCGTGGTGACGAACGGCGCGTAACGAATCTTGAGGGTCAGCCCGATCACGGGCCGTCCTTCGGTCACAACATCCTCAAGCACACGCGCGGTCAGCTCCCTCACGGCGTCATCCACCTGGGCGGGGTCGGTCAGGTCGTGCTGGAAGGTGATCTCTCTGCTATGCCCGCGCGCAACCCAGGGGGTGTCGTCCACAACGCTCGCGCCATCCCCACGTCCGAGCTGCGCGTACCAAGGCCCCATCTTGGGGCCGAATTCTGGGACCAGTTCTTCGGGGTCGCACGCAGCGAGCTCAGCGACCGTCTTGATACCGTGTTTTGCCAGCCGGCCCGACACCTTGGTCCCCACTCCCCACAGCTCTTTGGTGGGCCGACTGCCCATGACGTCGAGCCAGTTTCCCGCTGTGAGACGGAAGACGCCGGACGGCTTGGCAAAACCGGTGGCGACCTTGGCTCTCACCAAGGTGTCGCCGATGCCCACGCTGCAATGCAGCTGAGTTCGCTCCAGAACAGAGGCCTGCACCCGCCGGGCGTAGGCTTCCGGATCCTCTGACTCAATGCCCAAGAAGGCTTCATCCCAACCCAGCACCTGCACGGTGGCGTCGGGCCGCGCGCGCAGGGTAGCCATCACCGTTTCCGACGCCTCGAGGTACGCCTCCTGATCGACGGGCAGGATCACAGCGTCGGGCACCTTTCGGGCCGCAATGCGTAGGGGCATTCCGGAACCGACGCCGAACGCCCTCGCTTCGTAGGATGCGGTCGACACCACAGCTCGTTCCGTGGGGTCACCCCGACCGCCGACGATGACCGGCTTGCCCGCAAGCTCCGGTCGCCGGAGCACTTCGACCGCCGCGATGAACTGGTCAAGATCGACGTGCAGCACCCACCGGATTCCGCTCACGCCACCAGTGTGCCCTGAATCTCCCTCGCAGGCATCGGCTCTCGATCTCCATGGCTGCCCCGCTCAGCGGGCATTTCAACGGGCGAGTCAGGGCTCGGGATGGCCGGACGCTGGCGTTGGAAACGATGAAGCGAATTGCGGCCACTGCTTCGGGCCATGGCATTGAGCCACGTATTAGAGGATGGCGTGGTCGGGATGTTGAGCGTCGTACTCTACCCGTGATTTTCCGATGCTCTCCCGGTGTTCGAGGTTCGAGCGACCAGTCTGCGAATTACTTAGTCTCGCGATCACCCACAAGAAAATCTCCAGTCATACGCGCAGAGTAGCGGAGCGTTCTGAGATGCGCAGGAGAAGATCGGCGAGATGAATAATATCGGCGGCCTCGGTCGGGTCTTCGAACCGCACGATCCTGTGGCTCGCCGGATTCTTGAACGCGCCTATTGTTCCGGCGAAGAGCGCCTGTATGGCTTGGCGTTCCGCTGCCACATCCCCTGTGGAGAGCACGCCCTTCTCCGGATGGAATGCATCTCTCATCATCTGTGTGCCGTAACTTTCTGGCCCTAGCTTTGCGAGTTCTCTAACCCGCACTTCGATTTGGTGGGTGGCTGCGAAAACGGCTGTCTGATAACTACCGCGTTCGAACAGCAATCGGGCCTCACCGAGAGCGGCGTGGAGGTCAGCGTGCAGCCGGTATGTTGCTTCAGCATGCCCGGCGCTGCCAGATTCGGCCGCCGCACGCCCCGCAGACGTGAGCCGGTACTCTCCGGCCGAACCACTTTGTTGGGACGCCGGACCGACGAGGCCTCGTGAGATCAACCAGCCGAAGGCATCTGCGAGTATCTGGGAGAGGTCCAAGTCTACGTATGACAACGGCATCACAGTGCGACCATTGATGCGCAGTGCCTTGTCGCTCAGGCTCGCTTCTGCGTGCGCGCGCAAGTCTGGAATCGACCACTCCGGCCTAGGCGACACTGCCATTGACTGAGCTAACAGCATGCCAGCCTCCGAAGCCGACATTTGGGCAAGCGTCCGGATAGAGACATCAACACCCTGCGCGATGGTGAGCGTCATTTGGTCTGATTCTTGGACCTTCACTGGCATCCCCTTAACCTGCGTGCCCGACTACCGGGGCATGACGCCACCGTATCTCACCCACAACGACGCCGGACGTGCGTCGATGACAGGACCAGCTGGGTAAGCGTTGACTGTTGCGGTAGTCGGGGGTTCTCCCGCAACGATGCAACTCTCCCGGCCAGCGAAAAATACACCGCGTCCGCGTACGTAGCGGTCCCAACCGCGACGTGAGATTGAGTTTGTTTCAGCTGAATTGCCTCTCACCTTTCGCCCTGGCCGAATTGCAATCTGCTCAGCATCCTCCAAGATTTAGGAATCTGGTGCACCCCATGGTTGACCATTCCATGGGAGCTCTCCCTCCACAACTCATCAAAGGTCTCCAGCGCTAGGGGATGGTGATGGAGGATGCGAATAGTGCCAGCCCTTTGATTTGAATCTGGGGCCATCGCCAGCAGCGTGCATGGCGAGCAGAACCCAATGCCGCTCGACCACGCCAGAGGGCCCCCTGGGCGTGCCTTTGATTTTCTGTCCTCTTCCTCTTATGACTGCTAGATCCCAGCCGTATTTTCAGTCTCGAACCCATCAGCTTCGTCCAAATACCCCCGTCAGGGTTACAAAACAGTCAGATGTCCGATTCGCTAGGCTCTAGAAGCGCGTCGCCTTGGGGCGCCCAACCGAGAGGCTCCTCATGCCGTACCTTTTCGAGAGTCTCGGCGCAGAGAGCTTTCAAAAGTTCAGCCAGGCGCTGCTTATCGGCGACTTCCCGGATCTGCAGTGTTTTCCCGTGGGTCAGCCTGACGGTGGTCGGGACGCGCTAGGGGACTCATTGTCTGAGGACGGCGAATTTGTCGCAGTTCAGGTGAAGTTCCGGCGCGACGACGAACCTGAGAACGCCAAGTGGATGATTGCCGCTCTCGAAGGCGAGCTTCCCAAGATCAAGAAGCTCATCGAAGGAGGCGCAAAACAGTACATTATGGTCACCAATGCGCGCGGTACAGCCCATCCCGGTGGAGGTCGAATAGACCTAGTTTCAGCCTGGTTGGCGGAGCATGTCGCGATCCCGGCAATGTGTATGTGGCGAGATGACTTGGAAGGTCGGCTTGATCGTGCGGACTCCAACCTTAAGCTCTCGTATCCGTCTCTCCTGAGCGGGAATGACACTCTCGTTCTAATATCAATGGCCCTGATCGGTCAACGCAGCGAGCGAATCGGCCGGACGCTCCGCGCATTTGTTTCGGAACAGTTCCGGAAGGACGAGCAGGTGAAGTTCAGGCAAACTGAGCTTGCCAATTCCCTTCTGGGCCTCTTTGTCGATGTCCCTCTCGATGTCCAAGATATTTACTTCAATATGAACCGTAGCTCGTCAGATCATGACGCAGTGAGAGGAGCGGTCGGGCGTCACGTCAACCTCGCGAAGAGCCGGCGGCGCGGCACGTTCGACACCCACTCCGACTTTGCCTTCATTCATACACAGGTGACAGCCGGTGCCGCCGATTTGCTTCTCGACCGAGATATCCAGCGACTAGTGCCCTGGATTGTCCTGCAAGGGGCTCCAGGGCAAGGCAAGTCCACTCTCGCCCAATACGTCTGTCAGGTGCATCGTGCACGCTATCTGGGAAAATCGGACTTCTTGGCGAAGATATCGGAGCCCCACGCGGCCGCAGCTTTTCGTTTACCTTTCAAGGTTGATTTACGAGACTTCGCTGGATACATCGATGGGCGGGGATTTCTCTCGATCCCTGCAGAAGAGACTCCATCACCCCGCACATTAGAGCGCTTTGTCTCTCAGCTTGTTCAGCTCCAGTCAGGCGGCCTCGATTTTTCGGCTGACGACCTCGCTGAGACCGCGGTCGCACTCCCCGTTCTTCTCTTCCTAGACGGGCTCGATGAAGTAGCTGACCTAGATCTGCGGGAAAAGCTGGTTGAGCAGATCAATGAAGGTTTGAATCGCTTGCGTGAACTCGGGTCGGATATTCAAGTTGTGGTCACGAGTCGCCCTTCACTGTTTGGGAAACGTCCGCTTCTATCGAACAAGCGGTTTAGGAAGTTCGATCTTGCCCCTATCGAAGAGGAAACGATTCGGGAGTACGCCGCGAAATGGGTTGTTGCGCGGCGCTTGGAGGAAACGGACGCAGAGGAGGTTGTCGAGATTTTGGAGCAAAAGCTCGATCTCCCTCATATCCGTGAGTTGACGCGCAACCCGATGCAACTGACGATTTTATTGACTCTGATTCACTCTCAGGGCCACTCGCTGCCCGACATGAGAACAGACTTGTACCGGCAGTACATGGACACATTCATGGCCCGTGAGTCCGAAAAAGATCAACGAGTAAGAGAGCACCGGCTCCTTCTTCTTGAGATCGTCGAATTCCTTGCGTGGACGCTGCAGAGTGGTGCTGAGGCAGACGGGTCAGCGGGCAGCATCACGCGCGAGGATCTCCGTCAGTTGGTGGCCGACTACCTGTCTGCAGGGAGCCACAACCCTGGAATTCTCGAAGACCTGTTCTCGGGCGGACTGGAACGGGTATACGTCCTCGTTCAACGGGTAGAAGGCCTGTATGAGTTCGAGGTTCAACCGCTCCGCGAGTACTTTGCTGCGCGGTACCTTTATGCCAGTGCCCCGCAGTGGACCTCGCGGCACAGGGTTGCTAGCGGCGACAGGGCCCAGCGATTCGAGGCGATTGCAATAAGCCCGTACTGGGCGAATGTGACGCGATTTTATGCAGGATTTTACGACGGTGGCGGTTTGGGGGCTCTGGTATACAGCCTGCAGGCTCTCATCGGGTCCAAGGACGTTGCGGCTTCTTTGAACGCCAGAAGCGTGGGTGCGTCGCTACTTACAGATTGGATTTTCAGAGCGAAGAAGCGCCCCCAAGCTGATCTCGTCCGCACGGTTTTTGATCACCTTGGTGTACATTTGGCGGCGAACGGACAGCTGCCCGGATTCGAGCTCGGAACGCTCGATCTTGAGTGCGGGCGAGACGAATTGGCGGACATTATCTTCACCGAGCACATCATCGGAGATGAAAATGTGCCTT
Source organism: Leifsonia sp. YAF41 (assembly GCF_052113185.1). Lineage (NCBI taxonomy): Bacteria > Bacillati > Actinomycetota > Actinomycetes > Micrococcales > Microbacteriaceae > Leifsonia > Leifsonia sp. YAF41. Next base: position 324,218 of record NZ_JBFRCS010000001.1, read on the forward strand.
CCAACGTGATGTGTGCATTGCTCCGGCGAAATGGAGGAGAAGTGCTCGCGACGAGATTCGTTGAATGGTGTGGAAAGGCCACCGGCGAGGAGCGAACTCGTCGGCTCTCAATCGCTTGGCGATCCGGCGCAGGATCTGGTGTGTCCTCTGAGGACGCGGCGCAACTCGTCTTGGGCGATACTTCAGACGAGCTTCATCACAGGAACCGTATCTCGGATCTAATCAATCATTCGCCAGCGACTCTGGAAAGCTCCGAAACGCTCGGGACGACAGCGAAACGAATCATCCTCGAGTGGGGCGGTGCGGTTTCGAACCACCCTGTCACGGAGCTCTCACTACTCTCGACTCTTCTGTCGGCAGATACATACGCAGGCGCTCGAATGCACGAAAAATTGATCAGGCCGATAGACATCGGACACGAGGCGCCCTCAGGTGACGTAATCGAGAAGCTGCTTGCCATTCGCGAAACGCTGGAACGCCCGCACAGCCGGCTTGGGATCGCGGCCTGGTATCAGATCCTCTCAGTCGTCCGAGACGAATTCGATCTCACGTGGGGTACGTACAAGCTGATGCTCGATGCAATAGCCAGTTTTTCCCCGAAAGCAAGGGATGCCGGGATTAAGAAGGGCGAAATCGAAGGTTTTGATCCAATCTTCCTCGCTGGGCTGCAGGCGAGAACCAGAGTCTCTATTTCTTGGTGGCGTAGCCACCTGGCGACGGGGGATGAACGTCAGCAACTTTTCTGGCTCGCAATGGCCTTGACCTGGGCGTCGTCATCTCAGTTGATAAGTCTTCGAGACGAGATCGTATCCCGAGCTGATGGCCTCAATAATTTAGACTACGCTCGGCTGCTCCTTGCCGTGAGATACAGCCGCCATATCCGGCGGTTCGCGGGTGTTCGTGACAGAAGCGCAGTTGCTCTTCCTGAATCGACGACCGTACGGGTTTCCGGACTGATGCTTGCGGTGATCGGCCCCAACGAACGGGAGTCAATACCTGGTTCCGCGCTTGGTGACGCCGAAATAGGCAATTATCTGGCGCATGCAGATGCGATGAAGCGTACCGAAGGGTTCGAGGGGTGGAGGGGCCTGAATACGAGGCAGTCAAACAAATGGCTGGAGATTTTCAGCGCAGCACACTTGCTTCGGGCCCCCATCGACGGAGTGTCGCTGAGGCATCTATATCCGCGAAACCCCATGGGCAACGTGCCGGCCGGAAAGGTTCTCGCTGCACCGGAGCATTACCAGGGGCACCTTTTGGAGGCAGCGGTCTCAACCTTCCAATCCACCTATCGCGTAACCGCAGTTCGTGACGTCGCTGTTGCCGAGTCGTGGACCTTCGAGTAACTCAGCTTCTTCGGGAAAGAAATCTAAACCCGGTGCCGCCACCGTGGCGGCACCGTGGCGGCACCGCGTTCAGTCTCTGTCCTGCGCGAACGCCCGATTGGGAGCGCGGCGGTGGCCGGTTTCACCAGCTCGCTCCATTGGATGCATTGCATCCCCCTTACCCTCGTGTCCGTACGGCCGAGCAGTTCCGCGGCGAGTTCGATGCTGGCGTTGTCGTTGACTGCGGTCGCGACCGTGCAGCGGAGCATGTGCAGGGTCACATCGTCGTTCCCCGCTCCCCCGAGCACCTGTCGAACCAGAAAGTCCCGGAGACCCTTGAGTTTCCGGGACATTTTGGTGGGCTGATCGCGAAACCCGTCAGGTCGCGGATCACGGAAGTTGACGAGATGCATTTTCCTCCACGACTCGCGGGATCTTCCTCCAACAGGCACGCAGAGCCGCATGTCCGATGAGGTATGTCCCTGTTCGCCGAACTCTCCCTGACGTTCCTCACTCCCCTGGCGGACTTGACTACGACGGTGACCCGACGCTCGGGCCTGCCGTACTTCCTCTTGTGAGCAGGCCGCTGGGACGTAACCAAATCCCACTGCGATCGCTGGCCGCGCATCGGAAGCCGATGCGGCGAACCGTTCAGCCAGTTAGCCCAGCGAGCGCCCATCTTGAGCAGGCACGATGTCGAGGTGCCGCAAGTCACTGTCAATGTCGATCTTTCACTTCGGTCTCTGCTGCCCAGGCGAGACCGGGGGGACCACGTCGTCCGTGACGCCGCTCCCACAGAAACGGTGGCCCATCTCCTGCAAGTCTTGGGCGTGCCGGTGACCGAAGTCGGGTCCGCATCCGTGGATGGTCACAAGATCGGCCACGAGGCACTTCGTACGACACACATCGGAAACTCGTCAGCGGTCGACGTCGAATCTCGGGAACGACCGCAGCCGAGCTCCGGTCTTTTCCTGCTCGACGTACACCTCGGCACGCTGACGCGACGGATGCGGCTACTCGGCCTCGATGCGGCCTATGAACCTGATGACGATGACTCCAAGCTTGCCGCCCGTTCCGCAACCGAGCAACGGGAGCTGCTCACCCGAGATCGCGGACTGCTCTTCCGCAAAACCGTGCACGACGGTGCGCTCATCCGTTCAGGCGACGTGGACGCGCAGCTGGACGACGTCCTCAGTCGCTTCGCCCCGCGACTCGCGCCGTGGACGCGGTGCCTGCGCTGCGGGGCGCTCCTCGCAGAGGTGCCCGCCGCAGAGGTCGCGGCCCAGCTCGAGCCAGGAACCCTCCGCACCTATCGCTCGTTTTCGCGGTGCACCAATTGTGATTGGGTGTACTGGCGCGGCGCGCACAGCCAACGACTTGAGGCGCTCGTGCGTCAGGCCACCAGACACGAGCCAGGAGTAAGTTCCTCGCGGTAGCCGACAACATCGTCGACTCATGGCGAGGAACAGGAGACGAAGCTCGGCCCAGTACACGAGCGCCATGCACCGATGCTAGCTGCGGAGCACACAGATGTTCGGAATCACGCAGCGACCAGAGTTGCCCTGATCCCCGCATGGGCGATGGGAACTGGGCGACCGAGACGCGTTCTGGACGGTCCCGCTATGGCCAGAGCCGTCGCGACGTCCATTCGGTACCGTGACGTTGGTACTGAATCCGCAGGTGGTTGCGGGTGGCGTCCCCTTGCCAGAACTCGATTGAGATGGGTCGCAGCCGCCAAACTGTCCATCCGGCTGAGGTCTGCTCCGGGTCATGCTTGAGGCGTTGACGGGCCTCCTCGATCAAGTGAATGACGCTCGAGGGTTCGCGAATGGCGTCGCTTTGCGTGCCGGCCAACGCGATTGCCCGGGCTCCGACACCGCGCTCCCGAAAGTCCTTTACGCTCTCGTCGACTGAGGCGACTTCAATGTGTCCGCGGAGGCGAATCGATCTGATCTGAGACGACCAGTAGAACGTCAGCGCCGCGACAGGATTCGCGTGCAGTTGAGAGCCCTTGACGCTACTGATCCCGCTTGCGAACGCCCAGCAGCCGTCTTCGGTCACGTCTTTCAGGATCAGGACCCGCGCATCGGGGATTCCGTCTGCGCCGAGGGTTGAGAGCGTCATCGCATGAGGTTCAGGAACACGGGCGTCGACGGCGTCTCGAAACCAGTCGATGAAAAGCGCGCGAGGGTCGAGAGGAATGTGCTCCACATCGAACGTGGGAGCCGTTCCCACCAAGCTCTTGAGTTGGCCCAGCTCGTCTCGCATCTGCGTCATCCGTACAGCGTGGCACGCTCTCGTTCGGCCAAGAAATCAGACCGATAGAGGTGCCGTTTGCCCCACTTGACACCAGCCCCGAACACTCGAGCGGATCACGAGGTGATCGCGAACTCACACGGACCCGATTCGCCGCCGACTCGAGCACCCTCCAGGTTGACTACTACCGACTCGATGGGACTCTTCTGGCCAGTAATCGTCGCGATGTCCTGAACCCCGGCACCCTGGGCGGTCGCTCAGTCGTGCTCTGCGACAGGGCCGGTCGACCGGTGAGGTCCTGGGGGTCGATCTGGGGGCTCTACCGGTTCTGGCTCGATCGACTGCGCGGGGGCACCCCGTCACAACCTTGCCGCATTCGATGCCGTCGTCGTCCTCACCCGTCGTCAGCAGTCCGATATCGAACAGCTGCTCGGGCCGGTGCCCAATTTGACTGTGATCCCCAACAGCACTGACCTGAGCGTCAACACTGAGGTTTCGGTCACTCGCCCCGTGGGACATGGCGTTGTCATCTCCCGGCTGAGTGAATTGAAACGGGTTGACCATGCCGTGCGCGCCACCATCGCCGCAGCCGGAGCCAGCACTCAACCCGTATCGCTCGACATCTACGGGGATGGTGACCAGCGCCCCGCACTCGAACAGCTAATCCAGGCGCAGGGTCGGTCGGATCTGATTCGGATGCATGGACACCGTGATGATGCTCGAGCGAACCTCGCCTCAGCATCGTTCTTGCTCCTCACCTCACGATCCGAGGCGTTTGCGCTTGTTCTTCTTGAGAGTATGGCCGCGGGCTGTATCCCCATCGCCTACGACGTCCCCTACGGGCCCGCCGATATCATCACCCACGGCCGCAACGGATTCCTGGTGCCGGCAGGCGACGAGGCCGCCCTCACCGAAACGATCCTGACACTGCAGCGTCTGAAACCCGCGCAGGTGACCAGGATGCGACAGAACGCGCAGCGCACAGCCCGAAAATTCTCCGATCTCGCCGTTACCCGGCTCTGGGCTCGACAAAATTCAGCGCGCCATGCGGCGAAAACTCAAGCACGCCAGCAGCTCATAGCCTCGTACGTGAGCTCAGCTCGATCGCGAGTGTCGCGTCCGTCCCCTTCGGACTCTGCGTGCTCGCACGTGCGTCCGCCGGCATCAGCCATTCAGGCTGCGTGCCCGCGGGCAGCGCATTCATGCTGCGTGCCCGCGGCCACACGGCGCCTAGCCGATTGGACCAGACGTGAGGATCCCACCTCGCGTGGTGTCCACCGATACCGTCACCACCAAGGGTGCGGCGGCACGGACTGTGAGATTTTTCACAGAGTGTCGGCGACGCGCCGAAATTGAGCAGTAATCTCCAGTTACGAGGGGAAAAACATGACGATCGTCCCTACGGACGCTGTTCAGGGGCTGAGTTCGGCCGACGTCGCCGAGAGGGTCGCCAACGGCCAGACCAACGCTTTCAAAGACGCGTCAAGCCGCAGCGCGTGGAGCATCATCCGCGCCAACACGTTCACCCTGTTCAACGCGATAATCGGTGCGTGCTTCCTCGTACTGCTTCTGCTCGGCCGGTGGCAGGATGCCCTGTTCGGTTTCAGCGCGATCGCAAACATGGTCATCGGCTCGGTTCAGGAATTCCGTGCCAAGGCAGCCCTCGACAGGCTCGCACTCCTGCATGCACCGTCTGCTCGAGTAGTGCGGAATTCTGAAGTCGCTGAGATCGCAGTCGCCGACGTCGTGCTCGGCGACCTGCTCGTTCTACGCGCCGGGGACCAGGTGGCGGCCGACGCCGCGGTCACGGTTGCCACGCGCCTCCAGCTCGACGAATCGATGCTCACCGGCGAATCCGACCCGATCGACAAAATGGCAGACGCCGACGTGCTCTCGGGGTCGATCGTCGTCGGTGGCGAAGGGAACGCTGTCGTCACTCGCGTCGGCGCGGACTCCTTCGCCAATCAACTGGCCACGGAGGCAAAGAAGTTCTCGCTTGTCACGAGCGAGCTGCGAACATCCATCAACAAGGTCCTGAAATGGTTGACCTGGGTGATCGGCCCCATCTCACTACTCGTCTTGAATGCCCAGATGTTCGTGTATGGCGGATGGTCGACGGCGATCGCAAGTGGCCACTGGCGAGAGGCGGCAGTGAACACCATCGCCGCCGTCGTCGCAATGATCCCGCTCGGCCTGGTGCTGATGACCAGCATCGCGTTCGCGTTCGGAGCGCTGAAGCTGGCCACACAGCAGGTGCTCGTCCAGGAGCTGCCGGCGGTCGAGGGCCTCGCCCGCATTGACGTGATCTGTCTCGACAAGACCGGCACGCTCACCGAGGGCGACATCGTCTTCGACGCCGCGCATCCGGTGCCAACAACCCCGCCGACCGGATGGGATCGCGTGCTTGCCTGGTACGGGTCGGAACCCGACGCGAATGCCACCGCCCGCTGCCTCACTGCCGCGTTCACTGTGCAACCGGGCTCGGATCCGGATGCCCGCATCCCGTTCTCATCTGCCCGCAAATGGAGCGCCGTCTCGTTCGGCGACGCCGAGTCGGGCACCTGGATACTGGGTGGACCGGAAATGGTCTTCCCTGCGCGCACCGGCGAAGCCCCGAGTAACACGGAGTTGCGGCGACAGGCGGTCGAGTTGGCGGCATCCGGGCGGCGCACGCTCGTCCTCGCGCGCATACCGCAGCGACTCTCCGATGACGATGTCCAGGCCGAGCGATTGCCGGGAGCGCCTACGCCGGTCACCCTTCTCACCTTCCAGGAGCGCATACGGCCTGACGCTCGCGAGACCCTTGCTTACTTCGCCAATCAGGGCGTGACGGTGCGCGTCATCTCGGGCGACAACCCGGAGACCGTAGCGGCCATCGCGCGCGAGGTGGGACTCGACGCACCGCACGGATACGACGCGCGAGAACTCCCTGAAGACCAAACACAGCTGGCCGAAATCCTCGAAAACACCGTCGTCTTCGGCCGAGTGACTCCGGCACAGAAAAAGGCCATGGTCCAGGCACTCCAGACAGCAGGCCATACCGTTGCGATGACCGGCGACGGGGTCAACGACGCGCTCGCGATCAAGGAAGCCGACATCGGCATCGCAATGGAGTCCGGTTCAGCCGCCACGAAAGCGGTCGCCCGCATCGTGCTCCTCGACAGTAAGTTCTCCCACCTGCCCCGGGTTGTCGCCGAGGGCCGGCAGGTGATCGCGAACATCGAACGGGTATCGATGCTCTTCCTCACCAAGACGGCCTACGCGACCGCGCTTGCCGTCATCTTCGGGGCGCTCCTGCTCGAATTCCCGTTCCTTCCCCGGCAACTGGCGCTTACTGACGGACTCACCATTGGTATTCCGGCGTTCTTCCTCGCCCTCATGCCCAATACCCGGCGCTATATCCCCGGGTTCTTGAACCGGGCGCTGAGCTTCGCCGTCCCCGCTGGCCTGGTGATCGCAGTCGCGCTTGCACTATATTCATTGGCTGCGACCAGCGCCGGCATCAACATAGACGAGTTGCGCACCGGCTCCACCCTCATCCTCACTGTTGTCGGGCTGTGGGTGCTGATCGTTCTGTCGCGTCCGATTGACGGATGGAAAATCCTGATCATCGGCTCGATGCTCATCGGACTGATTCTGGCCTACTCGATACCGCTCGCGCGTCACTTTTTTGTGCTGGTCGACCTGTCGCTGACGACGGCATTGCTGGTGCTCGTGGTGTCGACTCTGACGATCGGCGCGATCGAGATCATCCGGTTCGTGCACCGCCGCTACGTGCGAAGAAGCGTGCAACGCGCCCCGTCCACATCACCACAACGATCCCCGCGCTAAGGAACAGGTCGACGAGTCGAAACCACATGTCGTCCGGATCAAGCACCAAGACAAGCCCCCCGAGCACGAACGAGATCGAGAACAGAACGGTCAGCAAGATACGTGCATCGCGTCGTCCACGTGTAAGACCAGAGGCGAGCGCGATCACGAATAGCCCCAGGAGCACGGTCGCAGCACCGACGATCGTGACGATCGAGCCGACAGACGAGTGCTCCAAGTTCGGCAGATAGCGAATGAACATCAGCAGGATGCCCAGCAATATCCCCAAAACGCCCACGACGTACGTGAGCACCGTTGCCGCGACAAGCTCGACCGGCGGCTCGGTCGGTGCCACGTTCGACATACGAGCATCCTATGATGTGACTCTTCGAACCGCACCGGCAACGACAACGAATTGCCGGGAGGCCGGGCAGAAATCAGAAACCGGCGCGCATCATTCGTGCTGACGCAGCATGCTCGTAACTCGACGATTCCAAGGCAGCACTGGGGTGAGCCTGCTGTTCGGACGGGATCGACCCGGCCGAAATTGCGCAGACCACTCCACGTGGGCCATCGGGACTACTCCTCGCGCTTGGCCTCGTTCACGATCCGCTTCGTGAAATCGTCGGTGAGCCGAGAAGTCTCAGACTTCTTCTCGGCGAGATTCTCGGTGGTCACGGACTCCCATTCGGCGGCCAACCGGTCCTCGAGGTCTTGAATCTGGACTCGGATCGCCTCGTTTGACTGCTCGTTCGCGGTACGGACCACACGCACCGCGTTGTCGATGATCCGCCGCTCCAGCAGCACCACGATGCCCACCAATAGCAGCGTGGTACCGACGTTGGCCAGCACGCCGGCGAGATAGCCCAGGTGCGAAGCGGCAGGTGCCGCGAACCACCCGATCATGATGGCGATAAGTCCCAGCACGATGCATACGAAGAACCAGCCCCAGCGAATGCGGAAGCGGGTGGGGGTCGATCTTTCGCTCATGCCGCCAGCGTAGACGGTCGGCGGGGTCCGTAATGGGCCAGCCGACGACTCCGAGATCGCCCCGTGACCCGCGAGGTTCTTCGCGAATCAGAGCCGAACCCATAACGACGCCCCCACGAGGAACAGCACTTCCGATCCATGACGTTGTGGAGTTGTATGGCGCTGTCGATCGTTCAATTCGCGCACGAGACAGCTGCACACGCAACTGATGAGTGAGCGACTGCGGAACTGAGGTGGCTCCTATGTTGGACCTCTTGTGCGTTGTCGGGATTCTCGCGCTGGCCGCCATCGTCGGCCTGATCGGCAAAGGAATTGAGAAGCTGTGATCTTCTTCAACATTCTCGCTGCCCTGCTGGCTGTCGCCTCGATCGGCTATCTGATCTACGCGTTGCTCAAGCCGGAGAAGTTCTAAATGACTCTCTGGCTGTTCCTCGCCCAGCTCGCTGCGCTCATCCTTCTACTCGGCCTGTGCTATCGACCACTCGGCGACTACATGGCCGCCACGTTCACGAGCACACACGATCTGAAAATAGAGCGCGGGTTCTACCGACTTGTCGGAGTCGACCCGTCGGGGAGTCAGAGCTGGCCGCTCTACCTACGCAGTGTGCTCGCATTCTCGACCCTCGGCATCCTGCTGCTCTACGGCTTGCAACGCGCGCAAGCGGTTCTGCCCTACTCACTCGGGCTGCCGGCGGTCCCGGAGGGGCTCTCCTTCAACACCGCGATCTCGTTCGTCACCAACACTAACTGGCAGTCGTATTCGCCCGAGGTCACCGTGGGCTACACCGTTCAGATGGCGGGCCTTGCCGTGCAGAACTTTCTCGCCGCCGCCGTGGGGCTTGCCGTCGGCATTGCCTTGATCCGCGGATTCGCCTCCGTGCGATCGACGACGATCGGCTCAATGTGGGTGGATGTCACGCGCGCGATAGTGCGCATCTTGCTCCCAATCTCGCTGATCTCCGCGGTCATCTTGATTGTCGGCGGCACGATTCAGAACTTCAACGGGTTCGAACACATCACCTCCCTGACCGGAACCCCGGCGACGATCCCGGGCGGCCCCGTCGCCTCTCAGGAGGCGATCAAGCTGCTCGGCAACAACGGCGGCGGGTTCTTCAACGTCAACTCGGCGCATCCGTTTGAGAATCCGACGGCCTGGACCAGTCTCGTCGAGATTTTTCTGCTGCTGCTCATCCCGATCTCGCTTCCGCGCACCTTCGGCAAGATGGTGGGCGACAACCGCCAAGGTTACGCAGTGCTCTCCGCGATGGGGGTTATCCTGCTGACTTCGCTCACCGCGTTGACCCTGTTCGAACTGCAGGGAAGCGGCGTCGCAACCCAGGCCGCGGGCGGTGCGATGGAAGGCAAGGAGCAACGATTCGGTATCCTCGGCTCCACCTTGTTCGGCACCGCCACGACTCTTACCTCGACCGGCGCCGTCAACTCGATGCACGACAGTTATACGCCGCTCGGCGGCATGATGACAATGCTCAACATGATGACCGGCGAGGTGGCGCCGGGCGGCATCGGGGCGGGAATCTACGGCATCCTGATCGTGGCAATCGTCGCCGTCTTCCTGGCGGGGCTGATGGTCGGGCGCACACCCGAGTATCTCGGCAAGAAGATCGGCTCACGCGAGATCAAACTGGCGAGCCTCTATATCCTGACCACCCCCGTCCTCGTGCTCCTGGGCGTCGGGCTGAGCTTCGCGATCCCGGCGATCGAAGAGAACGTCGCATCAGTGTCGATTCTGAACCCCGGCCCCCATGGCTTTTCCGAGGTGCTCTACGCGTTCACCTCGGCGGGGAACAACAACGGATCGGCGTTCGCCGGTCTGACTGCGAATACCCCCTGGCTGAACGCCGCACTCGGGGCAGTGATGTTTCTTGGCCGACTCCTGCCGATCGTCTTCGTGCTCGCGTTGGCCGGCTCCCTCGCCGCGCAAGACAAAGTACCCGAAACCTCCGGAACTCTCCCCACCCACAAACCACTTTTTGTCGCCTTGCTCATCGGGACCATCGTGATCGTCACCGCACTGACCTATTTCCCGGTACTGGCCCTCGGACCGCTGGCGGAAGGACTCCACTAATGTCCACGCCCACACTCGCCGCATCCCCGACCGAACGCCAGCGGCCGGGCCCGAAGAACGCGCAAGCTCCCTTCAGTCTGAAGCAGCTGATCAACGGACTCCCCGGCGCGTTCAGAAAGCTCAGCCCGATCGAGATGTGGCACAACCCGGTCATGTTCATCGTTGAGATCGGCGCCCTGCTGACCACGGTGCTGGCCATCGCTCAGCCCTATCTCAGCCAGTCTGCTAGCTCATCGACGCCGTCGCTCGCCTTCACCTGGTCGATCGCGGTGTGGCTCTGGCTGACCGTGCTGTTTGCAACCCTTGCTGAATCAGTTGCCGAAGGGCGCGGCAAGGCCCAAGCGGCAAGCTTGCGTAAGACACGCACGACCACCAACGCGAACCTCGTCGTCGAGTACAACGATCAGAGCGATCCGGATGCGTCGCACGCGACGACGAAGCAGATTGCGTCGGCAGACTTGTCACTGGGCGACGTGGTCATCATCACAGCCGGTGAGCTCGTCCCCGGCGATGGTGACATCGTCTGGGGCATCGCTTCGATCGACGAGTCGGCCATCACCGGGGAGTCGGCCCCCGTCATCCGTGAATCCGGTGGGGACCGCAGCGCCGTTACCGGCGGCACCCGTGTGCTGTCAGACCGAATCGTTGTGCGCATTGCGAGCCGGCCGGGCGAGTCTTTCGTCGACCGGATGATTCAATTGGTCGAGGGTGCATCCCGTCAGAAGACGCCGAACGAGATAGCTCTGAACATTCTGTTGGCCAGTCTGACAATCATCTTCGTCGTCGTCGTGCTGGTGCTTGGCCCCGTCGCAGCCTTCGCGGATGCCGCGGCCAGCGTTCCCGTTCTCGTCGCACTGTTGGTCTGTTTGATTCCGACCACGATCGGCGCCCTGCTCTCGGCGATCGGAATCGCCGGAATGGACCGGCTGATCCAACGCAATGTGCTGGCGATGTCGGGCCGGGCCGTCGAGGCGGCCGGCGATGTCACGACGCTTCTCCTCGACAAGACCGGAACCATCACCTACGGAAATCGCCAGGCAACCGAGTTCCTCACCGTTGGTGGGGCCGACCAGCAGCAACTGATCGAGGCAGCGTCGCTGGCCTCGATCAGCGACCCCACTCCCGAGGGCTCTTCGGTCGTGGCGCTCGCGCAGAAACTCGGCTTCGAACAGACCGGCACGCTTGGTGGTGACGTCGTGCCGTTCAGCGCACAGACGCGCATGAGCGGGGTCGATTTTCGTGATGGACATCAGATTCGCAAGGGTGCGGCAGCGTCGGTCATCGCCTGGGCGCAAGAGGTCGCCCCTGTTTCGTAACCGGTGTTGGATGACCTCGCCGAGCACGTCAATCGGATCTCTGCGGTGGGTGGCACTCCGCTGGCGGTGGCGTCGAAGAGTGAAACCGGAGTCGTCACGATTCACGGCGTCATCTACCTGAAGGATGTGGTCAAAGCCGGACTCGCAACCCGGTTTGCTGACCTGCGACGCATGGGCATCCGCACCGTCATGATCACCGGCGACAACCCGCTCACGGCAAAAGCGATCGCCGCCGAAGCGGGCGTCGACGACTTTCTCGCCGAGTCGACTCCGGAGGACAAGCTGGCTCTGATCAGACGCGAGCAAGTGGGCGGAAGCCTCGTCGCGATGACCGGCGACGGAACCAACGACGCGCCGGCTTTGGCTCAGGCGGACGTCGGTGTGGCGATGAACACGGGAACGTCGGCGGCCAAGGAGGCCGGCAATATGGTCGATCTCGACTCCGACCCGACGAAGCTGATCGACATCGTCGGCATCGGCAAACAACTGCTGATTACCCGCGGCGCTCTGACGACGTTCTCGATCGCCAACGATGTCGCGAAGTACTTTGCGATCATCCCCGCCATGTTCGTCGCAACATTTCCGGGGCTGGAAACGATCAACATCATGCGGCTGCATTCGCCGTCTTCGGCGATCCTCTCGGCCGTGATCTTCAACGCGATCATCATCCTGGCGCTGATCCCACTGGCGCTGCGCGGTGTGCCCTACCGTCCGACCTCGGCCTCACTGCTGCTGCGCAGCAACTTGCTGATCTACGGCGTGGGCGGAATCATTGCGCCCTTCATCGGAATCAAACTGATCGACCTTCTGATTGGTTTGTTGCCAGGGTTCTAACGACTACTTTGACTGACTTGGGCGACGAGAAAGACGGGATTGGAGACGGATCATGAAGTCACCGCGTGGTGCTGTACGGCAATATTGGGCTTCTCTGCGTGCGCTTCTCGTCTTCACCCTGGTTCTCGGCATCGGTTATCCGCTCGTCGTCACGGCGATCGGCCAACTGGCATTCAACGCGCAGTCGAACGGCTCGACAGTCAGTTCGCAGGGTGCCGTCGTGGGTTCGAGCCTCATCGGCCAGTCGTTCACCGACTCTGAGGGCAATCCGTTGCCGCAGTGGTTTCAGTCGCGCCCCTCGGCCGCCGGCACTGGCTACGACGCAGGAAGCTCGAGCGGCAGCAACCTGGGGCCGAACAATCCGGACCTCCTGAAGGTGATCCTGGAGCGCAAGGCATCCATCTCAATGCTCGACCGTGTGTCAGCCGGTCGCATTCCGGCCGACGCAGTGACGGCGTCCGGTTCCGGGCTCGACCCGCACATCTCGACCGACTACGCGATGCTGCAAGTCGCCGCCGTGGCCGCGGCACGCCATCTCAACCCGGGCATTGTCGCGAAGCTTGTCGCCTCGCAGACGCAGGCGCGGGATCTCGGTTTTCTCGGCGAGCCGACGATCAACGTTCTACAACTGAACATCGCACTGGCCCAGCTCAATCCGGCGGGCAACGGCTGAGCGGTTCCGGAGAAGCATTGCCGATGAGGAGCCAGAATGGCGCCATGCTCCGAAACCGTCGACCACCCGACAAAACAAGAAACCATCGCTGACTTCGAGCTTGATGGAAGCTTCAAGACGCTCCTGCTCTAATGAGAACGTAGTTGATTCCGTCCGGGCCATAGTCGCGGCTGTCTCCAAGCCAGACCCCCTCGATGACCGATCCAGCAACACTCTTCGGGTCGACCAGCACAGCGGGAATCTGGCCATGCCTGTTCACCGGCACGCGCGTCTCGACGTAACGAAATGAGATTCGGGTCAGGTACAACCTGACGATGGTTGAGCCCGTTATGTTCATCATTTCCTTTGGCGTGTTGCTTTCTCGCGCGTCGACGGTGCCTGAGTCGCCCGAGCCGCAGTCGCATGAGGAGTCACGTGAGAGCCATCCGGTACTTGCACGCTGCGTGGGAGTTCACGTTGGTTGTTTGGAAGACGGTTGCCTCAGCAGGGAGCCTGCGACGTGCGTACCGATACGGCGACCCCACTTTGCATAGGTGCGGGATGTGAGGTCGGAGGCGGCATCTAATGGAATCATTGGCGTATTTGTTTGTGCGCAGATTCGACTGGTCTCGACATTGAGCGTTCGCGCGTGCCTCCCGGTTATCCGGCGAACGAGCGGGGCGAGAGGCCTTGCCAAATGCAGACTGGCGGCGCTCGTCACGAACACGGATGATGCATCCGTGGATTTCAGGGCGTGCACGAGGGCGGTCATGTTGCGCCGCCAACTGCGGCGACTAGTGAGGCAAAAAGCGTCGGTTGTTGCGAGCATGAGCACGATGGAGTCATAGCCTTCGACGTCAATATCGCCGAGGCGTTTGCGGGTCGAGCGAGCCGACGCGGCCGGCTGTGCCACGACAGTCACCACAACTCCGCCCTCGATCTGTCCGGACAGGTGTCTGGCCAGATGTCCGCCGATTCCCAGTTGGTGGGTCCGCACGCCGAAACCGGCCGCGGGGCCGTCGCCAATTACGAGGATACGGGCGGGGCCGGTTCCGGCGATGGTGATCTCGGATGGCCCTGTCGGGTATCGCCATTCGTGTTGCTCCTGCGCCTTCGCTTTGAACCATCCCCAGAAAAGTGGACCCAGCACCATGTGCTGACATTGCCGCAACCGATGTGAAACTGACTGGCATAACTGACGTTTGGGCGCGTGCACGAGTGTTCTACGACTTTCAGTGGCGTTGCGGGAGGGTACCGGTGCGTACGGAGGTCCTTGCCGTTCGGTACTACGGCTGCAGTCAACGACTCGGGACACTTCCATCAATGACACTGCGCTTGGGGATGGGACGGCCAGAGGTGGTGTCAACTACCGCGTGTGCGGGGATGTCGCGACCATGGCGACCTCCAGACGCGTCGAAGCGCGCGCCGGAGACGGTCCCACTGGCGAGCGTCCGGCTGCTCCGCCTCAAGTCTCGGCTCTGCGCCGGACTCGAAGGCGATCCAACCACACTGATCGCAGATGCGAATGAAGCGATGAACGGCGAGGCCCATTCCAAAGAACTCGTTGTCGGCAAGGCGAGTCCGCGCTTGACATTTCGGGCACTGCATCATGACGTCTGTCCTGTCCTTTGCTGTTGGCCGCTGGAATCGCTCCTGGCAGATCCGCGTTCAGACGGGGCCGACGAAGTCCCCGGCGATGTCCTTCCAAAGCTAAGGGTCCGCAGGTGCGCACGAAATCCGAAACGCGCGGCGTACGTGATCCCATTCACGCGAGACGTAGCGGCCCCAGGGCCTACGGAGCTTCTCTACGCGAGAATCGAGATATGCAGTCGACATTTCGTAAGGCGTTCAGTCGTCATCCCGTCGTCTCCTCCCGAGACCTCGATGTGGCGCGACAGGCGCTGAGCGAGGTGTACTTACCGGTGGACTTCCCGTCGGCATCCGCTTCGACCTCCCTCGACATGTCCCTGAACGCAATCAAGATTGGACGCGTGACTGTCGGGTACCTGGAGTTCGGGGTCGCCATGCGAATTCAGACCGGTGAAGCCGCGAACTACCATGTCGACATCCCCGTCGCAGGCAGGGCGAGGATGCAAGCCGGCCCTCGTGACCCGGTGTACGCAACTCCACAGACCGCCGCAATTTTCGCTCCCGGTCTTCCCGTCGATCTCGACTGTGACGACGAATTCGCCCAGATCGCCCTCATGCTCCCGAAGGTTGAACTGCGGTTCGAACTGGAGAGCCTTCTTGGACGCAACCTCGGGACACCGCTGGAGTTTTCAATGGCCCTGGACCTAGCCTCTGCGGCCGGAGGCACAGTGCTGCAGGCACTCCGACTCATCAATGCCGCGTCAGACCAAGCGGACGGGATGCTCCAGCACCCGCTCGCGGCGCACCGTCTTGAACAAGCATTGGTGCATAGTCTGCTGTTCGCTCAACCTCACAACTACTCCGAAATTCTTCGGGCCGCTCCGCCGCTCGCGGGCGCGCGTGCAGTGTCTGAGGCGGTGGAACTGATGCGTGCCCGCCCGGCTCACGCGTGGACTGCGGCCGAACTCGCCGCCGCTTCCTCGACGAGCGTACGCAGCCTGCAGCAGAACTTCCGCAGTTCACTTGGCACCTCCCCCCTGCAATACCTTCGCGACTTGAGGCTTGAGGAGGTGCGCAAGGAGCTTCTGGCCGCCGAGCCTGGTACCGCGACCGTGACGCAGGTAGCAGCACGATGGGGTTTTGTTCATCTTGGCCGCTTTGCGGCCGCATACCGAAAACGATTCGCCGAACGCCCGTCAGACACCTTGAGGCGCTAATCGCCCCTCAAGAAGCTGGGTTCAGGCTTGATTTGCTCATCCCTTCGGGGCATGGTGTCTCCGGGGCAGTTGACGACATGCTGACCATTGTGAATGCGGCGAGGATCTACGGGTAGGTTTCGGAAGGAACCAGCCAACAGGCTGACATCAAGTCGCGGAAAGCTAGTCCTCCACATGCCCTCAGGGAAACACCTGAGGAGTTCCTCTTGCACGCATTTCATCGGTACGGTATGGCCGCTGTCGCCGTGGCTACTTGCGCTCTCGTGGTCTCAACCGGAGCTTGGCATCTGGGTGCTCCGAGTGCCACAGTGAGTCAGATCGTGATCGCGGACACAGCAGCCGGCCGGCCCGTTGCCGCGGATTCTCCCTCGCCGGTCCCGCCGCCGGCCGCTGAACCGTCGACGACGGATGCTCAGCCTCCCTCAACCTCGTCTGACTCGAGTTCGTACCCTGTGCCAGCCGCCCCAGCGGTACTCCTCGGCGAACGTGGATTAGAAGCCCAACTTGCATGGGTGTCAGAGAACGCTTGGACGAAGAATTATTCGTGGGGTCACTCCTACATCCCAAATGAAGACTGCGCCAACTTCGCGTCCCGATCGCTTCTGATCCGAGGTCTTCCGGAAAATGTGCTCCACATTTCGTCAACGAAGCTTCGGAACTGGCTGACTGGGCACGGGTACGTCGAAACACCGGACTCCCCTGCAGCGCGCGGCGCCGTGAAAGTCGGCGACATCATCCAGTTCGACTGGCAGCCTTCCGCCTCGAACCCGTCCGACCGTGATCACACCGGCATCGTCACCAAAATAGAAACCGGAGTAGACGGCACCATCACCGTTCGGTACACCGCCCACACCGACCCAGACAACGACCCGAAAGTCGACCAGAGCATCGAGGCGTCACTGGCCGACTATGGCCATGACATCAACGGACTGGTGTACTTCATCAGCATCCCCTGAGGCCGGCCGTACGTCAGTACGTGTTGGCTTCAGTGAGTTTGTGAGCAACGAACGTGGCTTCTGAGATTGCCTGCTGCCGCGTGTCATCGTTCGGCACCGTCTCGAGGATGTCCTCGATCGTCCAGTACGTAGAATCCTCGCCGGTTTCTTCGGCGAACTCACGATCAGCCGCTTCAGCCGCATGCCGGCGAGCTCCTCGGCGGCCCGGACTGTTCAAAGGGAGGAAGATTGACGTCGTGAAGATTCTCTCGATTCAGTCCGCCGTCGCATTCGGCCACGTTGGCAACTCGGCGGCGGTGTTCCCCCTCCAGCGCATCGGAGTCGAGGTGCTGCCGGTCAACACGGTGAACTTCTCGAACCACACGGGGTATGGCGCGTGGCGCGGATCCCTCATCGCACCCGAGGATGTGCACGATGTGATCCTCGGCATCGAGGAACGTGGCGTGCTCCCCCAGATCGACGTGGTGCTCTCGGGTTACCAGGGCGGCACCGGGATCGGCGACGTCATCGTGGATGCGGTGCGGCGGGTGAAAGCGGCGAACCCCTCGGCCATCTACGCGTGTGACCCCGTGATGGGCAACGCGAAGTCCGGGTGCTTCGTGGCGCCCGAGATCCCCGACCTGCTGCGGGATCGCGTGGTCCCCGTGGCCGACATCATCACTCCGAACCAGTTCGAGTTGGGATTCCTCACCGGAACCGAGCCGACGACGCTGGACTCGACGCTCGACTCCGTCGACCTTGCCCGGTCGATGGGACCGGGCACCGTTCTCGTGACGAGCGTGGAGCGCCCCGACCGCGAACCTGGCACCATCGAGATGCTCGCCGTGGATGCTGCGGGCGCGTGGATCGTGCAGACTCCCCATCTGCCG
Source organism: Leifsonia sp. YAF41 (assembly GCF_052113185.1). Classification (NCBI taxonomy): domain Bacteria; kingdom Bacillati; phylum Actinomycetota; class Actinomycetes; order Micrococcales; family Microbacteriaceae; genus Leifsonia; species Leifsonia sp. YAF41. The sequence goes on from NZ_JBFRCS010000001.1 coordinate 342,119, forward strand.
TTCAAAGCGAACGGATCGGGCGACGTCACCGCGGCGCTATTCTCGGCGCACTACCGCGCGACAGGTGACGCCGCTGTAGCGCTGGAACGGACCGCATCCAGCGTGTTCGACCTCATCGAGCTGACGCATCAGTCGGGTGAGCGAGAACTGCAGCTCGTGCAGGCTCAAGACTCCTACGCTCACCCGCGCATGCAGTTCACCGCGCAACGCGTGCGCTGAGAAATCAGACCCTTAGGACTCTGAGGGCACCATCGGCAGTTCAGCTCCGTAGTTCCAAGACAAGATGGCCGGCTGCTCGCGGTAGTAGCTGAGCACAGAGACCGATCCAGCATCCAGGGTGATTTGAGCACCGAATCGAGGGGCCAATCTCAGGTATACGGCTGTCAGAATGCGCAGGAAATGGCCGTGTGCGATCAGGGCGACATCTCCTTGCTCCAACGCGGGCAGCACTCGCGTGAGCACCCGCGATGCGCGGGCGGCGACCTCCTCGACCGTTTCACCGGGCGTTTCACCACGAATCACGCCGTGCGTAAATGCGCTCCAGTTGTAGCCGAGCTCGTTGCGGATCTCGCGCGTCGTGCGCCCCTCGTACCCGCCGTAGTCCCACTCAACGAGAAACGGGTCGACCTCGGCATGAAGACCCGCGAGCTCAGCAGTTTGCCGCGCACGCTGCAACGGCGAGGTCAGCACGAGCGAGAAATCGTATCCGGCCACTAACCGGCCCGCACCGCGGGCAAGGTCCTCTCCCCGGGCCGTGAGCGGAACATCCGTCAGCCCGGTGTGTTTGCCATCCTTCGACCACTCCGTCTCCCCATGTCGCAAGAGAATCAGTTTCCCTGAGGGGTTATCCGGAGCGGGATGGTTGGGCAGCGGATCGTTTGTGACCATACGGCAACAGTAGTATTGCGCCCCGGTTCTGATGGAGGTTCTTGATCACCGGAAAGGTTCAGAATCGTGCCAGCGTTTAAGAAATTCGGGTCGGCTCAGAATGATTCTGATGGGTAGATGATGGCCATTTGAGCCGCTTTGAGCGATACAACGACCCCGCCTAACTCTCCTCCGCGTGCCCAACGGATGCTCGTTGGGCTCCTTCCTGGGCATGTCAGGCTGGTGTCTGCGGAGACTCCCCGACCGTTGGTGGCGTTGCCGCGGGCGGCATCGCATCCGTTTCGGTCCGGGTGTGCCATGGCCGCTGACTGTGGATCGCCAGGAGCTGAGCGCCGAGACCGAACAACACCATGGCGACCCAGACAACGATGTTCAGCCACGGAATCTGCAGGGCGACGATGAGGATCACGCCGCCGACGAGCGACTTCACGACGGGATGCTGGTTTCCGCGGAACACGAGGCGTCCGATGTAATACGCGCTGAACACGAACGTCGCAAGCATGAGCACCAGCCACAGCAAAAGGCCAGCAAGCGCGAGGGGCGCGCCGATGACGGTCACCAGGAGGGCGAGCAACACAACGGGTACGGCGATGGATGCCACGAACCCCACGAGCAACGCCTTCCAGGGAGACGGGATGAGGTGGTCTGTTACCCGCTGCAACACGCGCGGAACAAGCAGGGCTGCGGCAATGGTGATGAGGCTCAAGGCGACCAGGGCGTAGAGCAGCCCGAGAAGCCAGCCGACGAATACGGCCCAAGGTGAGATCTCGACCTCGGGTGATGGCTGCCGTTCGACACGCTCCACGGTGCCGCTCACTGCGCCCGTTGCGATGCGTGCGGCGGAGTTGCTTTGATAGGTGACGTTGCCCCCGACAGTTCCGTCAATGGTGAGCTGTCCGGTGCTGACGAGCAGATCTCGGCCGATTTTCCCGGCGATCGCGACATCTCCCCCTGCGCTTACCAGATCGTTGCCGATCGATCCGGCGTCGGTGACATTCACGCTCCCCGCGAAGACTGTTCCACTGCGCGAGACGTCACCGCTGATTATGACGCTGCCCCCGGCAAGACGCACATTGCCGTCAACCGTCCCGGTGATGGTGATGTTCTGGGCTGCTGCGATCACGTCTCCCTTGATCTTGCCGCTGATCGTGACGCTCTGGCCCGACGCATACACGTCGCCGTCGACCGTACCCGAGACGTCGACGGCGAGACCGCTGTAAAACTGTGGGCCCTCGCCGTCGTTTGCTGCAGAAGCCGCAGTCGACACGGACACTGGCTTCGAGGTCGACGACGCGGCGGATGCGGCTGCTCCTGCTGGGAGAACGAGGAGCCCCGCCGCGAGAACAATGGCGGCGAGTCGCCAGGAGCGTGACAGAATTCTCATTTCGATTCCTCTCCCATACCTCGAGTGCGTCCGTGATGTCACTCGTTGAGTGTCATGGCCGGATGCTCCCGGAGCGGTTTGATTCGGTGGGCTGAATCTGGCGGGTTTCGGTCAGTGAGGAAGATACACCGATGTCGATGGTGCCGCCCGAGATGACGATTCCCCTGTGCCGCAACGCGACTGCAGCAGGAGGTTCCCCTGGCCGAGCTCGAGAACAATTGATCGGCGTCGCAGACTGCGCCTGTCTGAGTTCGATGCCTCGGGAGGAGTCTCGACCGATCTCCCCGCCTGTCTGGGTCGAAACCAACTCGTCGGATGACATTGTCCGATTCCAAGGAGAACAAGATTGGGCCGCTGCCACACATCTCCAAGGGGGTTGGTTGGTTCGTGACGCAGGTACGTGCGCCTGGTCGGCCAATCGGTCCCATCCGAAAGTCAATCAAAGGACTCGCGGCCCCATTCTTGATGAGGCGAATACGGTGTCAGAACCCTTGCAGATCAGTGCAGAGACTGATGCCGATTCGGCTCCGACATCCCACGAACCGACCGCTGATGCGTTGCTACTCGCATTCACGGGCTCTCTCGCCCGTGAACGCGAGTAGCAACGATCGGTACGCTCGTTGAGGCGCGTTCTATTTCACGTGCTGCTCGGCGGGCAATGCCCCGTCGCGCTCAGCTCGAACGAGAAGGAAACACCGTGTCTGATCAGGCAAGAATCAAAGGCCACACCGTGACCCGCACCGTGCACATCGAGGCCTCGCGCGCGAGCGTCTGGAAGGCGCTGACCGACCCCGAGGTGATGGTCAAGTGGTTCGGAGACGGTGTGGAGTTCGCCGCGCTCGAGCCCGGTGCTACTGGCAGCATCGACTGGGATGGCTACGGCAGCTTCCCGATCGAAATCACCGAAGTGGTGCCCGACGACTCGTTCGGCTTCCGTTGGTCGGGAATCCCCGCCGAAAAGCTCGACGAGTACTCGACGCATGTACGCTTCACCATCTCCGATGCTGGCACCGGGACGGATGTCACGGTGATCGAATCGGGCTTCGACACACTCCCCGGCGGCACCCGCTACCGTCGCGAACGTCTTGACCAGAACCGAGAGGGCTGGGACGTCGAACTCGACGAGCTCGTGCTCCTACTCGAGGGTGTCACCCAGTAGTTCACCATTACGGAGGAGTCGCTCGACGAGTTGGCCGCCTTGCTCGGCCGGTAGAGGATCATTTGGCAGAGCGCAGAGGATGTGCGCGAAAGTGCCGAAAAATCGTCCAGTGATTCAGCGGCCTGTGAGTTTTAGGAACAACCCGCCACGACGCCCATTAGGGGTCGCTCAGAATTGATTCTGATGGGTGAATGATGAGCAAATCCACGGCAGAATCGTGGTTTGGTGCGCCATGCCAAACGCCGCCCGGGGGCAGGGGAGCTGGCCCGCCGGGCAGGATCATGCCCGCCGGTTCTCCCGATCGGTCGCATGCCTGGCTGTCGACGTTCGACGATGCATCGGCGACGTCGGCCGGTCAAGTACCGGTCCGACGGACGTCTCGCAGCCCGCGCGAGGTTGAGCCCGACGCCCCAGACGATCGCTGCGGGATCGACCGCCACCGAGGCCACGCTCGACGCCGTGAGGCCGACGGGGCCATCGGGGGTCGATGCCGTGATGATCGCGACGCCGGCAGTGTGCGTGCGGAACGCGGCCTTGAGTCCTTCGCCGACTGGCGTCGGCACGGGCGTCCCGGTCATCGGATGGCCTCCGTCATCGGCTCCTGCTTCGCGTGTGCGAGCATCTCCGCGCGGTCGACGATCTTCGTCCGCTCACGTCCGCGTTCGGCTCCGACGCCGCGCTCTGCGGCATCGATGCGCAGCCAGCCATCGAGGTCGACTGCGTGGCTGAATCGGGTGATCAGCGCTGCGTCGCGCGAGAAGGGCTCGGCGTCGGCGAGATCGTCGACGAGGTGGCGGACGGTCTGCGCCGCGTCGGACTTCGTCGACCCGATGAGCCCGACCGGCCCGCGCTTAATCCAGCCGGTAGCATACAACCGCGGGATCGGCGCGCCCGCCGCATCCACGACTCGCCCCCCGGCGTGCGGAACGACGCCGAGATCCGCGTTGAACGGCATCCCTGGAACTGGGGTCGAGCGGTAGCCCACGGCCCGGTAGACGGCTCCGACGTCGTAGCGCAACAGCACGCCGGTGCCGACCATCCGACCCAGTTCGTCCGACGCGGTGCGCTCCATCTCGATACCGGTCACGCGATCCGTGCCCAGCAGGCGAACGGGACGCTGCCGCAGGTGCAGGTAGATGCGACGCGAGGCCGCCTGGGTCGCGGGATCGAGCGCGGCCCACTCGGTCATGGTGCGCACGATGATGCGGCGCTGCGAGAACTGCGCGATCATCCGCTCGGCGTGCTCGTCGAGGGCGAGCTCCTCCGGGTCGACGATCACGTCGACGTCGTCCTGCTCGGCGAGCTCACGCAGCTCCATCGCGGAGAAGCGCACATCGGCCGGGCCCCGCCGGGCGAACAGGTGCACATCGCGCACCGGGCTGGCGGCGAGCTGATCGAGCACGGCAGCCGGGGTGTCGGTATCCGTCAGGGCGGAGGCGTGCTTCGCCAGGATCCGGGTCACGTCGAGTGCGACGTTGCCGGCACCGAGCACCGCGACCGATTCCGCGGCGAGCGGCCAGGTGCGCGCGACATCGGGATGCCCGTCGTACCAGGCCACGAAGTCGGCGGCGCCGAAGGATCCGGGCAGGTCGATTCCGGGGATGTCGAGGCTGACATCGAGGTCGGCACCCGTCGCCACGATCACACCGTCGTACGCCGCACGGAGCTCGTCGATCTCGACGTCGACGCCGATCTCGACGTTGCAGCGCAGCCGGATGCGCGGGTTCACGAGCACATCGTGCAGGGCATCGGTGATCTTGCGGATGCGCGGATGATCCGGGGCGACGCCGTACCGAACCAGACCGTAGGGGGTCGGGAGCTTCTCGAACAAGTCAATCGAGGCGGTCGGTGCGAGGCCGAGGAGGATATCGGCGGCGTAGATTCCGGCCGGTCCTGCCCCGACGACGGCGATGCGCGGTTCGGCGACGGTCATGCGTGTTCCCCCTGTGGCTCGAGCACGGCGATGATCGGATGGTCGAATGCGAGCATCCCCGTCTTCGCGGCGCCGCCCGGCGACCCGATCTCGTCGAAGAACTCGACGTTCGCCTTGTAGTAGTCCTGCCACTCATCGGGCAGATCATCTTCGTAGTAGATGGCCTCGACCGGGCACACCGGCTCGCAGGCGCCACAATCCACGCACTCGTCCGGGTGGATGTACAGCGACCGTTCACCCTCGTAGATGCAGTCGACTGGGCACTCGTCGATGCAGGCCTTGTCCTTCACATCGACGCACGGCAGAGCGATCACATAGGTCATCGCGGGGTCTTCGTTCGGGTCACGCTGTCCTCGTTTAGGTCGATCGGCCCGCATCGGGGCCACTCGACAACTGTAAAACCTCAAGTACACTTGAGGTCAAATCAAAGGAGAGGCATCCGGATGAGTCCGCACGCACCCGACGAGCCGCTGACGATCAGTGAGATGACCAGACGCACCGGCGTCGCCGCCTCCGCCCTGCACTTCTACGAGAGTCTCGGACTCATCGCCTCGACCCGCACACCCGGCAATCAGCGTCGCTACGCCCGGCACATGCTGCGTCGGGTCTCGCTCATCACGGTCACCAAACGTCTCGGCATCCCGCTGTCCGACGTGCAGACGGCGTTCGCCGACGTGCCGCTGACCGAGACCCCGAGCCACGCCGACTGGCAGCGGGCCTCGCGGCGTTGGAAGCGGGAGCTGGAGAAGCGCCGCGAGGGCATCGAGCGCCTCGAACGCGAACTGACCGGATGCATCGGCTGCGGCTGCCTGTCGATGAAGGCGTGCGCGCTGCTCAACCCCGACGATGCTCTCGGCACCCAGGGCGTCGGCCCTCAGCGCCTGCGCGATTGACGGCTCGCCCCCTCCCGAGACATGAGCTTGGCTCGACACATCATCGACGCGGGGCTCATTGGTATCGCGCTCTGCGGGCCGCTCGCATTCGCCGGCTTCAACCGGGGCGCCACTTCTCGAGGCGCCAGCGGCCGCCTGACCCTCGACACGGAATCAGCGAACGGGCTCCCTCCATCGGGGAGGAGCCGTTCTGCGTGGCCGTACTAGCAGGAGGCCGCATAGCGAACGATGTCGCGCTCGACTCGGCCTTGGCTCGTCGTAGCCCGAACAGAACTACGTAGTCAACTGGAGCTTCGCTAAGCGCGAACGAATTGCGCTCTCCTGTCGTTTGTGCAGACGGGCAAGCTCAGGGCTCTCGAGGCCACTGCGATGGCCTGAACGCAGGTTCGCGTCTTCCTCCGCGCTCCAAGGCTCGTAAGCCCTGGCGTGTTTAGCGCGAATCTCGGCCACGGAAAGCGCCTTTGCACGTATACCGATATCCGGCAACGCGCGACTCGAAACCTCCGGAGGATTGTTAAGTTCTTCAGAATCCATGCCGACTCGCGCGCTCGATTCAGTTTTCACTTCACGTGCATGGCTTTGGCACTCCAGTGTGAGCCGACGTACGTGTAATGCGGCGGTAGCCAAAGCACACACCAGCCCTAGTGACAGCGCAATCCAGACCGTTTCGAGACCCAGGAATCTGGCTGCAAACATCCCCGCAATACTGAGGATTCCGAGAAGAACGATCATGACACTGATCAACATCACATTCCGACAGCTCTCCCAAACCGAGATAAGTACTGGGATGGCAAAAAGCCAAACGCACACAAATACGACAAAATCCACAACCGGTATTTGAGCCGCGACTCCAGCGGAAGCCGACACTATGGCCGTGACAACACCCGTGACTATGGCCGCAATTATGGCCGATACAGATGAGTGCTTGGCCTCCGCTAGGACTGTCCTTCTAACGATGCTCCCGGTACCGCCGGGCTGCCCAGTCATTTACGGGACTCCTCTTCGGATCCCCCAAAAAGCACGTCTTCAAACCCTGGCATAACTCGCGAACTACCCAATTAGCTTTCCCCCAAGTACAAATAACCACGATTCGCGCATCTTCAGCCGAAGCACCTTTCCAACCTGCATGACGTGTCGACAACTTCCGTCGTTACTTAACTATCTCGGTAGCCAGGGCGCCAAAATACCGCCTAGTGCCCCCCGAACTGGGCTGAAAGCGCAAAATATGCCCAATTGAGCAGCGCTCTGGCACGGTCACGCGAGCCACATAGCGCGCTCACTCCGAATCATTGCCCGACCTACTCGGCCCCAAGAAGGTCATTACTCAGAGTGAAATCACTCACCGAAAAGGCCCAATCGACTAGGCGAAGCTCCGGAAGGACCGAAACCACCCTGGAAACAGAAAATCGCTCCCGATTCTCATAAAGAGCGATTCTTTGTGGGCAGTTTTGCCTGGAGTTTCGAGAACGGCCCTCTGGTTTTTGGGCGGGCTGACAGGATTTGAACCTGCGACCCCCTGAAGGCTGTAGCCTTAACTCGGTTTTCACCGAATGTCTCCGAAAACTCGCGGATTCCCTTGTGTTTACAGGGAACCGGGCGGTTCGCTGATTCCTAAGTACCCGGTCGATTTTGGTCTGCTGAAATTGATTCTGATGGGTAGATGATGGGCATTTGAACCGCTTTTGGCGATCGCTCAAAGCCTGCGACCAGCATCGGTCGTGGGTCGATAAGGCCGCCCTCAGGCTGCGCCACCTCTCTGACGCGCCCCCGGATAGCCGCCATACCCTACCTAGCTCCCGTTCAGACCATGCCGACGTGTGTCGAGCGCAACCTTGAAATGACTCTCAGCGGCATCGATCACCGTCGTTGGCGTCGCCGGATCGAACACGCGCAGCAGGGAGAAACGGAAGCTGGTCGGTTGAAGGCCGCGCAGCTTGACGTTGCCACCGTGTCCGTTGGTCGCGTACGCACTCCACCGCTGACGTATGCGCTCAGCCCCGTCCGCCTTGCCAACGTACTGGCGCCCATCAACGGTGTCGGTGATCAGGTAGACGCCGGCAACTGACGCGAGCGCGGTGCGCCACGAGGCGTATCGATGTTCACGCATGACGGCTTGGAGTTGCGCGTGATCCAAAACGAGCCGGTCGAAGCCAGGGAAGGGTACCGGCTCTGCATCAGCGATGCCCATCACCGGGTAGCTTGCGGCAGTGCTGGCGCGCATCCACCAGCTGCGCGGCGATCGCCAGCCGATCACCAGGCGGCTTCGAAGGTCGGCCATGTGCTCAGACTCGACCAGGTCGAAGGTCCGTCGCAGCCCATCATTCGAGATCTCGCCGCGATTCTCAAGGACGGCCCAGAGCCGCGCCTGGTCTCCGCCTTCCTTGATGAAGATGCCCCAGAAGCGAGGCGGAACGGCCGGGAATCGCTGCGTATTCGCGGACTGGTTGCGCGTGTACTCAAGAATCTCCGCATTGGTGGAATCCGCGTGGATGCCTGATATACCGCTGTCCTCGTGCTCCCGCACGTACGCATGGCGGATCACCAGGGCATCAACGGGAGCGATACCCGCGTCAAGCAAAATCGAGCTAAGTGTCAATGTCATCAGGAACTCTCTCTTTTATGTTCCAGAGTGCGTGACTGTTCCCACCCAGCCTGCTTTGGAGACACCGGTCATGGCTTCACGATGCGTTGTTCGGCCATCTTGCGGATGACATCGAGGAAGGTCGGAGCGTATTGACCCCAGGATTCACTGATCTTGTCCAGGTCGAGCTTGCCGGTATGAACTTGTTCACACAGACGCAGCCATCCCTCGCCGGTGGCGACCGTAAGTGCGAATGCGACGCCCGCGCTCACAACGCTCCCTGCACCGGGGATCAGCTTGAAGAAGCTGCGCGCCAGCGCCTGCCCGGTGATCTGTATGCCCAATTGCGCAAGGGCACCCGCGGAGAGCATGGTCTTAAGCTCGAGGTCGTAGATGGCCGCGATACGTCCCATCATCGCCAGTTGGATCGGCGCCAGAATCGCGGCATCCGCGACAGGAACGGGGATCGCGGCGGCTGCGGCGGCTGCTGATGCGGCCGCGGTGATGACCGGGCGAGCCATCTCGCGCTTCCAGGGGAGGTTGAGTCGCTGAGCGATGCGAAAGGCATCCTTCTCGTTCTCCGGGGAGAGTGTGAGGGTTTCCGTGACGAGCTCACCGAGGCCGTGCCCCTTGCCCTTTCCGTGCTTTCCCTGCGCCGATGTCAGGATGACGCGTTGGATCGGGATGTCGACCGGCTTATCGTTCTCGTCGACGGGGTTCTCGAGCCAATTGCGAAATTCCTCGACATCGTCCGGTGCCGTGCGCTTGCCGGTGACCGGGTTCTTTATCCAGTCCACTTTTGTGAGGACGAGGACGACTGGCAAGCCGGCGGCATCCAGTTCACGGATCATGTCGATGTCAGGTTCGGTGAGCCTGGGGAGCTGAGACAGCACGCAGTACAAGACGACCGAGATCTGCTCGATGGAAGGTCGCTCTGTGACTGTTTTGAGGTGGCGTCGGAGGATGTCTGCGGGTGCTTCGCGCGAACCGATCTCGAAGCCTTCCAGATCCCAGATTCCTAGCGACTCATCGTTGTAGTAGTGCACGCCACGAGTGACGGGCAGGCCTTTGCCGACCTTTGCCAGGTCGCGCCCGAACACGGCATTGACTAACGAGGATTTTCCCACGCCCGTCCCACCAACGACAGCAAGATTGAATCGGCCGTACCGGGACTTCGCATCTGCGTTCGCCTCGATGAATGGCTTGTCGTCGATTTCGGACACTATCACCGCGCGATCTTCTGACTCCGTCGCCATTGTGGGATTCTCCTTCTTTTCGTTTCGGAATGTCACTGCGCGAACTCGAATTCGAATTCGACCGTGATGGTCGGGTCGACGGCGGTGACAATGTCGGTATAGAACGCCTGGGCTTCCTCTTCGAGGAGGTCAGTGTTCTCGATGAAGCACTCCTGCCTCTTCTCGGCCTTGAGGAACTTCTCACGCGAGATGCCATTAGGACGTCCACATCTGGCTCCCCCACAGTTGGCTTGTGACCGAGCATAGGGCCAGGTGCCGACGCTCTTCCTTCGTAGCGCTGCTGGTGCCTCTTGAATCTAGATCTGGATGCGAGCAGATGGGGGTCCCGCGGTGACACCCGAACGTTGGTTTGCAAAGGGGTCTCTTCCCTCCGCAAGCCGCTTCGCAGCCTCAAGTGCGGCACGAGCACGAGCGGCATCACGTCGCTGGGCCACTGTTTGCGGGGCGGGCCGAGCCGACGATTGCGTAGCGTCCCGGTACGCCGCCGCCGTGCACGCGTACTGTCTCCATGCGGTGGACGCTGATCAACTTGGGAAGGCCCCGAGCTCCCGCAGGAGAAGATCTTCTTCCACGGAGCGCCGCGTTCGAAAGGTGCACGCGCACATCGCGTGCCGGTGTGCGCAGAAGCCGATGTCCCGGTTCGCGGGTCCGAAGTTGGAATCAGGCGGAATTGGTTGCTGCGGTGAAGCGTAGCTTGTGCTCGATCGGGGTGGCGTAGTCGAGCTTCGAGTGGCGACTGGTGCGGTCATAGCAGATATCGATGTACTCGAAGATCGCGTTCGTCAATTCGAGCCTTGTGCGCCACGTCTTCCGGTTGAGCAGCTCGATCTGCGTTGATGACCAGAACGACTCCGTCATCGAGTTGCCGCAGCAGCCGCCAATCGTCCCGAAGCAGGGGCGATAGACGCCACAACTGGGGGCCGGCGGATGCATGGCTAGTCGCTAAGGTTCGTAGGATGGACTGGACCGATGCCGAACAACTCGGCAAGCTCTTCAACACAATCGCACCGAACCTCACGGCAGGGCTACTGGCACTTTTCGGCGTTATCGCACTATTCGCTTTACAGCAGCGAGCGCAGCGGAAGGCAAACCTTAACCATCGCCAAGACCAGGCCGTCGCCGTCTTGTTCGAAACGCTTACCGCAGCCCGAGACACATACCTCGGCGACGCCAAGGCATCCCGCGAATCAGCCTCAAGGATGTTCGACTTGAGCTGGAAATTTCGGTGGGCCCTGGCCGAGAACGATGATGTCGGCAAATGGGCGATGACTGTACTCGCGACGGAAATATCTTCCATTACTCTCGAATCCACTAAGGAAGAGCGACGTTCGACGATCGACCATACGATGATTGATATATCGACGAAGCTGAGCGAATGGCGAGGCGGCAATCGAAAGGCCAGCTGGTTCGCGAAGGAAAATGCGAAGGCCGAGCGCCAGCACACGAAATGCTCCTCGGGCAGGGCAGTCCGCTTTCGATGGCCGGTTCAGCTGATCGAGAAAACCGCGGTCTAGGTTTACCGCCAAGGGAGGGGCCTCAGAATGGGGGTATCGTCCATTGAAAGTGCGTCATTAGGCTTGGCGAGTCCGCTCCCAGCATGGACTGCTGCTCCCAAAATCGCCGGCAAAGAATGCAACCATTCGAGCGCGGACTAACGAACGAACAGACGAGGCGTGCAGCGCAGCGATGCCGAATTGGGAATTCCGAACTCCTGGCCTCGACCGTTTCAACACCGTGGTGCCCCTCGCAACCAAGCCAATCTGAAAGGTTCTCATGCCTCTCCAAGAGCCGACTCGTTCCGCCGCGACGGAGTACGCACGCAACGACCTCCCGGGCGACGTCGCCTGGCACGTGGACTACTTTGACTTCATCAGCGACCTGGATCTTCAACATCGAATTGGTCAAGAGTTTTACGCGGCTAGGTACCTCTACAAGATGTGGGAGGGGTTCCGGATCGAGGAGACCTGGGCGACCCAGGCCCAAGTCCAGTTGCAGGTCCAGCAGTATGCGTCCATTTACGAAGCGTCCCTCCACCACCTTCTGTTCACCGAAGCAGCCGACGAACCTGAAGTGAAACGCCTCTTCGAGTACGAGGCGTTGGTGGAGCGTCCCTTGCCTGGTCACATCATGGACCGGATTAAGAGCCTCAATTCGGGCGACTCCAATGAGGTCGTCGGGGCGGTGCGAACAACGCGCCGCACTCAAGAGTCGAAAATCCGATTCGATAGCAAGGTAGCGGCGGCTGTGGCGTTGGGAATCATCAACGAGGATCTCGGTAGCGAGATTGCCGGCTTCTATACGGCTCGGAACTACATACATATCCACGCGGAGCTTCGGCAGACCGACTTAGAGTGGCAGATTTCGTTCGCTCGAGACGCGTACAGGCGCTTACTGCCCTTCAAGACCCAGGCATCGACATGGCTAATGGAGCGGTCGTCAACGCTCAGGCTCTGACCGGACTGATTAGTTTGTCCCCGACTGGTCAACTGACTGGCGCTACGCCAGGACGGTGTGGTGCGCAAGGTTGCGAGCGCCACCTAGAAGGGCGCCCACCTGCAATCATGGGCTCATGGCGACCATCGAGACCTACGGCTATGAAGCGCGCGGAATCCTCTCCAGCGCCGGCTGGTCCATCCTGGATGCCCAAGAGCACGTTCGACCAGTGCCGGGGCCGTACTCGATTCACGCAGCCGCGGAGGTGTGGCGCGAATTAGGCCTCCTGCATCGCGCGGACATCCCGCTGTATGTGGGCAAGTCGGAGTCGAGCCTAGTCGGCCGGGAGCTGGGCCAGCACTTCGCGATCCACCCGGCCAGGCAGGTGCGGACCGGGAGTTCGACCGTCCGGCGTTCGTTTGCAGCGCTTCTGTGTGAACCGCTTGGACTTCGTGGAGTTCCGCGTAACAAAGACAAACCAGAGCGCTTCGCCAACTTCGGTCTGGAGCCGGAGGGCGATCGCAAACTGACTCTATGGATGCACGCTCACCTCACATTGTCAGTCTGGCCTATGCCGATGGAATTGGTCGTTTCGAAACTCGAAGCCGTAGAGGTGGACGTCATTCAATCGTGGCGGCCCCCGCTGAACATCAAGGACAATCCGGACCGACTGCAATGCCTTCGGGAGGCGCGCGCCCGCCTCGCGGCAGAAGCACACGCGTGGGCGCTGGCCGCCGAGGGGATCGAGTAGGGCGATGGCGTCGATCGCTCGTTGAGTGGTGCGTACTGGACATGGGAACCCATTGGCGGATAGTCATGCCCGGGCAACGACCACCAGCGCATACCGGTATTACCTGGCTGGCTACTAGATCTGGATGCGAACAGGCGGAAGATCCGCGGTGAGACGCCCTCGCTGTATCACGAAGGCGTCTGTCTCCTCCGCAAGCCGCTTCGCGGCCTCAAGCGCGGCACGAGCACGAACGGCATCGCGTCGCTGGGCCACGGTGTGCGGGGCGGGGCCGAGCGCGATTGCGCCGACGATTGCGTAGCGGTCCCGGTATGCCGCAACCGTGCAAGCGTGCTGTCTCCAGCTGGTTGTCACCTTTCGGTGTGGGACGGCCCCCAGTTCCCGGGTCCACGCGGCTCCCGCGAGGAGTGCTTCGTCGAGAACGGCGCTCGCTCGCGCTTCGATCAGGTCGCTGCGCTCTTCGAGGGCTTGGCGCATCTCCGCGGTCATTGGTCCTGATGCTTTCGGGATGAAGCCCGCGATCAGTCGTGGAGTCTTGCGCGATCGACCCGCGCCACCACCACCAGCGACCACCATGGCTATCCGGGAGCAAAGGACGGCCGCCACGTCCTGGGCGTCGTCCAACCCGCGTGCTGCAACTCCGCGAGCGAGCAGGCTCCCGACGTCGAGATGGTGGGCTTCGGCTCGCCGGAGTTCCGCGGTCAGCGCCCCGAACGCCGGCGACTCGATGGCGTCGTCGGCCTGGCCTGGTGAGAGCCCACCGCCGCGCACCAGTGCCGTCCACCTGTCGTGCTGCGCGGCGGCCGCGATGGTCTCGTACTCTGCCGCGAGTTGCGCCACGGAACCCCAGTCATCCTGCTGCGCCACGATCGTCTCGTGTGCGGACAGTTCGGCGCCGACGTGCTTGAGAACCCCGCAGAGGATGCTGCGTGCCGTCGCGTCTTGGTCATCGCCCGGTCGCGGCCCGACGTGGGCCACGTCGGGTCGGTCGACGGCGACGTAGGCGGTGTTCGCCTCGCGACCTCGCGTCATCGCCACGTAGAGGTTCTCGCGCGTCATGCCAGCGGTCACCACGACGTGAGCGGTGTCGGTCGTGATGCCTTGCGCACGGTGCGACGTGAGCGCATAGCCGAGTTCGAGGTGGTGGGTGACGTAGTCCGCGGGAAGCAGCACCGCGCTCCCCCACCGGCGGCCATGCCGGCGAACTTCGACCGAGCCATTCCGGCGCACCCCAATCACGGTCCACCGATCGCCGTTGCGCACCCAAGATCGGGAACTGCGAAGCTGCCGGTCGTTTCGGCGTGTGATCACCGTGTCGCCGGCTGCCGCACGGTTTCCGTCATGAAGGGCGACCTCGCGCATCGCATCGACGCGACCCTCGAGGATGAGTTCCGTGCGAGCGCGTGCATTCAAGGATGCGACCGCCTCGTTCGAGTCACTGATCAGCACGGTCTTTCTGCCGGCTCGGCTGTCCGCGCGCCAGGCCGCGTAGGCAGCATCCGCCATCGACTCGGTGGTGCCACCGCTCACCCTGTCGTGCGCGATGTAGCGGTCGATCGCGTCGGGGTCGCCCTGGCGCAGTCCGAGGGAGGCTGTCTTCTCCCACTCGTGTCTGAAACGGTGCACGTCGACGAGTTCGGGGGCATCCGCCCGGCTGTGGACCAGCATTGAGAATGCGCCTCCGGCGTCCACCGAGTGGAGTTGCGCGTAGTCGCCGACCAGCAGAACCTTGGCGCCGGCGCTCGCGGCAAGCGCGGTGATCCGATCCAAGGACAGCGTGCCCGCCAAGGAAGCCTCGTCGACGATCACGAGTTGGCCGGCGTGGAATGTCGCTCCGTGGTCGAGATGGTTGTGCCACCATTTCGCCAGGTTCTCGGTTGTGACGCCGAGATCCTCCGCGAGCACTTGAGCGGCGGCGGCCGAGGGAGCGAGCCCCACCACTGAGCCCGCACCATGCGCTGCCTCCCACGCCTTCCGTAGCGCGTTCATCGCGGTCGTCTTGCCTGCACCGGCCGGACCCACCAGAACATCAAGAACCCGCCCTGAGTCGACGATCGCTTTGAGTGCTGCAACCTGGTCGTCGGCAAGCATTGCGCTACCGGGCAGCCGCGTGTGCGAGTTGGCACGGAGCGTCGCCACGGCGACTCGCGGTCCGGTCGTGTCCGCAGCACGCTCCAGCAGCCGAGATTCCGCGTCGAGCAGCTGTGTCGAGGTGAAGAGGGTGGTGTGCTTCGGGCGGAAGACCGACGTACCGTCGGCACGCCGGAACGCGGCAGGGCTCAGCGCGAGCTCGGGTGGCGTGATCCGCAACGAGGCCCGCTCTGCGGCATCCACGACGAGGCCGATAACGGCTTCGCGATCAGACGCCGAGACGAATCGATGTTCCATCATCTGGCGGGCTGCCTCGGCGGCGAGATTCCAATGCCGCCAGGTCGTGCGTTTCTCGCTCACCGCCGCCATCACGCTCGACCCGAGCGCATCGATCGCCTCCCGCGGCACATCCTCTGCACGCAACATCGGCGCCGGGGAGTTTGCGGCTGACGCGATCGCCCACTTCTTCGCATCGTCTCCCAGCACGTGCGCTGCTCGTTCACGCCACGTCGCGGTGAGTTCAGCAAGGGAGCGCACGTCCTTCGCGGGCCGCGTGGTGAGAGTCGCCTGCGCGCGGAGCTTCATGATCGTCACCGGGCCTGGACGGTGGCCGTGTCTGCTCAGGTATGCGTCGATCAGCGCGTCGGTCGCGGTATCGATGTGGCGCGACCGCGTCGAGAACTCCGCGACGAGCGCCTCCGGCACGGTACTGATCGACAAGGCGGGGTGGCGATCCCTCCCCCGGTCTCGCATCTCCCACCGCACGCCCAGCGATCGCGTCAAGGCGTCGGCGAACAAGGATTCGTGCAGTTCGGACAGCGCGACAACGGCCGCGTGCATCGGCCGGCCGTCGAGAGAGCGCCACTTGCCGTCGAGCACGGTTTGCACCTTGTTACTGATCACCACATGCGTGTGCAGGTGCGGGTCGCCGGCCCGGCTATCGAAGTGGTCGAATGCCGTGGCGATCAGCCCCGTCACATCGACTTGCGCAATGGCTCCGTCGTACGCCGTGGCACCTGTCCTCGTCGCCGCCACCTCGCGCTCCATGTATGCGACCACTTCGGCAACCGCCGCATGATGCGCCTTCGCAATCCGCGCCTGGGTAGCTACGTCTGCCAAGCCCCAGAGGATGCTTGCCGACTTCGGAATCGAGAACGTGAAATCGTACCCGGCGACCGCACGTCGCTGGGCTCCCGGCTGCTGGCCGTTGCCGTTCGGCGCTCGATCTGCTGGGCTTCGGTACTCGGGATAGGCGCGACCGAGGGGCGCGCCGTCGACCGGGTCGCACCCCGACCCGATCAGTCTCTGCAGCTGGGCCTCCGTGACTTCGGCGCCCTCGATGATGCGACTGCTGCCGAGGCCCGGGAGTCCGCTTCCCATCCAGCGACCCGGTGGCGTTCCCTGCGCGCTGTAATAACGAGTCAGCGGCGTTGATAGCGACCGCTGACCGTCGCCGGCAGCGACGGTGCGCAGCAAGTACTTGTAGCCATCGCCGGCGCTCATCACTCGCATCGACACCGTCACCGCGCGCTCCTTCGCTATTGCTTAGGAGGTGCGCCGCCTCGATCTGCAAGAGGCGTGGCCATTCATTCTGGAGCCCTGGGGCAGTCGCTCGATACCGCGATTCTCAGGCGAGCGGGTGTCAGGGACCGGGCCTGCCGGATTGTGACACCGGGCCGGTCAACGGTTCATCGAGCCCGTGTCAGGCTGGGAGCGCGCAACAGGGGTCGAAACGTCATCTACGAAATGCGATCTCATCCGGGCGACTCGGGGACGATTTCACCCGATGCTCGCTGTGATCTGCGACGCCTGGTTTCGACCGCAGTACGTCGGCGATCTCTTCCTCCGGACGCGGTGCGGTGGTCTGGTCGATCTCGAGCTCTGGTGCGGACGACTCATCCGCGCTGGGAATGTGATTGTGAGAGGAATGATCGAATTGGAGTGCCACGGCGAATCCTCGGTCGGTAACCGCTACGGCGTATGTGGTTTCACGCCAGGCGTGGCGCTCACAATTCCATTCATCCGACCATGATGCCAGCCACCCAAACGGTTGACCGGGCTGGGCCGATTGCAGCGCTTATGCCAGAATTTCATCCCACCATGAGCGAGCTCCAGGCGTCCCCCGCGGCTGCGTAACTGCCACAATCGGGGTGGCATCCAGGGCAATCCCATCTTCAAAGGCTCTTAGCCATGCGTGCGCCATCTTGCGCCGCTGATCCATCGCCAGGGCGATATGAATGGCAAAGACCGCGACCACGATATACGTCAGGCCGGCCCCCACCATGCCGATTCGAAGAAGCAAACCGACATCGCTCACCGTCAGAACAACCGCGACGATGGAAACGATGATCGCGGCCATGGTGATCATCAGTTGCGAACTCGCCGGTTCAGCCCATCGCCTTAGGCCGGTGAGGACCGCAAGACGCGCGTCGGGTCGTCCGCGGGTGTCTTCGATGAAGCGGAGAATTTCGGTTGACGTTGGCCAGTCATCCTTGCGTGGCCAACTATCAACTGCTGCTTCTGGAAAGCCCTCGGGCATCCAGGTGAGGTGTCTCCCGAACCCTCGCGACCCTCTCACGCGCCGACGTTCGATCCTCCGCGCTTTGTTGGTTGAGCCAGTCACCGGGCGCCCACCGTAGTGGTGTGGACAAGAGGATCCGAAACCGACGTCATGTCCATAACTTAGCGGCGGGAAAGCGGCTGCGCGGACGCTAATGGAACGTGAGAGGTACTGAAACCTCGAACTGGGATGAGCTCGAGGTCAGCTTGTTCGACGACGAAGGCACCTTCATCAAGGTATGGAGCCAAGCTGGTGGGCACTCGCGCGGCTCGCTATTGAGAATGAGATTATGAGGTTGGGCTCATGATCTGGGGATTTCGAGATCCGCCGACTAGTGCGAGTTTCCAAAGAGTTCCGAGTAATCAGATTCCGCGTGCAAACGGTGGAACACCCAGCCGGACTCGATAGCCCAGTGGTAAATCTCTCCAGTTCCGCCGTCTAGCCAGATGTCGGTAAGACCGGGCGGAGCTACAAAGGTTCCCCACGTCAGAAAGGACGGCGACGTCGGCAGCAAGCCACCTTCGTTTCCCATACTTGCCAGGAGGAGATAGAGATGCTGCCTCGTCGCGGAAAGCAGTTCGGCTTCACGCTGAAGTTTGGTTCGTTTCCTGCCGACCAGCGTGGAGGTACTGAGGAATCGAGTAAGACGGTCGAGATACGGCTCATCAGCGGTTCCGGGAGCATTCGTGCTCCAACTCGTGATTGCGACTCGGGGCATAGTGGCATCGGTGTCGCGACGAAGGAATAGCCATTCTGCGGATGATGAGAAAGCGTGGTCTTTGCCTGCGGCATCGAGAGCGACTAGCTCGGCTGCAATCTGAGAGGCGAGAGACTCGAGTGCCGGAGTTCTGTCGGGGGTAGCCCAGCCATGGCGAAGGTGGAAGAGCCACGCAAAACCGCCCTCGTATAGTGCTTGCACCTTGGAAACCAGAAGCGCCACCCGGCGACGTTCACGCTCGTATTCCGTGTGAAGCGTCGAAGTGATCTCGACGACTTCGACAACCCCCTCCTTGTGTTCGAGCACGATGTCCGCTGCCCCCTGAAGCCCGTTCCGATCACGCCAATGAGGGACGAGGGTCGTAAACACTTGCAGGTAGCTTGCCGCTCGGATGTCGTCAGTATCCGCTTCTTCGAACTCTTTTTGAGTGCGTCGTTGCGCGTCGGCAGTCAGGGACTCCCAAGCTTGGTTCAGAGTGGTGCCCTCAGTACACCAACCTTGAAGCATGTTACGTTGCGGCACGTCAGTCATCTTCCTATGTCCCAAATGTTCGGCGGTTCGCTGGGTAATCCAAGCAGCTTGAAAGCCCTCGACGCAGAATTGCTTTGCTGAGATTCAGAGGTCGTGTATCGACACAACCGCCTCATGTCCGTTGCCCGTCGCCATTGCCGTGGATCGGCGGCTGGTCACAATGATCTCCTTCGTGAGCCATGGACGCCTCTTGTCGGAATTGATGTCGCTGAAAAGATCGACGTGCGCTCGAATCCATTCTGCGCGGCGATGATTCTTTTCTACCGCATCGCTCCGAAGCTTTTCCATCTCTCGACTCATCTCAATCGGAGTCCTGGCGGTTTCGAAATCCTTTGCTTCGACGACCAATATCTCTCTGCGAGATGCGTCAACGATCAGTACGTCAATATCGCCCAGATCGTTACCCTCCAGGTCTATCAGCTTGTTGCCGGCTACTTCGCGGACGCGTTCTCTCACGTCTCGAAAGCCCTGGGTTCGGAAGCGTTCCGCTACGCTTTTTTCGAAGGCGTTGTTCTTGGCCTGGCGGACCGATCCGAGGAGGGACTTCATCTTCTTTGATTTTGCTTTGAGGCGTCCGGTTCGGTACAAAGTGACCAGGTCGAAGACCGCTGATAGAAGCCGTGCCTGCCCCCACCGCATCTTTGCGTCGGGACCCTCTCCGGAGATCACAATTGGTTGTCTCAGGTACGACCGTTCCCGCCCGAACCGCCATGGCGCGGTTTCCGGACCAAGTATGAACGGGGCGGCCGATCGAAGTGAAAACAGGTAGATGAGACTTTCGGCCCGTGCGGCTGGCCATCCTGTCCGGCCAACGATCACATCGGCCCCAGTCTGGAAATCAGTACTGACGACTCCAGAGCTGGAGTCGGCGTCCATATCGTCATAGAGAGCGACAAGGCCGAGCTGGATCTCGTGCACGGTGAAGCCGTACTCCGCGACGAATGCTTCATCTTCGAGTTCTGTGAAAGTCCACTCGTCTGCGCTCTCATCTTCGTTGTCGGGGATGCCTTGAAGCTCGCGGGATATGGCCAACTCACTGTGCGTGACGAGGCCCGTCGCGTATCGATCACCCTGGCTCGTACCCAGTCTTCCGGAACCGAGTCTGCTCACGCGGACGTCTGAGAGCCCGTAGTAACGGGCGTCCGAAAGCATTCCTTTGGTGGTGATCTCCAGAGCCAGCGCGCACAGGGTGTCGTGTTCGTCGTCGGAGGGTACGGCCAGTCCGTTCGAAGGCGCTGCGCTGATGTATTCGATTAGGAACCGAACTGCAAGTGATGTTTCAACGCGTCTGCTCTGCTCTTCGCGAAGCTCCTCTACCGGGTAGTGCTGTTCTCCGTAGCAAGCGATTCGGGTGAGCCGTCGCATTCCGTCGAGTCGGCCGGAGACTTCTAGGCCGTCTGCTTGGCCGATCAGCCGAGTGAGTGTGGCGCCTGGTTCGAAGTTGTTGCATAGTGCCACGAGTCGCTGAAAGAGGATTTCTACAGATTTGTTGAGCACCTCGACCGTCCGTTCGTCGGGGATCTCTCCTTCGCCAGGGTCGGAGAAGTCGAAGAGTCGAGTTCCTAAATCGTCTAGCACGGCCGAAACTACAGATTTTGCAATGAGCCGAGAGTGTCGTGCCATTTTGGGATCGTGCAGTTCGGGCAGAGATCCGGCCCTGATCAAGAACATTTTCTTGTTTCCCCGTGGAGCGATCGTCTCGAGCATTTTCTCAACGTTCGCGTCGGAATCGATCAAGGGTCGGATGATCGAGCGCAGTAGTGCCTCGACGAGCATTCGGTCGAAATCGTTGCTTTCGGACATGGGTTCGAATGCGGCATCGGGCCGGATGGAAATCGCGAATTGCGCATTCCCTTGCCTCGAGATTGTTATCGGTTCTCCTGGTCCTCCGTCGATTTCGATGAGGATACGAAGTTCGCGGAAGGGGAGGGCTTTGACGTATGGCGAGAGCGCCTGCCAGATCCAGTACGCCACTCCTTCTAGGTAGAACTCGACTTCGTCGCGGTTCTTCGAAGATGCTCGAATCCAGACGAACGCGCCGTCAAGTTCCACGGAGTAGGAAGGCGCCGAGTCTCCGATCAGCATGTAGATAGGGGCGAATCTGGTCCCGGAACGGGAGATTGAGGTGAGGGAACCTTTTGCTGCCAGTACCAGGTGTTCATCGAGTCGCTCCCTCAGTTTGGACCTGATTTGGAGGTCGTAATCGTTTGAAACGAAAATGGCATTGGGTAGACGGTTGTCGTCCAGATAGAAGCTGTCGGAATTTTCGCTGTATAGGCCGAATTTGCCCATGGCGCTCTCAGACACGATTTGCGATGTGAGCGATAGCTTCGTTGACGCCCGTGCAAATCGGACTAGCTCCCACGGATCATTGTTCCAGTGAAGCCTGAGCAGCGTGTCGAGGTTGTGAGAGTCGAGAAGCAGCCAATCTGCGCTCTCGAAGGTGGGCAGAAAGCTCATGTACCCGCGGGTGGTGGTGGCGACCGTGAATACAACGACCGGTCTATCCCCCGATTCGCCCTCAAGTGCATTGTCCACGGCTTCAATCACGGATGTCGACATCCACAATCCGAATGGCTCGTCGAGAGAATAGTCGTCGAAAGCGTCGCCGACTATCGCGAAAACGATTCGCTGCCCTTGAATATGCGATGTCACCATCGACACATTCGCATTCGCGAGCTCGACGGGCTGCTCCACGACGAGGCTGCTCAACGTTGCGGTGTGAGCCAGATACGAGGTGAGATACCGGCGATGTACGCGACCCAGTTCGGGCAGGCAGCTGAACTCGACTGCGAGTCGCTGCAACTCGATTGTCAGGGCTGTCGCGAGTTCGCCCGGGCGCGAGATCGTGAGGTGCTCACTTGAGAGAAGAAACGGTCTGATGGCTATCGCTTCCGCCGTTTCTGAGGGGTATATTTCCACGTTCTCGCCGGGTGTCGTCGTCATCGGCTTGAGCGCTTCGATCAGGCCTGAAGGAAGTTCATCGAGGCGGAACTGCACCGACTTTTCGAGGCCGCGGATGCGGAGGGTTGACGGGACAGAGATTTTTCCGGAGTCGTCATCAAGAGGGGAATGTGTTCGTTGGATCTCGGCCCGTCTGCACATTTCTTCGCTAATCCCGAAAACGGCGTTTGCCAGTTTGTCGGCACGAAGTACAAAATCTGGAGGAAGGGTGGCGCCCGACATCTTCACGATCGACGACACAAGCCAGTGGGCTTTGGAGTGAGACGAATCCGATGATCCGGCGATCAGGCGAAAAGGCATGTCCCTGTACTCGACTTCACTGCAAAAAAGGTCGGTGACTACGAAGCGCCCGTTTCCTTCTGGGTCTAGCAGGAGCGGATCCTTGAGCATGCCCCTCAACATGGATGCAGTCACCGAACGCCCGTTCTTTCGTTCGGGAAGGCGCACCGCCACAGCAGCCAGCACATGAAGGACCAATGGAGAGGGTTGGTTCTCAGGGAGTAGTTGCAGCACGGAGACAGCTCGCGCCAAGGCCGGACCACTTACTTCGGACCACGGTCTACGAGCTAGTTCGGAATCTATCGACGCATTTGTCTGCATTCTGTGATCGTAGGCGGCACCACCGACTACGGAGTCCACGACCTGCCATTAGCTGGCGCCCACAAATCTACAGATGCACGTCGGGGGACGAATGGAGGCGACAGACAATCGTCGACGTCTCAATTTGTTCATTGATTTGGAGCACATGCCCATACCCTGTGGGAACGACGAGTGCTGCATCCGAGAACGTAGCGATCATCCGCACCACCTCCCTAATCGACCAGAACTTCGCCGGAATATGGATAGCGCGGCGCAGCAGCTCGAGCCAACAGTCGGTGTGGATTGCCAGCCGAGGACTGGTACTCTCAACGAAGTTCGTTGGCTGAAGCCCGCCATGGGAGCCCCAGCTCCAGTCGCGTTTCATTGGTTGGTCGGAGGACTGTTCCTCCTCTATGTCGTACTCCTCGCAGGACGCTCTTTCGGAACCCGGTTCCCCAGTCTGCGGAAGGTGGTTAGGCGTATGAATGAAGTAATTCATGTTTGGTCAGCGTCAACTCTGGCACTGTCAGCGTCTGGAGCATGGACTTGAGTCCACGAGCTGGAACGGCACCTGGTACAACCAAGTAGCGGGTGCCGTTCGCAGGGCGACGGCCACCCTTTCTGGATCGGACGCGGCATCGGCACTTGAATCGAGTGTTGCCGGGCCTTTAGTTCGAGCCGTCGTCGATCGACGAACGCCAAGTGGAGTTTGCAGAGCCCGGGCGGGCCGTCGCAGCTTACTCCGTCGCCGCACTGGAGCCACTCGGCGATTTCCTTCAGTCTGGTCCATTACTGGCTGCCTGTCATGGCTTCCGGAAGCGCCCAGGCGGCGCCGTGTGCCTCAGTGGGCGTGGCCGGTTTCTGGAGGTCGCTCTTGCCGATCTCGCTGCTGTCCATGGCGAGATCCTATGCCGCACTCCTCGTGAGTGGTGCCCCCACCTCGCCACAGCAGCCCAAAATGACGATTGCGCATGCTCAAACTTCGGTGTACAAAGGAAGCCAATTCCAGTTCTCAGTCCGCCCGCTCGTGCAGTAATGACCTCGGTTTCAGGGAAAACAGCAAAACCCCAGATCACACGGTGCGGCCACCGTGGCGGCACCGTGTTCAGTCTTCGTCTTTCGCGAACGCCCGGTCGAGGAGCGCGGCGGTGGCCGGGTTCACCAGTTCGCTGCGTTGGATGTAGTGCATCACCGTGACCCGTGTGTCCGTATGGCCGAGCAGTTCTGCGGCGAGTTCGATGCTGGCGTTGTCGTTGACCGCGGTCGCAACCGTGCGGCGAAACATGTGCGGGGTCACCCCAGTGATGCCCGCTCCGTCGAGCACCTGTCGCAGCTGACGGCGCACGTTCGCCGTCGTCAGCGGCGTGCCGTCCCGGGACTGGAACAGCAGTGAGTCCAGGCCCATACTCCCGGCCGTGGCGAGCCGCCGGCGGACGGCGTCGGCTGTGAAAGTGGGCAGAGCGACAACGCGACTCGACCTGGCGGTCTTGGGGTGGTCCTGTCGGAAGGTCTGCTCGCCGTTGCGGCTCACGATCGTCCCGGCGAGGCGGATGGACGGAACAGGACTGGTGATGTCGATGTCGCGGCGACGGATGGCCAACACCTCACCGATTCGGGCCGAGGTGCCGAGCATCACCTCGACGATCGCGCCGAGCTGGCCGTCGGGCTTGGGGCCGGAGATGTGGCCGGCGGCGCTCTCCCACTGGGCGATCGCGGCGCGGATCACGTTGACCTCGGGGGCGGTGAGCGCATTGGGGATGTGCGGCTCGCGGTAGAGGCGGGAGACGTGGTCCATCGGATTGCGCGGGAGGACCTCGTGCCGCACCGCCAGCTCCAGGGCCAGCCGCAGCACGACCCGGGCCTGCTTGGCACGGTTGTATGAGAGCTTCGCCAGCTGCTTGATGAACTTGTCGCAGCGGGCCACACCGATCTCGCGCAGCGTGAGGTGGTCAAACGCCGGTGCGACCAGGGTTCGCATATTGCGCTCGTACAAGTTCCGGGTGGTGCGGGAGATCCGGCCCTCCAGATCGATGTCCTCCAACCAGTAGGTCACCAGGTCGCTGAACAGGCTGTCGGGCGTGAGCGAAGTGTCAGCGGGTTGGAACAGATCCCGCTCGGCCAGCTTGGCCTTCAGCGCATGCTCGGCGGCTTTGGCGGTGGTGCCGCTGCCCTGCACCAGACGCGCGTGGCCGTCCCAGTCCCGGTAGCGGGTCCGCGCCTCGTAGCGGCCGGTCGGCGTCTTGCGGGTGCTGATGTCGCCGAACGTGCCGATCGTCAACCGGTGCCGGGGCATCTCAGCTCACCGCCGATCGAGGCGCCCGGGCGGGTTGGAGGGTTCGCGCTGCTGGGCGATCCAGGCTCGCACGTCGGAGATGGCGAACTTCAGGTGCTTGCCGAACCGGTAGGCCGTGGGGCCTTTGCCGTGCACCCGCCAGTCGTAGACCGTGGAGACTGGCAGGCCGAGGTAGGACGCCAGCTCGTTGACGTCCATCAGGGGCTCCAACCCCCAGGAGTCGGTGGGAGTCGCGGGTGGGTTGTCGTCGTGGATGCTCATGCCCAGAAGGTGCGCGCCACGATCCCGGACGATCGGGAAGAACCGAAACCGACGTCGGCGCCCCGGACAACAGGGCCGGCTCAGCGGCTCCGTAGAAGTGAAAAAGATGGCGTAGTGATGACTTAATCAAATCTCTAACCAAAAAAGTCCCGGAAACCCTTGAGTTTCCGGGACATTTGGTCGGGCTGACAGGATTTGAACCTGCGACCCCCTGACCCCCAGTCAGGTGCGCTACCAAGCTGCGCTACAGCCCGTTGATACTCCCCCAAACGCTTCCCGGCGAACCGATCTGCACCTGCAAGAGACAACTCGAATAGCTTACCGCCTCCGCAGACCCTTTGCGCACACCCGGCATCGCGTTAGCGTGGCAGCATGCCTGTGCTCTCCGATTTGACCGTACGCCCCGTCGACACCGTGCCGTGGGAAGACGTGCGCATTGTCTTCGGAATCCGCGGCGATCCGGCCGGTTGCTGGTGCCAATTCTTCAAGCTGAGCAACGCCGAATGGAACGACCGCCCCCGCGAAGAATTCAGCCGGACGCTGCGTGAACAGATTGAGGCTCCGACACCCGCCCCGGGCGTGTTGGCCTACCTCGGCGACGAACCGGTCGGCTGGTGCGCGGTCGAGCCCCGTCCGAACTACAGCCGGCTCAAGCGGATGCCCCTGGTCGCGGCGGGCGGTCTCGATGACCTCGACGACGCATCCGTCTGGGCGGTCACCTGCTTCGTGGTGCGCGTCGGCTTTCGCAAGCGCGGAGTCAGCGGCGCGCTGCTCGAGGGAGCCGTCGAGCACGCCCGGGCCCACGGCGCTCGGATCATCGAGGCATATCCCGTCGACGTCGCCGAGCGCCCCAAAGCCTCGTCGGCCGACCTCTATCACGGGCCGCTCTCGCTGTTCGAGCGCGCCGGGTTCACCGTCGCCGCACGCCCGAAATCCGACCGCGCCGTGGTGCAGCTACGACTCACCGAATAGGCGCTATCAAGCAAACATCGCCGACACGCCCGCACCGCCGCTGGCAGTAAGAGATTGCGAGGATCCTCAGGCCCCTCATAGAAACCACATAGCTGACTCCCCTACGGTTTTCAGTGGCCCGCTTCGGGTCGCTCAACACGACGAAGGAAAACATGTCTCCGAAAACTCCCGGCGCCCCGACGAAAACCAACTACTCGCTGGCCATTCTGTGGTTGGCCTCGGTGGTTGTCGGCCTCGTCGGCTACGTGCTCATGACCTCGTCGAACTCCGGCCAGGCCGACCTCTACACGAAGCAGTCGGCCGACTACGGCAAGCTCTTCACCCTGCAGTCGGGCAGCTCACTCGGCGCCACCCTCATCGGTGTTGGCGTACTGGGCCTGCTCATCGCCCTGGCCATTCACGCTGTGTCGTTCGTGATCGCACGTTCGGCAGCCGTTACGGCCGCTGTCAGCGAAGCCGACTTCGCCGACACGGATGATGACATCGTCATCGCGGCGCCCACCGCGACTGCTCCGGCGGTTGCGTTCACGGCCCCGGAGACGCCCGTTTCGGCGGCGCAAACAGCAACGGTTGACGCTCCCGCAGTTGCCGACGACGAGACGCCGTCAGCACCGACCGAAGGCGACACCAAGGCCTAAACCAGATCTGACGAAGGCGGCCCGGCGCGAAAGCGCGGGGCCGCCTTGTGCGTTAACCCACCGGTGATCGACCCTCTCGAGTTTGCGCGGGTTGACATGCAGACGCGACTAATGCTCCGAAGATCGGCCAGCGGGGGTCTCGACAAGCTCGACCACCGAGATGGCGGGGGTCTCGACAAGCTCGACCACCGAGATGGCAGAGGTCTCGACAAGCTCGACCACCGAAATGGCAGAGGTCTCGACAAGCTCGACCACCGAGATGGCAGGGGTCTCGACAAACTCGACCACCGAAATGGCTGATGTCTCGACACGCTCGATCACCGACGAGGCCGATGCGTCCCACCCCGCCACGGGAGTAGCCTGTGCCCCATCACCGCCCCTCGCAGAGAAAGCAGGCGCCATGGAGGAAACACTCGGGCGACTTCGGTTCGACCACTCGTCCATCACCACAGCCGAGGAACGCCGCGAAGAGGGCCGTCGCGCCCGACGCGCAATGCCGCGATCTTCGCAGT
Source organism: Leifsonia sp. YAF41 (assembly GCF_052113185.1). Taxonomy (NCBI): domain Bacteria; kingdom Bacillati; phylum Actinomycetota; class Actinomycetes; order Micrococcales; family Microbacteriaceae; genus Leifsonia; species Leifsonia sp. YAF41. The sequence goes on from NZ_JBFRCS010000001.1 coordinate 369,513, forward strand.
CCGTTTATAAGGCCAATCCTGACCGCGATCCGCTCGGCATCCTGCACCAGCAGAATGAAGTTCGCCTGCCGTGGCTCGTGCCATTGCGTCTCGAACGGATGCTGGACAACCCGTTTGCCTTCTACCGTGGCAGCGCCGCCCTGCAAGTCGCCGATCTGGCCGATGCCCCGACATCCGGCGCCGGTGTGGTGCTCTGCGGCGACGCCCACATCTCCAATTTCGGCATGTTCGCCTCACCGCAGCGCACGATGGTCTTCGATCTGAACGACTTCGATGAAGCAGCGTTCGGTCCCTGGGAATGGGACGTGAAACGCTTCGTGACCAGCGTCGTCATCGCCGGCCGGCACAAGGGCTACTCCCCCGACGAGGTGCGCGAAGCAGCATTGGTCGCTGCGAGCTCCTATCGGCTCGCGCTCGAAGAGATGCTCAAACTCGACACCCTCGAACGCTACTACCGGCGAGCAGAAGTCGATCCCGCGTCTTCGCGCTATGGCAAAGAGACCCGCTCGGTCATCGAGCAGGCGATCAAAGCCTCAGAGCGGCGCACCTCGGCCCGAACGCTCAACAAGATCACCGAGCGAACAGACGACGGGACGATCTCGATCATTGAGCAGCCGCCCACGCTGACACACCTTCCCGAAGAGCTCGAGGGCCTGGTCGAAGGTCTGATCGAGACCTATCGGCAAACGGTTTCGCCCGATATCGCGTTTCTGCTGTCTCAGTACACGGTGACGGATGCCGTGCGCCGCGTGGTCGGCGTCGGCAGCGTCGGCACCCGCTGTTTCATCGTCGTGCTGTCTGGTCCCAGCGGCGAATCATTGATCCTCCAGGTGAAGGAGGCCGGCCGTTCGGTGCTGAATGAGTTCGGGGGTGTCGAACCCGTCGCTAGCCGCCTACGGGAATCGGAGACATTCAGCGAAGACCATGGCTTCAGAGTCGTCTCCAACCAACGCATTCTGCAAGCGGTTTCCGACCCGTTCCTCGGCTACTTCACGGCCTCCGATCTCGGCTTCTACGTTCGACAGTTTCGCGACCGAAACGTCTCTATCGACGTAGATACGCTGGAGCGCCGCAGTTTTCTCGACTACGCCGATGCCTGCGGCCGCATCCTGGCCAGGGCACACTCCCAGAGCCCGAACGCGGCATTCGTCGCCGGCTATCTCGGCGGGTCAGATGTCTTTGACACCGCAATCGCCGAGTGGTCCGAGGCCTACGCAGACCAGTCGTACGCCGACTACGTGCAGTTGGCCGAAGCGATGGAATCGGGAACGTTCACTCTGCCAGAAGGAACGATAGAGGATGCTCTCGCCCGGGCTCAGGCCCAGGAGAGAGCGCACGAGGCTGTGGTGCGCTCGAAAGCGCCCCCCGGCAGCCTCTGACCATCTCATTGGTCGAGGAGCATAGGACGCAGGAGCGCGCATCTCGAGACCTCGCAATCCAATTCCCGGACTTGGGCCGCGTCCGAAAGTCGGCTCACGGGGTCTCGAGCGTCGGCCGACCCTGCTGGCGTCGCCAGACCGGGCCGAGCCCGGTCGCGACGGCGACCAGACGAGCACGAGGGTGAACGCGACGAGCGGATGCATGCTGCCGACGCTACGCGAGCCGCTGTGCTCCCGATGGAGGGTGACAAGACATTGCGTGGTTCCGGTGATCGAGCGAGCGGATGTCGAATCAAAGGCGTGCAATCCGGGGATCAGTGGGAGTACCCTGATCCACACCCTTCATCGGCGAAAGGCGGGCGAAATGAACGATTCCTCCTCGCGGCACAGGTTCGAGCACCCGCCCATCACCACGTTGGATGATCGACTGAAGGCCGGCCGTCAGGCCCGACAGGCACTGCCACGAACGGCCCATTCCGAGTACACCGCCGATGCCGGGCGCGATCCGCTCGACATCCTGCGCCAGCAGAACGAGGGCCGGCTGCCCTGGCTCGTGCCGCTGCGTCTGGAACGGATGATGCAAAACCCGTTCGCGTTCTACCGCGGCACCGCCGCTTTGCAAGCCGCCGACCTCGCCGGCGCCCCGACGACGGGTGCCGGTGTGGTGCTCTGCGGTGACGCCCACATCTCGAATTTCGGGCTCTTCGCCTCGCCGCAACGCACGATGGTCTTCGACCTGAACGACTTCGACGAGGCTGCGTTCGGCCCGTGGGAGTGGGACGTGAAACGCTTTGTCACCTCCGTCGTCATCGCCGGCAGACACAAGGGATTCTCGTCTCGCGAGGTGCGCGAAGCCGCACAAGCCGCGGCCACCGCGTATCGGCTGGGGCTCAACGAGATGCTCGAACTCGACACCCTCGAGCGCTACTACCGCCGCGCCGAGGTGAACCCGGGTTCTTCTCGCTACGGCAAAGACACCCAGCTGGTGGTCGATCAGGCGCTCACCGCTTCAGCACGTCGCACCTCCGCCCGGGAGCTCAACCGGATCACCGAACTCGGCGACGACGGCACGATCTCCATCGTCGAGCGACCACCGACCCTGACCCACGTCCCTCCGGACTACGAGTTGCAAGTCAAGGAAATGATTGAGACCTACCGGCACTCGGTCTCGCCCGACATCGCCTTCTTGCTCTCTCAGTACACCGTGACGGATATCGTGCGCCGCGTTGTCGGGGTCGGCAGCGTCGGCACCCGCTGCTTCATCGTCGTGCTCACCGGGCCAAGCGGCGAGGGTCTGATCCTGCAGATCAAGGAGGCCGGGCGTTCGGTGCTCAACGAGTATGGCGGCATCGAGCCGGTCGTCTCCCACCTCAATGAACCGGAGTCCCTCACCGCGGATCACGGCCTCCGAGTCGTCGCCAACCAACGCATCCTGCAGGCGGTTTCTGACCCGTTCCTCGGCTACTTCACGGGCATCGGGCTCGGCTTCTACGTTCGGCAGTTTCGCGACCGCAACGTCTCGATCGACATTGAGGCGCTGAAACGCAACACCTTTCTCGACTATGTCGACGCCTGCGGTCGGTTGTTGGCTCGTGCCCACTCGCAGAGTCCGAATGGGGCATTTGCCGCCGGCTACATTGGCAACTCCGATGCTTTCACCGATGCGATTGCCGAGTGGGCTCACGCCTACGCCGATCAGTCGCATGCGGACTTCGTGCAGCTGGGCGAAGCGATCAGGGCCGGAACCTTTCCCATGCCCGACATGTCACCCGACGTGGCGCTGGCTCGCGCGCAGGAGAAGGCGCAGGCGCAGGGGTTGTTCAGAGGCACTGCCCGCCAGTGAGTGAGCTGGTCGGTGATCGAGGAGCAGCCGACGAAGAAGGCCGCATCTCGAGATCCAGCAAGCCAATCTCTGAACCATGGTTGCGTCTGAGGGCCGACGCACGAGGTTTCGAGACGCTCGCTGGCGCTCGCTCCTCAACCACCGAGATCAATCAGGCCGCGCGCACCCGCCCGAGCACCCCGGCCCGCACCAGCAGTAGGTACAACTGGCAGCCGAGGCAGTAGCCGAATACGGAGTTCAGAAACGCCGCCACAAAGGCGGCCGCCGCCGCGATCGGCACGGCCGGCGCCACACCGAGGAGCCCGAGCACAACACCGATCAGCGTCACGAAAAGCCCGATCCCCTGCGCGAACGTCGGCGGAGCAGAGTCTTCCAGCTCGGTCGGCGGCGACAAACGCGGCCGCACCAGCTTCTGGAACAGCAGCCCGTAGGGGTGACGCTTCACCCCGGCGAACGCACCCCACGCGAACAGTGCCGCGATTACCGCGAGCAGCACCAACGCCGCGACGGATGCCCCCACCAGCGCCAAGAAGACAACCGCCAGCAGCAGCACGGCCGTGATCGCCGCGCTGAACCGAGGCCCGCGCGGGTCGATCCCCGCGCTGCGCTGCGTGTTTTCCTGCGCGTTGCCCTGCGCGCTGCCCTGCGTGCCGCCCGACAAACCGGCTCCCGATGTATTAGCCGCTGTGGACATGGTCACTCCTGACAAGGTCGTCGAGTTGCGTGGTGAGCTGGCCCCGGTTGGGCACGCCATTGATCCGGGCGCGGATGCGCCCCGACCCGTCGAGCACGATCGTCGTCGGTGTCTGCAGAATGTTGAAGCGGTTCGCGAGATCCGCGCGGTGCGTGAGGTCAATGTCGAGGTGCACGACGCCGGGTCGGGCGTCTGCCACCGCGCCGAGCAACCGGTGCGTGCCCGGGCAGCGCGAGCAGAGGTCGGTACTGAACTGCAGCAGCGTCGCGCGGGCGCCGAACGCGGCCGAACTGGCGACATCCGTCGGGCGGATCAACTCGGACGCAATGACTCGAAACCGACCCTGTTGGCGGCGCCAGACCAGCCCGAGCCCGGTCGCGACGGCGACCAGGCCGAGCACGAGGGTGAGAGCGACGACCGGATGCATGCTGCCGACGCTACGCCAGCCGCCGCGCTCCCTGCGGAGTGTGACAGGACATTACGTGGGACCGGTGATTGAGGAGCACGCGAGCCTGCGAGCGCGCGTCTCGAAATCCCGCGAGCCAATCCTCAGACGCGACCCACGTTCAAGGATCGACTCACGAGATCTCGAGACGCGGCCTCCTGCGTCGGCTGCTCCTCGATCAACGGCATGGATACAGGCTCGATCAACGGAGACGGGAGGGAGACGCAGAAGAGCCCGCCCCGACCGAAGTCGAGACGGGCTCCTGTGGTCTCGACAAGCTCGACCACCGGTAGTAGCAGAGGCTACTTGTTGCGCGCGCGCTTCTCGCGAACTCGCATGCTGATGTTGATCGGGCTGCCGATGAATCCATAGATCTCGCGCAGACGACGCGTGATATAGCGGCGGTACCCCGGGTCGAGGAACCCGGTGGTGAAGATGACGAATGTCGGCGGACGGCTGGACGCCTGCGTACCGAACAGGATGCGGGGCTGCTTGCCACCACGCACGGGGTGCGGGTGTGCCGCGGCGAGCTCGGCCAGGAAGGCGTTGAACTTGCCGGTGGCGACGCGGGTGTCCCACGACTCGAGAGCGACCTCGAGGGCCGGAACCAGCTTCTCCATGTGGCGACCGGTGCGAGCCGAGATGTTCACGCGCGGGGCCCAGGCCACGTGGGCCAGGTCCTGCTCGATTTCACGCTCGAGGTAGCGACGACGGTCGTCGTCGATCATGTCCCACTTGTTGAACGCGAGCACGAGCGCACGGCCCGACTCGAGAACCAGGTCGATGATGCGCACATCCTGCTCGCTGATGACCTCGGTGACGTCGATCAGAACGACGGCAACTTCGGCCTTTTCCAGCGCGGCGCTGGTGCGCAGCGAGGCGTAGAAGTCGGCGCCCTGCGAGAGGTGCACGCGACGACGGATGCCGGCGGTGTCAACGAAACGCCACACCTTGCCGCCGAGCTCAACCTGCTCGTCAACCGGGTCGCGGGTGGTGCCGGCCATCTCGTTGACGACGACACGTTCTTCGCCGACAACCTTGTTGAGCAGGCTGGACTTGCCCACGTTCGGGCGGCCGAGCAGGGCGACGCGACGCGGGCCGCCGACTTCCTGCTTGGCAACGTTCGAGATCTCGGGCAGTTCCAGCAGGATTGCATCGAGAAGGTCGGCAACGCCACGCCCGTGCAGGGCGGAGACGGGCCAGGGCTGGCCGAGGCCGAGCGCCCACAGGTTGGCCGCTTCGGGCTCCTGACGGATGTCGTCGACCTTGTTGGCGACGAGGAAGACGGGCTTGCCGCTCTTGCGCAGCATCTTGACGACGGCCTCATCGGTGGAGGTCGGGCCCACGTTGGAGTCAACGATGAACATGACCAGGTCGCAGAGGTCGATCGCGATCTCGGCCTGCATGGCGACGGATGCGTCGATGCCCTTGGCGTCGGGCTCCCAGCCGCCGGTATCGACGAGGCTGAACCGGCGCTCGTTCCACTCACCCTTGTAGGTGACGCGGTCACGGGTGACGCCGGGGGTGTCCTCGACGACTGCCTCGCGGCGGCCGAGGATACGGTTCACCAGTGCCGACTTGCCCACGTTCGGGCGGCCGACGATGGCGATGACCGGCAGGGCCGGCAGGTACTGAATGGCGTCGGGGTCCTCCGTCGCCAGGTTGAGAACGTCGAAGTCCTCTTCATCAAGTTCGTAGTCGTCGAGGCCGGAACGCAACGCCGCGGCGCGGGTTACTTCCAATTCCTCGTCAAGGTTCGCCAGCTTGTCGGCCAGCTCGTCGTCGACGAGCTCGGGGCTCGTGTCGTCGTAATCGTTGCTATTCATGCGAGTTCCTCGCGGTACGTGTGGTGATGACGTCGATGACCGCGTCAATGGTCTGCTCGAAGTCGAGATGGGTGGAGTCGACGGTGGTCACACCGTCTGCGGCGCTCATGAACTCGACAACCTTCGAGTCAGCCAAGTCTCTCGATCGCAGCTGTTCTGCTACTGTTTCGGCCGATTGGGTCGATATTTCCAGAGAGCGCCTAGCCATTCTAGCCTCTTCGGATGCTGTGAGAAGGATGCGAGCGTCGGCGCCGGGCGCCACGACGGTCGTGATGTCGCGGCCTTCGATCACAATTCCGGGCTTCAGCACGTCGCGGGCGATGCGCCGGAACAGGTTGGTGAGGTGCTCGCGCACGGCCGGAACCTTGGCGATCGCGCTGACCGCCGACGTCACCCGCGGCTCACGGATGGCGTCGGTCACGTCGGTGTCGCCGACCTGCACGATGTAGTCGTCGGGGTCGGTGCCGATGAAGTAGTCGAAGTCCACCAGCAACGTCGCGACAGCATCCGCATTGCTCATGTCGATGCCCCGCGAAAGCGCGAACCAGGCGAACGCGCGGTAGGCGGCGCCGGTGTCGAGAAACGCGTAGCCGAGGCGATGGGCCGCCGCCTTGCTGACGCTGGACTTGCCGCTGCCGGCCGGTCCGTCGATGGCGACGACGATGGGAACGTCGTCGGGAGTCGTGTGGGTGTTCAGGGTCATACGGTTATCCGGCAATCCGCCAGCCGCGCGCGGCCAGCTCATCGGTGAGGCGGGCGACCACCTCGGGTAGAACAGAAATTTCGACCAGGCCGATCTCGGCACCGGGCGAGTGCTCGAGACGCAGGTCTTCGAGGTTCACCCCGATCTCACCGATCTCGTGCAGCAGCCGGGCGAGCTGGCCCGGGGTATCGTCGATCATCACGATCATCGACGAGAACTGGCGGTCGTGACCGTGCTTGCCGGGCAGGCGGGCGACGCCGGCGTTTCCACCGATCATCTCCTCGGCCACCTTGCGACGCGCGCCGGGCGCGGCCGGGTCGGCGAGCGCGTCGATGAACCGGTCGAGGTCGTCGCGGTAGCTGAGCAGGATATCCCGCACCGGCTTCGCGTTCGCGCCCAGAATCTGCACCCAGAGGTCGGCGTCGCTCGCGGCCAGACGGGTCATATCACGCACGCCCTGACCGGCGAGGTTCAGCGACGCATGCGGGGCGTCAGCGAGCTGGCGGCCGAGGATCGTGGAGATCACCTGGGGAACGTGCGAGACGAGCGCCACTCCCCTGTCGTGTTCCTCGGGGGTCATTTCGATGAGCACGGCGCCGAGGTCGAGGATCAGATCGTCGATCGCATTGGCCTTCTGGTAGCTGATGCCGCCGTGCGCGGCAACGACCCAGGGGCGACCGATGAACAGGTCGGCGCGGCCCGAGAGGGGTCCGCCGCGTTCCCGGCCGGCCATCGGGTGCGAGCCGATGTAACGGGACACGTCGGCGCCTCGCTCCCGCAGTTCGGCCAGAGGGGCCAGCTTGACGCTGGCGACATCCGTCACGATCGCGTTCGGAAACGCGTCGAGCTCGCGCGCGACGATTTCGGCCGTCACATCGGGCGGAACACAGACCACGATCAGCTGCGGTTCGTCATCGTCCCGGGCGGCACGGCCGGCCCCGTAGTCGATGGCGATGCTGAGGTTCGTGGGCGAGGCGTCGGCGAGGATCGTCTCAATGCCGCGGTTGCGGAGGCCGAGGCCCACGCTGGTTCCGAGCAGGCCGACACCGACGATGCGAACCGGCCCGACGAGGCGACTCTCCACCACTCACGTTCTCCTTGCTGTGTGAAGCTTGCTGGCTAGTGCTGACTGGTGCCAGCTCGCTGCTGACTGCAGCCGTTGGGCTGCTTAGTTGGCGGCGTCTGAATTGTCGGAGGCCGGGGTTGCGGCACCCTGCGCCGGACGCGCAGCACGCGACACCGTGAGCAGCTCGCCGAGTTCAACCTTAGTGAGGTCGCGCACGGCGCCGGCCCGCAAAGTGCCGAGGTTGAGGGGGCCGAACTGGCGGCGCACGAGGTCGACGACCGGGTGACCGACGGCATCCAGCATGCGACGCACGATGCGGTTGCGACCGGAGTGCAGGGTGATCTCGACGAGGCTGAAGCCGTCGCCGCCCTGACCGGTGAGCACGCGGGCCTTGTCGGCCGCGATCGGGCCGTCTTCGAGCTCGATGCCGTTCTGCAGTGCGGCGATGGTCTGCGCGGTGACACGGCGTTCGACCTTGGCGATGTAGGTCTTGGTCACACCGAACGAGGGGTGCGCGAGCACGTGGGCGAGGTCGCCGTCGTTGGTGAGAATGAGCAGGCCGCTGGTCATCGCGTCCAGGCGTCCCACGTTGAAGAGGCGTTCCTCGTAGTCCTTGGTGAACTCGCGCAGGTCGGGGCGACCGCTCTCGTCTTGCATCGACGACACGACGCCGACCGGCTTGTTCAGCATCAGGTAGCGGCGGCTTGTGTCGAGCTGCACGGCGATGTTGTCGACGGCGATCTCGTCGGTCTCCGGGTGGATCCGACGCCCGGCCTCGGTCACGACCTTGCCGTTCACGCGCACGCGCCCGGCGGCGATCATCTCTTCAGAGACGCGGCGGGAGGCGACTCCGGCGGAGGCCATCACCTTCTGCAGGCGTACGCCGTCTACGGCTGCTTCGGGGTTGCCGGCGTCGGGTGCGAAATCGCTGGTCATCGTAGATCCTCAAATCCTTCTGCGCCGTCATCGAGCAACGGCGATAAGTGTGGCAACTCGTCGAGCGAGTTGATTCCGAGCTGGGTCAGCAGCAAGTCTGTGGTGGCGTAGTTGATCGCACCCGTCTCGCTGTCGGTGAAGGCCTCAGTGATCAAACCACGGCCGAGGAGGGTGCGTACCACTCCATCGACGTTGACGGCCCTGATTGAGGCTACCGCCCCGCGGCTGATCGGTTGCTTATAGGCGATCACCGCGAGTGTCTCCAGGGCGGCCTGCGAGAGCCGGCTCGGGTTCTGGGTGAGCACAAAGTCGGTGACCAGTTCATCGTGCGTCGCCCGCACGTAGATGCGCCAGCCGCCGGCGACCTCACGCAGTTCGAAGCCGCGGCGCACGGTGCCGCCGAAGCCATTGCCGTCGCCGTCGAAATCCGCGACGAGGCGGGCGACCGCGGCGCGCACGACGGGCAGCGGTTCGTCGAGGGCGCTGGCCAGGTGAACCAGGCTCTGCGGCTCGTCGGCCACGATCAGGATGGCTTCGAGTTTGCGGTCGAGGGCCGAGTCGCGGTCGGCGAATGTCGCATCCGTTGTCGCGGTGTTGCCGGCGATCGCGCTGTCGGTTGTCGCGTTGTCAGTTGTCATAGTCGGCTCCGAGGTTCGCGAGGTTTTCTTCTGACCAGTTCTCGGCGCACCAGCGCAGGCTGAGCTCGCCGAGCGGTTCAATCTGTTCGAACGAGAGCGCGCCGCACCGGTAGAGCTCGAGCACGGCCAGAAAGCGGGCGATGACGACGCCCTTCTGGTCGGCGCCGACGATCAGCTCGCGAAAGCTCACGGTGTCGGCGGCACGCAGAATCGCCACGACGTGCGCGGCCTGCTCCCGGATGCTGACCAGCGGCGCATGCAGGTGGTCGAGGCCGACGCTCGGTAGCTCCTTCGGCGTCAAAGCCAGGGTGGCCAGGGCGGCGAAGTCGGCCGGGGTGAGCGTCCAAATCAGTTCGGGGGTCTGCTGACGGTACTTCTCTTCGAGCCGCACCGAGCGCACATGCCGGGCGGATTCGGTTTCGAGCTGTCCGGCGAACCAGGCCGACGCCTCCTTGAACGCGCGGTACTGCAGCAGCCGGGCGAAGAGCAGGTCGCGTGCCTCGAGCAGGGCCACGTCTTCGGCGTCGACGAGCTCGCCGAGCGGCAGCAGTCCGGCCACTTTGAGGTCGAGCAGGGTCGCCGCGACGACCAGGAACTCGGTGGCCTGGTCGAGTTCCTCGGCCGAGTCGAGGCCGCGCAGGTAGGAGATGAACTCGTCGGTGACCCGGCTGAGCGCGATCTCGGTGATGTCGAGTTCGTGCTTGCCGATCAGGGTGAGAAGCAGATCGAATGGGCCCTCGAAGTTGCCGAGAGCCACCGAGAAGGCGGGAGTTTCGACCGCGTTAGGCGACAGCGCCACGCTGGATCAGTTCCCGCGCCATCTGGCGGTAGGCCTTGGCCGCCGGGTGTTCCGGAGCGAAATCGGTGATCGGCTGCCCGGCCACGCTGGCGTCGGGGAATTTGACCGTGCGACCGATGACCGTCTCGAGCACCTGGTTGCCGAACGCGTCAACCACACGCTCCAGAACCTCACGCGAGTGCAGCGTGCGGGAGTCGTACATGGTCGCCAGGATGCCGTCGAGCTCGATGGCCGGGTTCAGCCGGTCGCGCACCTTGTCGATGGTCTCGATCAGCAGGGCGACGCCGCGCAGCGCGAAGAACTCGCACTCGAGCGGGATGAGCACGCCGTGGCTCGCCGTCAGGGCGTTCACGGTCAGGATGCCGAGCGAGGGCTGGCAGTCGATCAGAATGACGTCGTAGTCGGCCGAGACCTTGCGCAGTACGCGGGCCAGAATCTGCTCGCGGGCAACCTCGTTGACGAGGTGCACTTCGGCGGCCGAGAGGTCGATGTTGGCCGGGATGATGTCGAGGCCCTGCACGTTCGTGTGCTGGATGGCGTCGAACGGGTCTTTCGATCCGCTCAGCAGCAGGTCGTAGATGGTGGCCACGTCATGGGTGGGCACGCCGAGGCCGGCCGAGAGGGCGCCCTGCGGGTCGAAGTCGACGACGAGAACGCGGCGGCCGTAGCCGGCGAGCGCCGCAGCCAGGTTGATGGTGGTCGTGGTCTTGCCGACTCCACCCTTCTGGTTGCAGAGCGAGATGATGCGGGCCGGACCGTGAAGCTTGAGGGGGCGCGGGTCGGGAAACTCTCGCAGCGGGCGTCCGGTGGGGCCGACAGCCTTCACTTCGAGCCCCGGGAGCTCTGTCCGGTTGTCCTGCCTACGCGCCACTGAGATGTCCTCTATCCGTCCTGCAGCCAATTACCTGCTCGATTCTAGCGAGAGAGCGGCCTCCGGATGGCGCGCATCGCCGCATCAGGCCCGGTCCGGCCCCGAATTCGTGCTTCAGATGTGGCTAACTCAGGAAATCCCAGCGATCTCCCGAAATTGCGCGCATGATTCTGCGGATGCTGCGGCGACGCATCCTCTTTTTTCCTGAGTTAGCCACGGGGCTCGGCTCGTTCGGGGTCGCACCCGTCCAGACCTCCGCCCGGTACCGAATCGGTGGTCGAGCCTGTCGAGACCCGTCGCGCATCCATCACGCCTCGAATGCGCCGCGCGGGTCGAAAACCGCCACGCGGGTTGAATTCAATGCGCGTGGTGGTTTTCAACCCGCGCGGCGCCGTTTCGGCGGACTAAGGGCGTGCAATCGCCAGTGAGCCCGCCCGAGACGGACCGCAACCGAATGAATGGGCTAACGGGCCCGCGGATGCGCCGTCGTGTACATGTCCCGCAGGGTGTCGGCCGTCACCAGCGTGTAGATCTGCGTCGTCGCCACCGACGAGTGCCCGAGCAGCTCCTGCACGACGCGCACGTCCGCTCCCCCGGCCAGCAGATGCGTCGCGAACGAGTGCCGCAGCGTGTGCGGAGACACCTCAACGGTCAGTTCGGCGCGCTCGGCCGCCGCACGGATGATCAACCACGCGTTCTGCCTGCTGACTCGCGCGCCGCGCATCCCCAGAAACAGTGCCGGTGTCGCGCTCCCCCGCACCGACAGCTTCGGCCGTGCCCGCACCAGGTAGGCGTCGATGGCGACCCGCGCGAAGCTGCCGAGCGGCACAATCCGCTGCTTGTCGCCCTTGCCGGTCAGCCGCACGACATCCTCTTCGAGCACATCGTCGACGTTGAGCGTGACCACCTCCGACACCCGCGCGCCGGTCGCGTAGAGCAGCTCCAGTAGCGCCTTGTCGCGCAACTGCTGCACCTCGTCACCGTCGGTGGCGGCCAGTAGAGCGTTCACCTGCTCAATCGAAATGGCCTTCGGCAGCCGGGAGCCGAGCTTCGGCGGCTTCGTGTCGTGCGCGACATCCGTCTCGACCAGCGACTCTTCGAGCAGAAACCGGTGGAATCCGCGCACACTCGACAGGATGCGCGCGATCGACGACGCGGTCAGCGGCGACTCCTCGCGACTGCCGAGAAACCTCACGAACTCAGAGATTTGAGCCGAGGTGACGGCGCGCAGATCGTCGAGTCCGGCAACGCCGAGCCAGTCGGAGTAGATGACGAGATCGCGCCGGTACGCGGCGACGGTGTTCGCGGCCAGCCCCCGCTCGATCGAGACATGCCGCAGGTACGAATCCACGGCCGCCTCGATGTTCACGCGCCGGTTTTCCAGTTCGACGGATGCCGTGGCCACGGCGCGTCGGCCGGACCCAGGCTCGCCCAGCCACGACTGCGGGCAGCCTGCGCGGCGAGCACGCCGATCACCAGCGACGGGTTCTGGATGCGTCGCTCGAGTACCGCATCGACACAGTCGTCGAGCGACACCCAACGAATCTTCATGTCGGCTTCTTCATGAACGCGTTCGAACGGGTCGGGCAGCTCGGTGAGACCGCGCGCCAGGTAGATGCGGATGACCTCGTCGCTGCCGCCCGGCGAGGTGTAGAACTCACTGAGCACGGCCCAGTCGTCGGCCGCGACATCCGTCTCTTCGGCCAGCTCGCGCTTGGCTCCGTCGAGCGGGCTCTCACCGAACTCATCGAGCAGCCCGGCCGGAAGCTCCCATTCGCGCGCCCGCACCGGATGCCGGTACTGCTTGATCAGCAGAACCCGGTCGTGCGTGTCGAGCGCCAGGATGGCGACGGCGCCAGGGTGGTCGAGGTACTCGCGCACGATCGGCGAGCCGTTGTACTCGAACTCGTCGCGGCGCACATCCCAGATCTTGCCGGCAAAGACGACCCCACTCACGACCACGGGGGCCGGAGCGAGATCGTCTTCAAGAGGCTGGTTAGGCATCAACCTTCACTTCGAAGAGTCGGCTGGCCTGCTGGCGGTCAAGAGCTGCACCGATCAAGCCACGGAACAACGGGTTGGCGTTGTTCGGGCGCGAGCGCAGCTCGGGGTGCGCCTGCGTGCCCACGTAGAACGGGTGCTGGTCGCGGGTGAGCTCGACGTACTCCACCAGGTGGCGGTCAGGTGACGTGCCCGAGAACCAGAGGCCGGCTTCGGCGATCTGGTCGCGGTAGCGGTTGTTGACCTCGTAGCGGTGACGGTGACGCTCCGACGCCTCGTTGGCGCCGTACATCTCGGCAACCAACGAACCGGGAGCGAGGGTGGCCGGGTACAGGCCGAGGCGCATGGTGCCGCCCAGGTCGCCGCCGGCGATGATCTCGATCTGCTCCTCCATCGTCGCGATCACGGGGAACTCGGTGTCTTCGTCGAACTCGCTCGATGAAGCGCCGGGCAGGCCGGCCTTGTTGCGGGCGTATTCGATGACCATGCACTGCAGGCCGAGGCACAGGCCGAGGGTCGGGATGCCGTTCTCACGGGCGAAGCGCAGCGCACCGAGCTTGCCCTCGATGCCGCGCACGCCGAATCCGCCGGGAACACAGATGCCATCGAGGTCGGCCAGCATGTGCGCGGCGCCCTCTTCGGTCTCACACTCATCGGAAGGGATCCAGTGGATCTTGACCTTGCTCTGGTGTGCGAAGCCGCCGGCTCGCAGCGCCTCGGTGACCGAGAGGTAGGCATCCGGCAGGTCGATGTACTTGCCGACAAGTCCGATGTTCACCTCGAACTTGGGTTCGTGCACGGCGTCGAGCACCGGCTGCCAGCTGGTCCAGTCGACGTCGTCGGCCACCAGGTCGAGCGCGTCGATGATGTAGGCGTCGAGACCCTGGTTGTGCAGCATGGTCGGGATGTCGTAGATGCTCGGCACGTCGATGGCGTTGACCACTGCATCTTCGTCGACGTCGCACATCAGCGCGATCTTGCGCTTGTTCGACTCGGAGACGGGGCGGTCGCTGCGCAGCACCAGGGCATCGGGCTGGATGCCGATGGAGCGCAGGGCGGCGACGGAGTGCTGCGTCGGCTTGGTCTTCTGCTCACCGGATGCGTTCATGTACGGCACGAGGGACACGTGCACGAAGAACACGTTCTTGCGGCCGAGTTCGTGGCGCACCTGACGGGCGGCTTCGATGAAGGGCTGCGATTCGATGTCACCGACGGTGCCACCGATCTCGGTGATGATCACGTCGGGGCGCAGCTCGTCGCTGGCCTGCAAGCGCATGCGGCGCTTGATCTCGTCGGTGATGTGCGGGATGACCTGCACGGTGTCGCCGAGGTACTCGCCGCGGCGCTCCTTGGCAATCACCTGCGAGTAGATCTGACCGGTGGTGACGTTCGCCGCCTGGCTCAGATTGATGTCGAGGAATCGCTCGTAGTGACCGATGTCGAGGTCGGTTTCGGCGCCATCGTCGGTGACGAAGACTTCGCCGTGCTGGAACGGGTTCATCGTTCCCGGGTCGACGTTGAGGTAGGGGTCAAGTTTCTGCATCACGACGCGTAGTCCCCGCGCGGTGAGAAGATTGCCGAGGCTCGCTGCCGTCAGGCCTTTTCCCAATGAAGAAACGACACCACCGGTCACAAAAATGTGCTTGGTAGTGCCGTCTGAGTTGTCCGCGTTTTTAATGTTCACCACGGGCCTCGAGCCTATCAGGCGTGACCCTGAACGTCTCCCCAGTGTGACCAGATTGATGCCGACTCCAGACAAAGATTCGTCGGTGCCGGAGTCGGCTCCGTGGCCGACACGGAGTCGGCGTTCGCGTCAGCGCGCGTGCGCGAGAGCGATCAGTTCGCGGGCATGCTCAAGGCCACTCGCCGAGTCGGGCAGGCCCGAGAGCAGACGCGCCATTTCGGCGGCACGCTCCTCGCCCTGCAGCTGCCTCACGCTCGACGCCGTCACCGCCCCGTCGCTGTCTTTGACCACGGTGAGGTGATTCCCGGCGAAGGCGGCAACCTGCGCGAGGTGGGTGACGACAATCACCTGAGCGGTTTCGGCGAGGCGGGCGAGGCGTCGACCGATCTCGATCGCCGCTGCCCCGCCGACTCCGGCATCCACCTCGTCGAAGACGAAGGTCGGCACCGGGTCTGTCGCGTTGATGACCACTTCGATCGCGAGCATCACACGGGAGAGTTCACCACCGGATGCGCCGCGCGCGAGCGATCGCGGCTCAGCCCCGGCATGCGGTTGAAGCAGAATCTTCACACTGTCGCGACCCGTCAGGGTGGCCTCGTCACGGCTGTCGATCTCCACGATCAGTGACGCGTCGGGCATCGCCAGCGCACTCAGTTCCGCGGTGACGGCGCCGCCGAGTGCCGCTGCGGCCCGCACGCGCAATGCGGTGAGGGTGGCGGCTCGCTCGTCGACCTGGCGCTGGTCGGCTTCCGTCTCGTTCTCGAGTTCGTCGATGCGGTCGGAGTCGCCGTCGAGCTCGACCAGCCGGGCGCTGCCCGTGTCGAGAAAGTCGATGGCCTCGTCGAGTCCGCCGAGGTACTTGCGGGCAATGGCCGAGAGTTCCGCGCGTCGCTCCTGCACGATCTCAAGCTCGCGTGCTCCGTCGGCGTCGAGGCCGGCCAGGTAGCTGGACAGCTGTGCGGCAATGTCGGCGACGAGAAAACCGGCGTTCGCGATCGCCTCGACGATCGGAGGTAGAGCGGGGTCGTGGCCGGCCGCGCGCTCGAGTTGGCGACGTGCCGCGTCGAGCAGCGCCGTCGCATCCGGAACATCGTCGACCGACTCTTCGGCCGAGAGCAGCTCGCGCGACTGCGCGGCGGCTAGCCGCAGCTCTTCGAGGTTGCCGAGGCGTTCGGCGCGCTCGGCCAGTTCGGTGTCTTCACCGCGCTGCGGTGCGACGGCCTCAATCTCGGCGATCGCCGCGCGCAGATCGTCGGCTTCGCGGGCGCGGTCGTCGCGTTCGCGGGTGAGCTGCTCGAGCTCGACGCGATTGGCTTGCCAGCGGTGGAAGGCCGCCTGATAGTTGGTCAGCGCGGTGGCGAGGTCGGGGCCGGCGAACCGGTCGAGGGCTTCACGCTGGGCGATGGAGGAGCGCAGGCGCACCTGATCCGACTGCCCGTGCACGACGACGAGGTCTCCGCCGAGGTCGCCGAGCACGCTCGCTGGAGCGCTGCGTCCCCCGACGATCGCACGGCTGCGGCCTTCGACTGAGACGGAACGACCGAGGATGAGCTCCGGGCCGTCGAGGTCTCCCCCGGCATCGCGCACCCGATCGGCGACGGCGCCGGAGGGGTCGACGAGCCAGCGGCCCTCGACCCAGCTCTGGGCCTGGCCCTGGCGCACGGTGCCGGCGTCGGCGCGTTCGCCGAGCAGCAGACCGAGCGCCGTGACGACCATGGTCTTTCCGGCGCCGGTTTCACCCGTGACTGCGGTGAAACCGGGGCCGAGCGGCAGGGTGGCTTCTGCGATGACGCCGAGGTCGCGAATCGACAGTTCTTCGATCATGCTCGTCCACCGTTCATTGCCAACGCTCGGCTTGCCAGATTGCGAATGGAGAGCCCACTACTCACGGCCACCTGGATGGGCTGCTCCCCCGCCGTGTTCGTCCGGCCGTTCAAGGACAGCGTGTTACTCACGGCCAACAGGCCCCCTCCAGCCCGTGACGGGCAGGTTGAATTTGTTCACGAGACGATCGGTGAATGGTCCGGAGTGCAGGCGCGCCAGACGCACCGGAACACTCGACTTCCGGGCGACAACCCGGGCGCCGGGCGGCAAATCATAGGCGCGTCGACCGTCGGCCCAGAGCACCGCAGTGCCGTCGCTGCGCGCGAGAATCTCGACGGCGAGCGACGAATCAGCCCCGACGACCAACGGCCGGGCAAACAGCGCGTGGGCCGACAGCGGAACGAGCAGCAGCGCGTCGAGGCTCGGCCAGACGATCGGGCCGCCGGCTGAGAACGAGTACGCGGTTGACCCGGTGGGCGTCGACATGACGACGCCATCGCAGCCAAACGACGAGAGGGGGCGGCCATCGACCTCGATGACGACCTCGAGCATCCGTTCGCGGCTGGCCTTCTCGACGGTCGCTTCGTTCAGCGCCCAGGTCTCGTAGACGACGTCGCTGCCGACTTTGACGCGTACCGAGAGCGCCATGCGCTCCTCGACGGTGTAGTCGCGGGTGAGCGCGCGGTGCACCGCCACGTCGAGGTCGTCGCGCTCGCTTTCGGCCAGGAATCCGACATGGCCGAGATTGATGCCAAGAAGCGGGGCGGAGCATCCGCGCACGAGTTCTGCGGCGCGCAGAATAGTTCCGTCACCGCCGAGCACGATGACCAGCTCAAGTTCGTCGGCGTCAACGCCGTCGCCCAGAATGCCGAGGTGCCGCGAAAGCTCGGGTGACGACGCCAGCAGGTCGGCGCGTTCGGTCGTGTCGAGCACCGGCACGGCGCCGGCGGCGATCAGCTTCTCACAGACGGTGACCGCTGCATCGAGCGAATCGGTGCGTCCGGTGTGCGCGACGACGAGGATGTGGCGTGGCGTTGCAGTCATGTCGTCACGCTCCCACGAGTCGGGTGATCCGGTCGATCCATTCTGTCGGATTACTGTCGGATGCGGTGCTGATCCAGCACAGATACTCACGATTTCCCGCCGCACCGGCAATCGGCGAGGCGATGAGGCCGTTGGTGCGGAGGCCCAGGTCAAACGCCGCCCAGAGCACGCCGGTGATGGCATCCGCTCGAAGCGCCGGGTTGGTGACGACGCCCTCCCGAATGCTCTCTTTTCCAACCTCGAACTGCGGCTTGATCAGAAGCACGAAGTCGGCGCCGGGGGTCGCGGTTGCAACGAGGGCGGGCAGCACCGTCGTCAACGAAATGAACGAGAGGTCGCCGACGACGAGGTCGGGGCGCGTCGCGACTCCGGATGCCGCGGCGATCGTTTCGGCCGTCGCATAGCGCAGGTTGAAGCCCTCGACCAGAGCCAGACGTTCGTCGGCGGCGAGCTCCGGCGCAAGCTGACCGTGCCCGACATCGGCGGCGATCACCTGGGCAGCACCGCGTTCGAGCAGAACCTGACTGAATCCTCCGGTCGACGCGCCGGCGTCGAGCACCGTGCGCCCGGCAACCGGGATCTCGAAGGCGTCGAGCGCCGCAATGAGTTTGTGGGCGCCGCGGCTCACGTAGTGATCGGTGCCAGCCACTTCGAGCAGCTGACTCTCACGCACCTTGGCGGATGCCTTGACCACCGGTTTGCCATCAACCGTGACCAGGCCGTCGGCGATGAGTTTGGCGGCCACGGTGCGCGAACGCACGAGGCCGCGCTCGACGAGCGCGGTGTCCAGGCGAACCTCGGTGACGGGCGTCGGCTCGGTCACCGGGGTCGCGTCATCCGCTGGAATCACCTCGTTCATCGGCGTGCCGCTGCCGGCACGTCGCCGCCCTCGAGGCGGCTGCGCAGCTGGTCATGAAGCTCGGTGTACTCCGCGGCACGCTGCTCCAGCGGCTGGTCGTCGATCGCACCCAGACGTGAGGCGAGCCCCGCTTCAAACGAGGCGTCGAACGAGCCGTCGGCAGCAATCTCGGTGGAATCCATGCTGTCTAGATTACCGGTCGAGATACAGTCGCTCCGGAACGTTCAACCCGTAGATCGGTCGGCCACACGCCCAGATCACGGCGCAGGCAGCGCGCAACAGGTTGATCCCGTTGTCGCCGTCAGCGGTGATCTCGACGTCATTGCCACGGATGCGCACGGTCGCGCCGTCGACGGTGGCCGTCGATCCGTCCTTGCTGAACACGGGCACCGGGTAGGGCTCGTGCAGCTGGCGGAGGTCGCTGAGCAGAAACTGTGGACGCGAGTTCGCATCGGCCGCCAAAGCCTGCTTGGCCTTGTCGATGCCGGTCAGCACCAGCACCGAGGGAATGCCGGCACGGTTGGCGCCGAGGATGTCGGTGTCGAGCCGGTCGCCGATGAACAGTGCATTCTTGGCATCGAACCGGTTGATCGCCTCGGTGAAGATGGCGACCTCCGGCTTGCCGGCGACGAGCGGCAGGCGCCCGACGGCCGTGTGCACGGCTGAGACGAGCGTGCCGTTGCCGGGGGCGATGCCGCGGGCGACCGGAATCGTCCAGTCGGTATTCGTGGCGATCCACGGAATGCCCTCGCCGCCGTCAGCCGCTGAGTTGTTCAGCGCGAAGGCCGCCTCGGCCAACTGCGCCCAGCCCACATCGGGTGCAAATCCCTGGATGACCGCTGCCGGCTTGTCGTCGGCCGACCGGGTCACGATGAACCCGGCCTTCTCGACCTCGACGACCAGCCCTTCGCCGCCGACCACCAAGATCTGGGAACCGGCCGGCGCCTGCTCGGCGAGCAGACGCACGGCGGCCTGGGGCGACGTGACGACATCCGCCGCCGCGACCGCCAGACCGAGTTCGGTCAGGTGGTCGGCGACGGACTGATCGGTGCGGGATGCGTTGTTGGTGATGTAGCCGACGCGCATCGTTTCGGCAGCCTGGTTCAGCGCTTCAACCGCGAACGGAATGGCGGCCGGACCGGCGTAGACGACACCATCGAGGTCAGCGAGCAGAACCTCGACGCCGTCGAGAGGCGTTGTCGCCTTCGTCTTGCGCCCCAGCTTCAGCACCCTTCTCTACTTCTTCGTCGCGGCGTTGTCGGCTGCCTCGGCAGCTGCCTTCGCCGCAGCCTTCTCGGCACGAACGATGCGAGCCTTCTCGTTCTTCGCGAGGCGGGCTGCTTCGGCTTTGGCGGCCTTGGCGTCATCGTCGGTCGTCGCGGTGGTCGAGCTTGTCGAGACCTCGGGGGTCTCAACGGCCTTCGCAGCCTGCTCGACCTTGGCTGACTTCTCGACCTTTACAGCCTTCGGAGCCTTCGCAGCCTTCTCGACCTTGACGGACTTCTCAGCCTTTTCAGCCTTCGGAGCCTTCTCAGCCTTCTCAGCCTTCTCAGCCTTCCCAGCCTTCTCAGCCTTCTCAGCCTTCTCAGCCTTCGGAGCCTTCTCAGCCTTCGGAGCCTTCTCAGCCTTCGGAGCCTTCTCAGCCTTCGGAGCCTTCTCAGCCTTCGGAGCCTTCTCGACCTCGACTGCCTCGGGGGCCGAAACCTCAACGACCGCTACGGTTTCAGCAGCATCGGTGGTCGAGCCTGTCGAGACCTCAACAACCTCCTCAGCAGATTCGTCCGTCGATTCCTCATCCAACTCAACGAATTCGTCGTCGAGCGAAATGCCTTCTTCGTCCTCATCGATTTCAATGATCTCGATGGTTTCGTCGAGGGCAGCAGCGTCGCCGAATGCGGCATCGGCGCGAGCGGCCAGAGTCATCCACTTCTCAGCTTCAGGCTCGCGTCCGAGGTCGGCCAGCACCTCGGCGTAAGCCGAGAACAGTTCTGCGCTGTAGGAGAAGGCGGTCTTCGGGTCGAGCTGCGGAATCTCAAGCTCGCGCAGAGCGGCTTCGGTCTCGCCGAGGTCCAGACGGGCCCCGGACATGGCGATCGCGAGGCTCACCTGAACGCCGGCGGGCAGCGTGCTGCGGTCAACCGAACGGCCGAGCTCGAGAGCACGGTCGGGGCGTCCCACGCCACGTTCGCTGTCGACCATCAGGGCGATCTGTTCGTTCGAGCCGGAGATCCGGCGGTAGGTGCGCAGTTCGCGAAGTGCCAGAGCGTAGTCGCCGACGGCATACGCCGTGATGGCCAACGTCTCACGAACGACCGCGATGCGGCCGGCACGGCGGGCCGCGGAAACGACGTGCAGGTGAGCCTGCTCCGGGTCCTCCTCGATGAGTCGAACAGCCATGGCCAAGTGCTTGGCCACCCATTCAGCGTTGTCCTTGGTGAGCGTCTTCAGCTCGTTGCGCGCGATGCGGTCGAGGTCCTTGTCGGAGACGTCATCGGGCAGGAAGGGGTCATCGTGACGCGAGCGAACCGGGCGCAGCTCGCGCTGCATCCGCTGCTCGGCTGTCTCCTCTTCAGCGATGTACTGCGCGTCGCGGGCTTCACGGTCGTTACGGGCCGGGGCACCGTCGCGAGTCCACAGCTTCTTGTCGCCGTCACGTGAATCTGAGTCGCGGCGCGGGCGTTCGGAGCGTGAACCATCCTTGTCCCACGGCTTCTTGTCGCCGTGGTGTCCGGGACGATCTGCACCGCCGCGGTAGGCCGGACGCTCAGAACGCTCGCCGTCGCGGGGAGGGCGGGCCGGGCGATCGGGACGATCGGAGTTTCCGCGGTAGGCCGGACGTTCGCCGTCCTTGGCCCACGGCTTGCGCTCACCGGAACCAGACGACGGACGGTCAGAGTTTCCGCGGTACGGAGGACGCTCGGAGCGTTCGCCGGACTTCTCCCAGGGCTTACGCTCACCGGAACCAGACGACGGACGGTCAGAGTTTCCGCGGTACGGAGGACGCTCGGAGCGTTCGCCGGACTTCTCCCAGGGCTTACGCTCACCGGAACCAGACGACGGACGGTCAGAGTTTCCGCGGTAGGCGGGACGTTCGCCCGACTTTTCCCACGGCTTACGCTCGCCATCGCGCGGTGCGCTGGTGCGGTCGGAGTTCCCACGGTAGGGAGCACGCTCACCAGAACCCGAAGGACGATCGGAGTTTCCACGGTAGGGAGCACGCTCGCCGTCCTTGGCCCACGGCTTACGCTCGCCGTCGCGCGGAGCGCTCGTGCGGTCAGAGTTGCCTCGGTACGGGGCACGCTCGCCCGAACCGGACGGACGGTCTGAGTTGCCACGGTAAGCCGGACGCTCGCCGGACTTCTCCCACGGCTTGCGCTCACCGTCGCGCGGTGCGCTCGTGCGGTCTGAGTTGCCACGGTAGGGAGCACGCTCACCCGAGCCGGACGGACGATCGGAGTTGCCACGGTACGGGGCACGCTCACCCGAGCCGGACGGACGATCAGAATTGCCGCGGTAGGGAGCACGCTCACCAGAGCCGGACGGACGATCGGAGTTACCACGGTGCGGAGCTCCCGAGGAGCGTCCGGAATCACCCTGTGAGCGGTCGTTTCGGCCTGCGCCGGACCATCGGTCCTCCCGGCCACCGCCGCGGGGGTCGTTGCCATTGGATCCTGAAGGGCTCACTGTTGTATCTCCTGTGTAATTTGTGGTGCCGTACCTCGTGCTCTTACAAGCGTACGGCTTAACGCAAAATGGCCACCCCGTAGGGTGGCCATTTCACGTTTTTCTAAGTTAAGTCCGGCGGTGTCCTACTCTCCCACAGGGTCCCCCCTGCAGTACCATCGGCGCTGAGAGTCTTAGCTTCCGGGTTCGGAATGTGACCGGGCGTTTCCCTCTCGCTATGGCCGCCGAAACATCTGGTGATGAAC